>JBBSOH010000044.1:0-20026 GCA_038259945.1 Acidimicrobiales bacterium
AACGTCCGGTAGTGACGATGGACCGACGCCGGTGCGATGCCCGCGTCGATCTCGTCGTTCAGCCAGTTCTCGATCTCGTCGGCGAGGATGTGGCCGAGCCGGTAGGTGCCGAACCTCGGGAGCACGAACCGGGTCAGATCACGCCGATAGGTCTCCTGCGTCCGCTCGGCGAGACGACGACAGAGCGACAAGAACTCGTCGGCCCAGTCGGCCAGCGCCGTGTCGGCGTCACGAGGGTCGACCCACGAACCCCGCAGCATGTCGGCCTCGAGTTCGCGGAGGAACCGTTGCGCGTCGGCCTTGCGGGTGAAGGTACGGGAGTGTTTTGCCCCCGTCGGATCGGTGAAGCGGGCGCGATAGCGATCTGCGCGTTTCTCGATGTGGCTCACAGCTGCCTCCGTGCCCCGCGAAAATGGGGGCGTGGTGGGGGTGGGAGGCCGCGTAGCAGGGGTGAATCATGTGTTTCAGCGGGCAACAGCGGCAACGCCTGCTCGAAACGAAAAGGACCCCTGAGCAGGGATGATACCTGCTCAGGGGTTGGAGGCGACGCCGAGAATCGAACTCGGGTAGACGGCTTTGCAGGCCGTTGCCTAAACCACTCGGCCACGTCGCCAGGACCGGAGACTCTAGCGGGCGTCACTCCCCCTGCGGCCGGTCCGGTCGAACCACGAAGCAAGCTCGGCCAGCCCGTCATCGATCGACACCTCGGGTGCCCACCCCAGATCGTGACGGACAGGCCGAGGATCGAACCAGTGCGCCGTCCCCAGTTGGTCGGCCAGGAATCGCGTCAGCGGTGGCTCGTCGGTCCGCCCGAGGCGCGGCCATACTCGGTCGATCACGGACCCGATCCGACGAGCGGCGGCCAGCGGGACGTCACGCGGTGCAAACGGCGCGCCGGCAGCGAGGCAGATGCCCTCGACGAGTTCGCGAATCGGCCGCGGCTCCCCGTTCGACACGACGTAGGCGCGCCCTGCGCAGCGCGCCCCCGGCCCGAGTGCGTCGAGGGCGGCCACGAGCGCAGAGGTGGCGTTGTCGATGTACGTCGTGTCCACGAGCGCTGCGCCACCGCCGACCAGCGCCAACCGCCCGGACCTCGCACGTTCCACGATCCGCCCGACGAGTTGGGTGTCGCCCGGGCCCCAGACGAGATGCGGCCGGATCACCGTCACCGCCATGTGGTCGTCGTTCGCGCCGAGAGCGAGTTCTTCGGCGATCGCCTTCGTCTCCGGATACCAAGCAGCACCGTGCGAAGTCAGCGCAGGATCGGCTCCCCCACCGATGATCGGCCTTCCGTCGTGGGCGACCGAGGGCGACGACACGTGCACGACCCGTTGTACCCCGTGGCGTCGTGCGGCATCGAGCACGTGTCGTGTGCCGTCGATGTTGGTGGACACGTACTCGGACCGATTGCCCACCACGACGACCTTGGACGCCAGGTGGATCGCCCCGTCGCATCCATCGACCGCCCGCTCGACGACGGCCGCATCGGCGACATCCCCGAGATGTTGCTCGACCACGTCGGGGATGCTCGCCACGTGGCGGCGCTGCAGCGTGGCGACTCGGTCGCCACGGGCCAGCAGGAGGTCGACGACCCCGGCCCCGATCAGACTTGATGCACCCGTGACGAGGACGCGCACTCGTCGCCCTCAGTTCCGTCCGAGGCGACGGACCCGATCGACCAGGCGTCGTTTCGGGGGCTTTCCGGCGAGCACCGCCGCGGCCCATTCGGCAACGTCAGCGCGATCGATCTTCGCGTTGTGGCGGATGTCGACCGGCATCGTTGCAGTGCACAGAACCGCGGCGACGGGGCGACCCACTGCGTCACGCACGGCACGTGCCAAAACGCTCGGTGCGAGGCCGGGCGAGACCGACGATTCGACGACCACGACGATCTGCTGACAGCCCACAGGTCCGACGCCGACTGCGGCCACCCTGCCGACCGTGACCGAGCCGTCACCCGCGAGTGACCGCTCGACGGCACGCTCGACCGGTACCGGGGTGACGGGGCCGTCGACGGTGTCGATGACGTGGACGCTCCGGCCCTCGATCCACAACCTGCCCGACGCGTCGAGACGGCCGACGTCACCGGTGCGATGCCAGCCTGCACCGGGCCGGGCGAGGCGCTGCGCCTGCCACCGCCCGAGGTAGCCCTCGCTGACCCACGGCGCCCGAACGAGGATCTCGCCCGTTTGTCCAGGTCCGAGCGGATCGGGAACCCCGGTGAGCGCATCGAAACCGAGCGCCGCGATGCGGACATCGCAGCCTTCGACCGGGCGGCCCACGCACACGCCGGGAACACCCGACCCCAGATCGGCAGCATCCACTTCGGCGGCTTCGATCCCGGCCAACGTGATGTCGGCCACCGGCAGCGCCTCGGTCATGCCGTACGGGGTGTGGATGTCGGAGGCGGGGGCCAGCCGCGCCACCGCCCGGAGGATCTCGACCGGCACGGGTGCCCCTGCACTGAACACGAGTCGGAGCCCGGCGATCCCGGCCCACGACGCGGAGGCTGACGCGGCCGTCGACGACTGGGCAGTGCGCACGACGTTCGCCAGCGCTGCAGGCGAACCGAAGGCCATCGTGGCGCCGATGCTGCGGCACGCTTCGTCGAGGGCATCGACGGTGAGGTCGCCCGGCGAGGTGACGTCGCAGTCGGTCAATGCTGTCGGAACCCCGAGCGACGGGCCGTACAGGGCGAACGGGGCAAAGGCGGCCACCAGACGGTCATCATCGGTGATCGCATACGTGGACGCCAGAGCATCTCGCTGCGCGGCCAGTTGCGCGTGGGTGTACCGAACGCCCTTGGCCGGCCCGGTTGCGCCCGACGTGAACAACACGGCCGCATCAGACGATGCGGCCGGTGGAGGCGGAAGCGTTGCACCGGACCTGCGGACACCGGCGTCGCCCATCAGTTCGGCGACGTCGACGTGGACGCCGCGGGGCGCCCACCGCAGGATCGAACTCGCCATCGCCGCTTGCCGGGGGCCGATGGTCCAGGCGGGACGCGTCGACTTCACGGCGCTGCCGAGGCCCGAGATTCCGAGTCCACGGTCGGCCACGACGGTGACCCCACCGGCTCGCCACACGCCGTACACGGCGACCAGCAGGTCGATGCCGGGAGGTGTGAGCATGGCAACGCGATCGCCGGGTCCGAGGCCCCGCTCGATCAGCGACGCCGCGACCCCGTCGACCCGCCTGGCGAACGTGGCGAAGTCGATCGTGTCCCGTGCGGACAGATCGGCGACGGCGATCAGTTCGTGTTCGTCGCGCCGGCGCTCGATCCCGGAGAACACCGACGAGGCAGGAACGTCCGCTTCCGGTCGCGCCTCGACCTCGTCGCCGAGGAGATCGTGGAGCCAGGTGTCGACCGCTCCCGCCACGTCGGCCTCGGCCATCACCAGGTGATTTGCCTCGGGGAAACGCTGCAGCGTGCAGTTCGGGAACCGACCGGCGAGATCGTCGGCGAAGTCGTCGTCGAAGACGATGTCCTCGGCACCCCACGCGAGCAGCACCGGCGCCTCGATCGTCGGGAGGAGATCGGACACCCGCTGCAGTGCCGCCTCACTCGGGTGGGGCGGAACGGTCGAGGTCAGCGGGATGTCGCCGACGAAGTCGGCGATCGCATCGCGGTGTTCGGCGCGCCGGTACGGAGCCCGGAAGGCACGTCGGTCGATCTTGGTGATCCGCGACCCCGACAATCGCACGGTGCCCTCGACGAAACCGTTCGTGCGCCTGCACACGAGGTCGCGCAGCGGGCCCGAGGCGGCGAGGCGGATGATCCGCGGCGCTCCGCGCCCGTCGGGGACTCCGATGCCCGTGTTGCACAACACCATCGCAGACACCCGGTCTGCGTGGTCCACCGCCCAGCCCATCGCAATGGCGCCGCCCCAGTCGTGGGCGGCGAGGACGAGCGGCGACTCGGTGTCGAGTTCGAGAGCGGCCACCACGTCACCGAGGTCGGCCACCCTCTCCGCATAACGACGGAGCCCGACGCGGTCGCTGTACCCCATGCCGAGTTGGTCGACGGCGATCACCCGGTGACGGCCCGAGAACTCCGTGAGGAACGATTTCCACGCATAGGCCCAGGTGGGGTTGCCGTGCACGCACACGATCGTGGCGGTGGGCTCGTTGCCCTCGACCTTGCCGGTGTCCAGCACGTGCCATCGATGTGACGTGCCGTCGTGGCTGGGGACGACGAGAATCCGCGACCACGACGGGTCGATTCCCCATCCTCGCCACGTCGCCCCGTCCGGTCGGTCGGGAGCCTGACTCACCAGACGATTTCGGTGAAGCTGGTGTTGAGGCCCGAGCCGATCCCCATGCACAGCACCCGTTCGCCCGGTGCGATCTGGTCCTGGTGTTCGGCGAGAGTGATCGGAATCGCGGCCGGACCGACGTTGCCGTAGTGCGGGAACGTGCGGGGGCATCGGTCGGGATCGATGCCGAGGCGTTCGCAGAGCAGGTCGGTGTGGCGCTGGCTGACCTGGTGGACGATGTAGTGGTCCATGCCGACTTCCCAGTCGAAGTCGTGGCCGCTGTGCTTCCACGCTGCCTCGGCGAGGTCGAGTCCGGCAAGCATCAGCCCGTGTGAGTCGGTGCGCATCTGGTCGAGGTCGCCGACGCACAGCGCGTTGTGCTGCGTTCCTCCGCGAGCGATCCCTCCGACGAGGCGGTGCGCCTCGGGATGCTTGTCCATGCGGCACAGCACGGCGGCGGCGGCACCGGAGCCGAGCGTGAGCGATGCGAACTCGTCGAACACGTCGGCGGAGGTGACACCGGGCTGTTGCAGTCGCGCGATCGTGGCCTGTTGGGTGTGCCGGCTGCCTTCGCCGTCGACGACGAGGGCGTAGTCGATCGAGCCGGCGTCGATCGCCGCTGCGGCGATCTGCATGCCGTTGATGAACCCGAGGCAGGCGTTGCTGACATCGAAGTTCAGGCAACTGGTGGGAAGACTCAGTTCGTGGTGGACGACGCACGCCACGGACGGTTCCAAGTGGTGCTTGCAGACCGACGTGGAGATGAGCATGCCGACACTCTCGGGATCGATCCCGGATTCCTCCAACGCCTTGCGACCGGCGTGTGCCGCAGCCTGTTCGAAGGTGACGCCCTCGGGCCACCAACGGCGAGCCTCGATGCCGGCGAGGTCGGCGAGGATGTTGCGACTCAACCCGTTGCGTACGTAGGTCTCGGAGAGTTGCTGGTCGATCCAAGCGGAGGTGACGATCTCGGGTGCGGCCACGGCTGCGACGGTCAACACGCCCACATTGCGGTGGGTGAGTACCGAATTTGCGGCCATGTGTGATCCTTTCATGCGCCCGGCGGACGACGTGACGGCGGGACTTCGATTGTAGGTGACGCTGCGATTGATGGCGCACCTCTGCCCATGCATCCGTGGTCGAACGAAGCGCGAACGACGAAGGCCCCGGCGTGCGCCGGGGCCTTCGTGGAGCGGATGACCGGGATCGAACCGGCGACCTTCACCTTGGCAAGGTGACGCTCTACCAACTGAGCCACATCCGCGAGGAGCCCTGATGATACCGCCCGATGCGAAGCCGACAACCTCGGGGTGAGTTCCGCCCGATTTCGGGCGAGATCCATGCGGACCACGATCGTGCCGTCGGCGTCAGTCGCCCTTGGGGCGCAGGTCGATCCGCAGGGTGAGTACACCGTCGACGAGTTCGATGTCCGCGTCGGCGATGATCGCATAGTCCATGAAATCATTCTGTTGTTGCTCCATGAACGCCTTGCGTCCTTCGCCTTCCACCGGCGGGAGCGGACGCTTCTTCACCGCCGCAGCCCGATCACGGAAACGTTGGAGCATTGCGTCGATGTCGAGTTCGGCCACGGGGTGGAGCGTAGCGATCGCAACTTCGTCGGGCCAGTCGACGGGGTGTGGCGTTGCGGTCGTCGATCGACGGTCAGTTCGATGCGTCCGACGATCGGCTCTCCGAGGTGAGCAGTGGGTCGATCGAACGCCGTGGATCGGCAACCTCGACGTCACCGATGTCGCCCGATTCACCGCCATCGGAACCGGGTTCGGAATCGACGTCGAGGTCGTCGGGGACGGCGATCCGGTCCGACTCCTCGGTGTCGTCGAGCGGGACCGCACGTTTGTCGTCCGCCACGTGCTGGCCCGAGGGGTCCCCGACAACCGGGTCGAAGGAGTGCCGATCGGAGGCCCCCGGGTCCATGTCGCCCGGATCCATGTCACCCGGATCCACGTCGCCTGGATCTCCGACGTCCTGATCTCCGACGTCCTGATCGTCGAGTCTGTGATCGTTGCGACCGAGGTCGTCCACGTCGGCATCGGCGTCGGTCTCGACCGGATCGGACCGGTCGTGGGCGCCAGGAGCGTTCTCCGACAGGTCGTCGAACGACGCCACCGGGGCGACGGTGGCGAACGACGCGTCGACGACGGGCTCCGAAGCCTCCCGGCGGAGCGGCAACGCATCGGGTGGTCGTGCCTCATCGAGCAGTCGCCGCTGAGCCGCCGGGTCGAGCTTGCGCCAACTGCGGGTGTCCATGGTCTCCAACGGCGAGAGCAGTTCGGGCTCCGGCTTGGTGCGGCGGAGCACCCAGATCGCCAGGCCGGCCAGCAGCACGCCCAGGGCGGCCAGCAGCACCACGGTCAGATACACGGTCCGTGTGGCCGAAGGGTCACCGACGTCCGACGCGACTGCCATCACCGACGTACTTCGACGAGCTGTTGAAGACATGGAGGCGACCAGCACTGGGGCGAGAGTCTGCCAGAAGATCGCCGGGATCGCTTCCGTGCGCGCCTCACGATTGGTGATCGGGGCACCACACGGCGGTCCGACCGCCGAGCGTCGTGCGGGCGAGCGGCATGCCGTCTCGAGGGCACACGCCGGGGCCGACGCGCAACGCAGGCGAGAGCACGCCGTGAGTCGATCCGCCTGCCGCCAACATCGACCGCAATCGGGTTCGGCACGCTCGGGCGATCGCCGTGACCTCGCTCGGGGCGAGTTCGTCCGCCCGTCGCTGCGGAGCGATTCCCGCAGTGAACAGCACTTCGTCGGCGCACAGGTTGCCGAGGCCGGCGACCACCGACTGGTCGAGGAGCAGCGTCTTGATCCTTGCTGTCCGTCGATCGAGCGCGAGCCGGAGTTCCGCCGACGTCAAGGTCAGCGCGTCCGGGCCCACATCGATCGGCTCGTCGAACGACAGCCGACCCAGACGTCGCGGGTCGTTCATCCGCAACGCCGGGACATCGATGCCGTCGTTCGTCGCCCCGGGGATCGTGAACATCCGCAGGCGATCCCACTCCGGGCGGTCGGCAGCCGACGCGTACTCCAGGCGCGGAATCGGCGCAAAGCCATCGACCTCGAGACGACCCGTCATCCCGAAGTGCAGACCCAGCGCGCCACCACCCGACACACCGTCGCCCACGACTCCACCACCCGGAGCAGGACGATCGGTGACGATCCGAACGACCTTGCCGACCCGTTCGACACCTTCGATCCGCGCGCCGCTCAACATCGCGCCGAGGCCGGAGGGCGAGACGCGAGGGTCACACCAGACATCGGCGATCCGTCGCCCGGCGAGCACGCTCGCCGCACGGCACCAGATCTCCGCCTCGAGTCCCTCGGGCATGTCAGGACGAGATGGAGACGTCGCCGAGGAACCGGTCGAGCGGGGCGGCGATCTGATCTCCGTTGATCAGGAATGCGTCGTGCCCGTGCGGCGAGTCGATCTCGTGGAACTCGGCGTGGACGCCGTTCGCTTCGACTGCGGTGTGGATCTGACGCTGCTGGTACGCGGGGTAGAGCATGTCGCTCCAGATGCCCACCGCCATCGTGGGCATCTGGACCCGTGCCATCGCCCGTTCGAGGGATCCGCGCCCACGGGCAACGTCGTGCAGGTCCATGGCCTTGCCGATCGCGAGGTAGCTGTTGGCGTCGAAGCGGCGCACGATCTTGTTGCCGTGGTGTTCGAGGTAGCGCTCCACCTCGTACTGCTGCCACATGCCGAGGATGTCGCCGGCCTCGGCACGGCCCGAGAAGTCGCGGCCGAACCTGTCGGTGAACACGTTGTCGCTGCGGAACGTGACCTGCGCGATCTGTCGTGCGATCGCCAGACCGGCGGCAGGACCTTCACCGTCGGGAGCGTCGTAGTAGTCGCCGTTGCGGAACCTGGGATCGAGCCGGATCGCCTGGCGCCCGATCCCGCCCCAGGCGATCTGCTGCGCCGTGGCCTGCATGCACGTGGCGATCGCGACGAGTGACCGGACGCGCCGCGGGTACATCACGGCCCACTCCAGCGCCTGCATCCCGCCCATCGATCCGCCGATCACCGCCATCCACCGATCGACGTCGAGATGCTCGGCGAGGCGAGCTTGCGCCCGAACCATGTCACGAATCGTCACGACCGGAAATCGCGACCCGTACGGTCGGCCGTCGTCGGGGTGCAGCGACGCCGGCCCGGTCGATCCCTGACAGCCACCGAGGACGTTGGCACAGACCACGAAGTAGCGATCGGTGTCGATCGGGAGTCCGGGCCCGACCATCGCATTCCACCATCCGGCCTCGTCGTGACCGCGGCCCGCCGGGCCTGCTGCGTGGCTGTCACCCGTCCATGCATGGCAGAGCAGGACCGCGTTGGAGCCGTCGGAGTCGAGCGTTCCCCACGTCTCGTACGCGACGCTCACGTCGGTGAGGGTGACCCCGGAGTCGAGCGCGAAGCGCCGATCGGTGGCGAAGGTGAAGAACCTGCGCTGGCCGACGGGGTCGCCGACGCGCCAGGCGCCGGTCACGGGGAGAGGGTCGGGAGGCATGGAAGTGGACGGGGCAACGTCGGCTGCGTGACCCCGCTGGACGGTAGCAGCGCGACTGCGAACGATCGTGGGCCATTCGCAGTTGCGCGCTCAAGGTCTTCACGAGAACGGACGAAGGAATGTGGTGACCTTCACGACCTCCGCCCAGGCCGGAGCGCAGGCCTCGCATGCGGAGGGACCCCGGAGGCGGGCCGAACCGACCAGACGTCCGTCGTTGGTTGCAGCGTGCGGTTTCGCTGCACTCATCGGCGTACACGCCACTGGTCGCTTCGGAGACTCGACATACACACTCTGCATCGCGGTGGCGCTGGTCGTCGGAGTCGTTGGTCTCGTCCGGAACCGCCCGCCTGCGTTCTGGCCGTGGCTGCTGCTCGTCTGTACGGCCGTTCTCTGGGGCGTGGCGAGTTCGATTTCGTCGTACGACGACTTCGGCGATCTGAGTCGATCGCGTGACTTCACCGCCGACTTCGTCGCGATGCCGGGCTACCTGCTGTTCGGGCTGGCCTTCCTCGGGCTGTTGCGGGAGCGTCGCCCGAATCGTGACATCACCCTCGCGCTCGATGGCATCGTGCTCTCCTTCGGCGCAGCACTCGCCGTCAACCACACGCTCCTCACCCCGACCCTCGACCTCGCCGACACCTGGTTGCCGGCCCGACTCGTGGTCGCCGCCTATCCGACGTGTGCGCTCGTCCTCTTCGGGATCGCCGTGCAACTCGCACTCGTGGGTGGACGGTCCCCTGCGTTCGGCCTGCTCCTCGTCGGTGTCTTCGCCCTCACCGTCGGAGACGTGGTCTGGGCATTCGGCGAGATCGGTCGTCTCGATTTCGCACCCAACCTCGTGGATGCTCCGTTCCTGATCGTGCCCAGCGCCATCAGCGTGGCGATGATGCATCCATCAGTCAGCCAGGTCGTCCGGCCGACCCGCGACGACGTGGGCCTTCGTTCCACGAGCCGCTCACTTCTGGTGTCATCCGCGCTGATCGTCCCACCCGTCCTGCTCGTCCTGCCCGGCCGGGTGACACCGGTGACCGTGCTGCTGTCGATCGGTCTGTGCGCGACATCGGCACTTCGAGTCGCGCACGCCATGAGCAGAGACGACCGGTCACGTGCCGAGTTGCTGTACCGGGCTGCGCACGACGACCTGACAGATCTCCCGTCCCGGTCGTTGTTGCTCGACCAGATCGACCGCCTCCTGCACGACGCCGATGGGCCGCTTTCATTGCTGTTCATCGACCTCGACCACTTCAAGAACGTGAACGACCTGATGGGCCACCATGCGGGCGACGAACTCCTCGTGCGAGTCTCCGAGCGTCTGGTGGCGACCGTTCGCTCGGGTGACCTCGTCGCTCGGATCTCCGGTGACGAGTTCGTCGTGCTCGCGGGGGGACTCGATGAATCCGCCGGGGTCGGCCTCGCGGATCGCATCCGACGAGCGCTCGGTGAACCGTTCGCGCTGACGGGCGGGGAAGTCCTCTGCACCGCCTCGATCGGCGTGAGCACCGCACACGCCGGCGACGACGCGACGTCGGCGACGCTGATTCGCGAGGCGGACACAGCGATGTACGAGTCGAAGTGCAGCCGCAACGAGACGACCGTCTTCGACCAGTCGATGCAGGACCGCTCCACACGACGCATGGAGATCGAGCGGATGCTTCGACATCAGACCGAGGCACCTGATCTGACCACATGGTTCCAGCCGATCGTCGACACCGAACGAGGGTGCGTCGCCGGGTTCGAAGCGCTCCTGCGCTGGGAGGCTCTCGGCGCCGAGATCTCTCCGGCCGAGTTCATCCCGATCGCGGAGGATTCGGGGATGATCGTCGCGATCGGTTCGTTCGTCCTCGACGAGGCGTGCCGCCAGGTTGCATGGTGGCGCGCCAACATCGAGAACGCCGAAGATCTGTACGTCTCGGTGAACGTGTCGGCCCGACAGATCGCATCGTCCGACATCGTCGACACGGTGGCGTCCTGCCTGGAACGTCACGACCTCGCCCCGTCGGCCCTCTGGCTCGAGATCACCGAGACGGTGGTGACCGAGGACACCGCCGTCACCGCTGCTGCGATGACCGGCTTGAGGATGCTCGGCGTCCGCCTCGCGCTCGACGACTTCGGGACGGGCTACTCGAGCTTGTCGGGGCTGCAGTACCTGCCCGTGAGTCGCCTCAAGATCGACCGTCAATTCGTCGCCGGACTCGGATCGGACACGTCGAACGACAAACTCGTACGTTGCATCACGGCCGTGGCTGCGTCGTTCGACCTCGACGTGGTCGCGGAAGGCGTCGAGACACGTGAGCAACTCGCCGCCCTGGGCGAGCTCGGCTGCACCCAGATCCAGGGCTACCTGTTCTCGCAACCCGTGCCCGCTGACGAGGTGCCGACGGTGCATGCACGCCTCGACCGTCGCCAGGTGCGCCAACATCGACACCGTCGCCACGTCCGTCGCCCGACGGCGACCCCCTGAATGCCGCAGACGATGCCCGACCCGGTCGTCGGAGTGAACGTTCGGTCCCTTATCGCAGTGGTTCGGGGAGTTCGGCGGCGTACCACGTCTGCTGATCGATCACCGACCACGTCGAGTTCGGGAAGTTCGATGCGATGTGGCCGATGATGTCATCGGCACCGAAGTTGTCGCGGTTGAACTTGCAGGTGTCGAAGATCAGGACCCCGCCCACGCGGGCCGGGATCTGCCACATCTCGATGTAGATCCGTGAGAACATGGTCATCCCGCGCTGCGTGGGTTTCACCAGCACCGCCATCCCGTAGAAGATGGCGTCGCGTTCGGCATGCTCGGGATACGCGTTGACGAAGAAGTCCGCCGAGATCTCGCCGACCACCGAGAAGTCGTTGGTGATCAGCCCGAGCCCGATGGGTTCGACGCCGTCCCAGCCCACCACCTTGGTGATCCTCGGATCCGCGAATCGTCTCGTCATCAACTCGCGGGACTCGAGATGGACCATCGCTGCGACCTGATCCAGCGGGCCCATCGCCTCTCGGTAGAGGTCCCACAGTGCCTCGGCGTCCTCACCCTCCACCTGGAGTTGCGTCGTGATGGAGAGCTGCGGTGCGGCCGGTGTGGCTTCGATGATCTCCCGTGTGGACACGATCGGCGCCTCGAGACCCTCCACCGGAGTCGACGAGGCGGCGGGCGGCGGGAAACTCGGACGGAGGCCTGGCCTGGTCGGAATCGGTTTTCCGGTGCGTGTCCGGCCGTCCGACGAGGTACGAGGCCGGTTCATGTCTCGGCAACGTAGCAATGATCGAGTGCCCGGTGGCTGGTTCAGATGTCAGGATGCGCGAGACGACCTCACGCGAAGCGTTCAGCCCCGTTCGTTCCCGACCACTGGTTGCGCCAATCGGAGGCGCCCGTCGAATCCCGTTTCGTACGGAAGGAAGCCGTTGCGATCGGGGTACATCAGTTGGACGACGTCCAGTGGAGCGCCCCGGAACCAGGCTGATGCGGTTGCGAACCATCCGGTCGCCACGGACGGTTCGATCGGGGCGAACACGCATCGCAGTTCGTTGTCGAGGAATCCGACGAGTTCCACGCCCAACGGGATCTCGGTTCCGCCGCGACAAGCGTCGGCAACCAGGGTGACCAGGCCGTTCGCCGCCACGGGCGTCAGCCCGAACACGGCCACGTCGGGGAATCCCACGGCCTTGCGCATCCCGATCGAGTAGGCGTACCCGGGCGTCGGCGGGACGGTCGAGGGGTCGGCGGCGACCGGCTCCAGCGCCCACCCGTTCGTCTCGATCATCCACTCGATCTTCTCGGCGTGCGGGATGTGGAAGTCGGGCAGATCCATGGGAGGTGGGTCCTTCTCTGTGCGGTCGGCGCAGCCGTCAGGCGATCGCGTCGATGGATTCGAGGTCGAGACAATGTTGCACGTGACGTGACGCCATCGCCGCGAACATCGCTTCGCTGCGGGCGGTCGAGCCGACGATCTGGCTGGCGACCACCGACATGACGACGCCGGCGAACGCCTCGCGTCGGTACTGCGCGTCCAACCACGCCGTCTCCACGCTGACTCCGTACGGGGACAGAGCCTGTTGATACGAGGCGAGGAGCGACCCCTCGTGCTCGCGTCTCTCGGCAGGCACGAGGCCAGCTCCGCAGAAGTACGCCAGGTCGCCGACGGGGGCGCCGTGCCCCGGTGTCTGCCAGTCGACCGCGGTGACAGCCGGCCCGCCGTCGGGAGTGGCGAACAGCAGGTTGTCCAGCCGATAGTCGCCGTGGACCACCGTGGCGGGCCCCGTGCGACCATCGATCCAGGCGGCGAGCTTCGGTCCGAACGCATGCAGCAGGGCGACACCCGGCTCGGTGAGGTAGGTCTCGTACGTGGCGAGGAAGCCGGGCAGGAACATCGACCACAGTCCCACCAGTTGTTGCGCGTCCTCGGGGCCTGTGCGCCTGGTGAGGAATTCGTGGTCGTTCAGCGTCGGGTCGTCCCACCGCGGGCCGTGCAGCTGCGCGAGTTCCGCCACGGCACTGTGGGCCTGTTCCACGCCGCAGCCCGCCACCTGATCGCCCTGCTCCGCCGGTGCCATGTCCTCCAGCACCAGGACGAAATCCCCGGTGTCCTCGCTCCACGATGCGTGGTGGCAGTGGGGCACCCGGATGGCGACCGTAGCTGCGATGTGGTCGTAGAACTTCACCTCCCGCTCGTAGTTGCGCAATGCGATGCCCGTGGCGCGGCTCGTTTCGTCGAGCGACGGGAGCTTGATCACCACTGAGGACGGCAGCCGGTCGGTGGACGCCGGATCGGCGTAGGCGATGCCGATCCTCAGATTGAGTCCCACGAGCCCGTCACCGATCCGTTCCGCGTGCACAGCAACGACATCGGCTCCGAGGATCTCGGAGAGCCAGGCGGGGGTGATCTCCTCGGGCTTCATCGTCGGGACCGTAGTTGGTCGCTTGCAGTCCCGCCGATGCCGACGCGCCGATACCGTCGGGGGTCGATGTACCGCTTCCTGTTCCGACCGAAGTGGCTCCTCTTCCACGCTGTCGTCGTGGCGGGAATCATGGCCATGATGTTCGCCGGGTTCTGGCAGCTCGATCGGTTGTCGGAACGCAAGGCGTTCAACGAGCGCGTCATCGAGCGTTCTCAGACCGAGCCGTCGTCGCTGCGCTCCGTGCTGTCGAGCATCGAGGACGGTTCGTTGACACCCGACGACGCCGAATGGCTGCCCGTGGTGGTCGACGGCACGTACCTCCCCGACCAGGTGTTGAACTTCAACAAGTCACAGGGGGGTCGAGCGGGCGACAACGTGCTCACCGCAGCGGTCACCAACGATGGCGACACGGTGATCGTGAACCGGGGGTTCATCCCCCTCGGGATCGACGTTCCGGCCGCGCCCGCCACCGCGATCCAGGGGCGTGGATACGTGCGGCTGTCCGAGGTACGCGAGCGCGGTGGGGTGACCGACGCCGACGACGGCGAGCAGCTCACCGAGATCCGTCGCGTCGACCTGGCACGTCTCGCCCGACAGTTCCCCGGCGACGTCGCTCCCGTGTACGTGCAGTTGATCGCGTCCGACCCGCCGATCGCCGTCGGTGATCCCGAACCGGTGGTGCTCCCGGAACTGAGCAACGGCCCCCACCTGTCCTACGCGATCCAGTGGTTCACCTTCTCGCTCGCGGTCGCTGTCGGCTGGGTGCTGGCCGTCCGGCGATCACTGAAGACACGGCTCACGGCCGAAGCAACCGGCTGAAACGTCGCAGGTCACCGGTCACCAGTCGGCTTCGCAGCCTCCACGGTGCAACGGCGAACATCCTCGCCATCACCGCAGCCAGGCGACCGGGCCGCGTGTCGATCCTCATGTACGGAGCCCACGTGTCCACCGGGAGGTCGAAGAACGCGTCGAAGAATCGTTGGATCCCGTCTCGATCCAGCCTGATCAACACGTCGTGGCCGTAGTCGTGGAGGTGTCGGGTGCGACGCAACGGGTCCGGCCACACCGCACGCCGGATCGGGGCCGAGTCGATCGGCTCCGTCGGACCTGTTCGAGCGATCTCGTCGGAGATCGCAGCGGCCACGCGGTCGGCACTCGACAGCGCCGAAGCGATCGAGTATCCCGTCGCCGGGTGGATCATCCCGGCGGATGCACCGAACCGCACCGGACCGGAATCGGACCGATCGGGCGGACGGGCGCCCATCGGGATGCGCACCCGCTCGGTCGAGATCGCGGCGTCGAGGAGTTCCTCGACGGATGTGTCGAGCCGGGCGGCGAGCACCGCGAGCAGTGCGTCGGGGTCGACGGCTGGCGATGCGCTGAGCACCGTCTCCTCGACGAGCCACCCGTCGGTGACCGGCAACGAATACGCGAACGTCGGCACGGTCGGGCGCCCGACGATCGTCACCCCCGGATCGGAGAAGTCCATCATCGTCGCCGCACCGAGAGCTCCGGTCGGAGGGGCCGGCAGCACGACTCCGAACGCTGTCTGCCACGCCACCCTCTCCACCGACACCGACACCGACACCGTCGGCTCGGAGAGCTTCGACGGCCAGCCGGTGGCGTCGACGACAAGACGGGCCGACACGTCGGATGCGTCATCGACCCGTGCGGTCACGTGTCGGACGCCGGTCCGCAGGTGCTGACGCAACGCCTCGTTGTCGAACACGCCGTACGGTCGGTCGACCTCGTGAGTGCGACCGAACCGCACCGTGATCCGATCGAAACGGTGTGCCCACACGTCGGCGCCGGCGAGCAGATCGAGTGCATCGATGTCATCGGCCCAGGTGGTGTACGTGGCCGTCCAGGGTTCGTCGAGCCCGACGAGGGCGACGTCGACACCTTGGCGTCGCAGCGCTGCAGCGAGGGCGGAACCGGCGGGACCGTCGCCGACCACGACCACGTCGGCTCGCAGGGCATCGACGGCGAGGGTTCCGTTGTCGGTCAATGGGCCTCGAGTTCGGCCATGCGGCGGAACTGTTCGACGACGTCCGGGGTCTCGTGTGTCGGATCGAGCGAGCGGTACACGGTGTCGACGTTGACCGCGATCCTCCCGAACTCGCCGAGACCTTCGAAGCGTTCGTCGGCTGCCATCAGGGTGCCGATCTCGCGAGCGGTGTCGAATGCGTCCATTCCCGCCGACCGTCGACCCGCCGCTTCGGTCTCCACGAACGAGAGGTAGTCACGCGCAGCGACGATGCCCGAACGGTCGGTGATCGGGCCGTGCCCGGGGACGACGGTGGTGACGTCCATCCCCAACATCAGGTCGCACGCAGCGATCCAGTTCGACAGCGGCCCGGCCCACACGATCGGCGTCCCGCCGACGAACAGGATGTCGCCCGTGTAGACGGTGTTCGCATCGGGGACGTGGACGATCACGTCGCCCTGGGTGTGCGCAGGCCCCACCTCGATCAACTCGATGCGCCGGCCTCCGACCTCGATGTCGAGGCGATCGTCGAACGTGCGTGACGGCAACTCCAACTCGATGCCTCCGAAGTCGAACTCGCCGAAGAAGCTCCGGAAGAGGTCGCCGACGTCGCCGGGATCCTGGTTGAGCGCATTCAGCATCGCCGGTGGCACGTGGGGCATCTCCTCGGCGGCCGCACTCGACGAGATGATCTCCACCTCGGGCCAGCCGTCCCGCACGGCACTGTTGCCGTAGCAGTGGTCGCCGTTGGCGTGGGTGTTCACCAGCGAGGAGATCGGTGCGCCGTCCGTGATCGCCCGCATCGCATCGAGCATTGCGGCGGTCAGCTTCAGGTCGAACAGCGTGTCGACGAGCAGCGACACCCCGTCGCCACGGATCAGCCCGGCGTTGCTCCAACCCCAGCCGCCATCGGGTTGCAGATAGGCGTGGCAGTCGTTGCCGACTTCGTGGAGGCCGAGGGTGAAGGAACTCATCACGCCATCATCTCAGGTGGACTCGTCGCCGTCCGCGTCGAGCCAGTGCTGCACGAAGCGCTCGGCCAGCATCATCGTCGGAAGATGCGTGTTGACGTCCGGGATGCTCGGAAAGGCCGAGGCATCGGCCACGACCAGGCGTTGGCGACCCCGGACCCACCCGTGGTCGTCGAGCGCTTCCGCAGTCGAACACGCCGCGTGGACGTAGTCGGCGCCGCGGCGAAGCACCCACGATTCGATCGCATCGCGGTCGGCGAGCGCGTCGATCGGCGTCCCCACGTCGTCGATCAGGACCTCGGCAACGGCGTCGGAGAACGCCGCAGAACGGAGGAGTTCCATCGCCTCCTCGACACCGTCGCACAGACGGACGACGTCGCGTTCGTCCTCGAGCAGGTCGAGGTCGACGATCGGGTGGGCGTGGGGGTCATCCGAGGCGAGCCGCACCGAACCTGCTGCGCCGACCGGTCGCATCAGCGCCACGAGCAGGACGGCGAGGTCGGGCGGCGCACCGGGACCGAGGTGGTCGAGCGCGAGCACCTGCACCGGGTCGATGTCGAGCAGCGCACTCACCGAGAGTCCGCTCGCTCCTGCCGGATCGTGCAACCTGAGCGTGAGCGCTGCAGCCGGATGATCGGTGAGATTCCTGCCGACACCATTACCGTCGACGCCGGAGCGCAACAGGATCGTCGGCGTGTGGATCGCCCCCGCGCACACCGCCACTGCGTCGGCGTCGATCCGTTCGCCGTCGGCGAGTCTGACGCCGCGCGCACAGCCGGAGCCGTCGAACTCGATCAGGTCGACGGTCGCGTCGGGCCGCGCATCGAACCGGTCCTGCACCGGCCACAGGTACGCCTCGGCAGTGGTCACACGGTGGCCGTGCCGTCGGGTCAGCGGCGCCTTTCGGGCGCGTGCGTCGGCGTCGAGCAGGACGCGAGCGAGGCGACCGACCTCGTCGCTCTGCGGGGTCTCGACGGGCACGAGGACCCGATCGAACATGTCGACGGCATCATGCCAACCCCACGACGAGTAGAGCGCCGCGTCACCGCGCAGTGCGACCATCGAGTTGACAGCACTGGAACCACCCTCGCCCCGACCTCGCTGGTACAGCACACGTTCCGAGGTCGCCATGCGCCGTGCCGTCAGCCCGTCGTGGGTTCGGCCGGGCTCGGCGAGCGCAGCGAAGCTGTCGTCCCCGCCGATCGACGCTGGCACTGCACCCGCTCGCAGCGCCGGGCCGGACTCGACGAGAGTCACCTCGTGCCCTGCGTCGACGAGACGGCGCGTCACGACGCAACCCGCCGAGCCGGCACCGATGACCACCCACTTCATCTCGGCCACTTCATCTCGGCCACTTCACATGGAACGCTTCGCCGACGAGCGTTCACCGGGCGGTCGCCGCAGGGAGGCCGACGAGGTGAGCAGCGTCGTTGTACCGGTCCAAGCGCCACGAACCGGGTGGAGAGGATGTTTCGGTCGACGCAGGACCGCTGAAGGACGTGATCGCGGTATTGAGGGTGTGGAGTTCGAACCCACCCGCCATCGGGACATCGAGCAGCAGGCGGAACACGGCATCGACCACGCCTCCATGACACACGACGGCGACATGGCGTCCTGCGAACTCACTGCGCAGAGCGGCGAGTCCGCGTTCCACGCGCTCGTGGAAACGGCGCATCGTCTCACCGCCCGGGAAGATCTCGACATCGCGGTCGCCGCCCCAGTCGGGAGTACCGAACCGCTCCACGTAGGCGTCGAAGGTCATTCCGTCGATCTCCGGCCCCGGGTCGTGCTCGCCGAGATCGGGCCACTGGTCGATCGGCAGTGCAGCGTCGACACCGACCAATGCGGGTCGGATGACCTCGGCGGTCTCGATGGCGCGCGGGAAGTCGGTGGTGACCAGCGCATCGGCGGCAGCCCCTTCGCGGTCCAGTCGGTCGCGGAGCTGCTCGGCCTGGCGCCGCCCGAGTGGGGTGAGGCCACGACACGTTCGTTTGCCACCGATGATCCGCTCGACGGTGACCTTCGACTCGCCGTGGCGGATCAACGTGATCGTCGTCCGTCCGCCCTTCTCGTCATCAGGGATCACCGCGCTGCTCGACGATCTGTCATCGCTGTTCGCCTCGATCGGGTGTTGGACCGTCATCGTCGGGATCGTAGGTGCTTCAGCGGGTGGCGACCATGCCGAGTCCCGAGCCGCGCGACCTCGTCGAATACAGCGTTCAGACCTCCCACGCTCCGCACGGCCCCTCAAGAATCCGACGCACACGACCGATGAAACGTGTGATGTCCACCACCATCGAAGCGACGACTGATGCGCCCGATCGCAACGAACCGTGCGACGACACGTCTGTTCGACTGCTGCGTCCCCCGGCGATGGAGTTGCCGGTGCTGTTGCCGCCGCCCGTCGGACTGTCCAGCGCGGGCATCGCGCCGCCACCTCCCGTCGATGCCACGCCGGTGATCGAAACCATTCCGAACCCGCCTGTCGTCTCCGCCGCCGTACCGTCGACGATGTTCGCGGCCGACGCCGCCATGGTGCCTGCCGACTTCGGCCTGCCCATGCTCCCGACCCCGGCGCCCCTCGTGCCGACGACACCGAACTCTGCACCCGGGGCAGGATCTGCGTTCGACATCGGCGAGTTCCTGGCCACGCCCGGGTCGGGCCGCCAGGCGCCCCCGACGCCGCGCGGGCGTGGCATCCGTCGTCTGTTGCTCGTCGCCATCCTCGGCGCTGGTGGTTGGGCCGGAGTCACCTACGGACCCGGCCTCTACAACGAATCCGCGGGCAACGGGAGTGGCACCGCCGAGGTCCCTGCGCCCCTGGCGTTCCCGACCGCGAGCGGTGTCGACGCCCGAATCCGCACCGCCGAGTTCGTGCTGGTCGGCCTCCCGGAGTCTCCCGGAGCCACCTATCGGATCATCACCGACTTCGAGACGGCCGTGAGTCAGGTCGACATCACCCGCGACGACGGACCTTCTCTCCAGATCCTCACCTATGGCGACGACGCGATGATCCGTCGTGCCGACGCCGACGAGTGGTACCTCCTCGACCGCGGCCAGTTCCCGCTCGACGGTCGCCTCGCGAGATCCGACTGGGTCCGCACGCTCGATGAACTCCTCCCGAGCAGCGTCCGTGGCGGTGCGGTGATCACCGATTCCACCGAGTCGACGATCTCGGGGGTGGCGACCCGACGCCTCACGCTCAGCATCGACCCGGCTCTGTTCGGCCCAGCTCCGACCGAGTCGGCATCCATCGACTCGGCGCCGATCGATCCGTCGGTCGCCGACCAGATCGCGGGGGCCGTACCGGTTCCCCCAGTCGACGCAGCTGCGCCCTCCCCCGTCGCCCCTCCCGACGCGGTTGATCCGGATGCGCTGCCTGACCCC
>JBBSOH010000045.1:0-19950 GCA_038259945.1 Acidimicrobiales bacterium
CCCGTCTGGCCATCGGAGCCGGCGGCCTCGGCCTCGTCGGTGTGGTCGCCGGAGCCTTCTGGAACTTCAACGCACGACCGGAGATCGACGCCCTGGGTCTGGTCGCCTGGACCGCCCTCGCTGCCGGAATCGCAGCCGGAATCGGGTTCCTGCGATCGAGCGACCCGCTGCGTCCCACGCTCCTCGGGGCGGCGATCGGCTGGGTCATCGGCGCCTTCGGCGCCCCCGACATCGGTGGAGGCCCGTCGGGTTGGACCATCGTCGCCGTGGCGGTCCCGCCCGCACTGATCGGTGTGCGCGCTGCTCTGAACGGCAACCTCGCTCTGCGCGAACGCGGTGCGATCGACGTCAACTCCCGCAAGTGGATCTTCCTCGCCCCGGCCGTGCTTTTCGCCGGCGGCATGCTCGTCATCCCGGCGATCTCCACGATCTGGTTGTCGCTCAAGAACCGCAACGGAGACGACTTCATCCGCAACGAGAGCGGCGACGCCGACCTGTTCGCGAACTACCGGAACATCTTCGACGATCCGAACTCGTGGAACCCGCCCGACGGCCTGTCGTTCCAGTTGGTCGGCCTCGGTCAGGGCGCGAGTTGGATCCTGCTCGCGATCCTCACCGTCGTCGCCGGATTCGTCGGAGGCTTCATGAGTCGCCGTTCGATCGGCGATGGCGAGGCGCCGCCCGTCTTCTCCCCCGGGTACGCAGTGATCACCTTCTTCGGCATCCTGGCGGTCGGCGCGATCGTGGAACGACTGCTGCCGTCGTCGATCGAGCAGGTCATCGGTTTCAACCTGTTCGCACTCCCCACGGGAACCAGTCGCTTGATGATCATCGGGTTGATCGTCCTCGCCGTGTTCATCGGCGTCGGCCTCCTGCAGAAGTCGCGCACCGGCAAGATGGTCGAACTCGGCAGCCCGAGCATGGGGCCGCTCATCGTCGGCGGTCTCCTCGTCATGCTCGCCGTGGTCACCACCTTCCGTGGCACGATCGTGAACAACCTGTGGTGGGTGATCGTGGTCACCCTGTTCTCCACGGGACTCGGGCTGGCGATCGCGGTCTTGGCCGACGGCGTGCGTTTCGAGCAGGTCGCCAAGTCGATCATCTTCATGCCGATGGCGATCTCGCTCGTCGGCGCTTCGGTGATCTGGCGGTTCATGTACGTCGCCCGCGACTCCTCCACCGAACAGACCGGCGTGCTCAACTCCCTGTGGGTGTCGCTCGGCCGGGTGTCCACCGGACGCGAGGTGGCATCGGTCGCACTCGTCATCATCGGCGGTCTGCTCGGCGTGGCGTTGCTCAACAAGTTGGCCCGTCGGCGCACCAACGCCGTCGGCATGGTCGGCGGCGCCGGCGTCGCCGTTGCGATGACCGGCATCGTCGCTGCGGTGATCTGGCTGTTCGCCGGCACCACCAACACGAGCACCACTCACTTCGTTGTCTCGATCGTCCTGATCGCCGTTGCAGTGATCGCCGCAGCTGCGATCTTCGTCCTCGCCGTGATGAAGGACGCGATCGGAATGGTCGCCGGCGCGATCTACGCAGTGGTGCTCGCTGCGGTGCTCTACGGCTTCGCCACCCTCTGGGGCGGATCCCTCACCGGCTTCACACAGAAGGTGATCGTCGGCGTCGCCGTCGGGGCAATCCTGCTCGCGCTGCTCGCGATGACCGCCCAGCGACTCACCACGCAGAACTTCGGTGGTGCCGTGCTCCCGCTGATCCTCGCCGCCCTCATCGGATGGTTCCTCCTTCGCTACCTCGCCGTGTGGGGCGGCGGCGTCGGCGGGCAGTCGATCAACACCGTCGGCAACCTCCGCGACAGTCCGATCAACTTCGTGCAGGAATCCCCGTGGAACTCGATGTTCCTGATGGTCGTGCTGATCTGGATCCAGACCGGGTTCGCAATGGTCATCCTGTCGGCGGCGATCAAGGCGGTACCGACCGAATTGATCGAAGCCGCCAAGGTCGACGGCGCCACCGACTCCCAGGTCTTCTGGCGGGTCACACTGCCTCAGATCGCCCCCACCATCGGCGTGGTGGTCACCACCATCATCGTCCTCGTGATGAAGGTGTTCGACATCGTGAACGTGATGACGAACGGCAACTTCGAAACCCAGGTGCTGGCGAACGACATGTTCTTCCAGGCCTTCACGAGCCAGAACCAGGGGCAGGGGGCGGCACTCGCGATCCTGATCTTCGTGTCGGTGCTCCCGATCATGGTCTTCAACGTCCGCAAGATGCAGCAGGAGAACTGAGATGAGCAACATCACTCCCGTCACCACCGACCTCGACGCTCCGGGCACGCTCGCCGACACCGCCGACGTCATGGGCTCCTCCCACGGCAACAGCGGACCGAAGGGTCCGGCCGGCAAGATCTACAGTTGGCTCCGGTCGATCCCGGTGTGGGCGCTGTGGGGCATCGCGTTGGTGTGGAGCCTGCCGACGGTCGGCCTGTTCCTGAGCGGATTCCGAACACGCGACGCTCAGCGCCAGACCGGTTGGTGGGACATCCGCCTCGACGAACTCTCGCTCGACAACTACGAGACCGTCTTCGGTGCCCGGTCCAGTCTGAAGGACTCGCTGCTCAACTCGATGGCGGTGGCGATCCCGGCCACGCTGATCCCGATCGCGGTCGCGGCCTTCGCGGCGTACGCGTTCGCCTGGATCGACTTCAAGGGCCGCAAGACGCTGTTCATCATCACCGTGTCGCTGCTCGCGATTCCTCTGCAGGTGGCGCTGATCCCGCTGCTGCGCCTCTGGGTGAGCGGTGCCCGCTTCACGATCCCCTTCCTCGACAAGACCATCACGCTCGTGCCCGACTTCAACCTCGTCGGGTCGACGACTGCGGTGTGGCTCACGCACACCGGCTTCGCACTGCCATTCGCGATCTTCCTGCTCCACAACTACATCTCCTCGCTCCCCAAGGACGTGTTCGAGGCGGCCCGCATCGACGGGGCCGATCACTTCACGATCTTCTGGCGCCTCGTGTTGCCGCTGTCGGTCCCGGTGCTCGCAGCCTTTGCGATCTTCCAGTTCCTGTGGACGTGGAACGACTACCTGATCGCAAAGACCATGGCCGGCAACAACCCCGACGCGCAGGTCACCACGATCCTCATCGCCAACCTGGCGGGCGACTTCGGGGCCAACGAACACCTGCTCCCGGCCGCCGCGTTCGTGCAGGCGTTCTTCCCGCTCGTCGTGTTCTTCGCTCTCCAGAAGTACTTCGTGCGAGGCATGTTGGCGGGCGCAGTCAAGGGCTAGGTTCCGACGGATGGGTTCCCTCGTCCAATCTCACAAACGTTCGCTCGGCGCACTCGACCCCGTCGGGCCGATCGCCTTCGGGCAGTGGCGGTTCACCGACGACGATCTGTCGACCGGTCAGGCGCTGCTCGAGGTCGCCCTCGACTCCGGGATGAACCTGATCGACACCGCCGACGTCTACGGATTCGACTGGGGCGGCACCGGCTTCGGTCAGGTCGAGGAGATTCTCGGTCGGATCATCGCGTCGTCGCCGGGACTGCGCGACCGGATGGTGCTGGCCACGAAGGGCGGCATCGCTCCCCCCACGCCGTACGACTCCTCGCCGAAGTACCTCCGATCAGCGTGCGAAGCGTCGCTGCGGCGCCTGCAGGTCGAGGTGATCGATCTCTATCTGATCCACCGACCCGACATGTTCGCCCATCCAGCCGATGTCGCCATCACGCTCGATGCGCTGCGAGCCGAGGGCAAGATCCGTGAGGTCGGCGTGTCCAACCACACGCCCGCCCAGGTCGCCGCGCTCCAGGCTCACCTCGAGTTCCCGATCGTGGCGAATCAACCCGAGTTCTCGGCCGCCCACCTGGCCCCGATGCGTGACGGCACACTCGACCAGTGCATGGAACTGCGCATCACACCGATGGCGTGGAGTCCGCTGGCCGGAGGTCGACTGGCCACCGGCGACGATCTGCCCTCCGAACTGCTCGACGTGCTCGACGGACTCGCCGAACGCGAAGGCGTCGACCGGTCCCAGATCGCACTCGCCTTCGTGCTCGCTCACCCGTCGGCGCCGATCGCGATCATCGGATCACAGAACGCCGACCGCATCCGGTCGGCCAACGCCGCGCTGAGCATCAGCCTCGACCGGGCCGACGTCTACGCCATCGTGCAAGCCTGCGAAGGAGTCCCGCTGCCATGAAGTTTCCGACATGTTCGACTCAGCGTCCCGCTCGGTGTCTGACACCCAGGGGGACGCAGTGAACCTGACCGACCCCGATGTTCCGGAGATCTCCTGGTTCGGCGCCCTGTGTGACGACGACTACGAGTTCCTCGGTGTGCCTGAGTCGAACATCCCCGCATCGTGGGAGCACTGCCGTGACATCGTGCAGGCCGCCGATCGCGGCGGGTTCGACAACGTGCTGCTGCCGTCGGGCTACCAGCTCGGCATCGACTCCACCGCCTTCGCTGCGGCGATCGCCACCCACACCGAGCAGATCAACCTGCTGCTCGCCGTGCGGATGGGCGAGATGTGGCTGCCTCAGTTGGCTCGCCAGCTCGCATCGATCGACCAGTTCTCGGGTGGTCGACTGACGATCAACATCATCAGCTCGGACATTCCCGGCGAAGCACTCGATTCCGGGCCGCGCTACCAGCGGACACGGGAGTGGATGCAGGTGTTGCGCAAGCTGCTGAATCGCGAGTCGATCGACTTCCACGGCGAGTACGTCGACCTCCAACTCGACCCGCCGCGCATCGCCACGACGGACGGCGCGTGTCCTCCGTTCTACTTCGGTGGTTTCTCCCCCGCTGCCAAGGACGTCGCCGCCGCCGAAGCCGACGTGTTCCTCACGTGGCCCGACACGGTGGCGTCCGTTGCCGACACGGTCACCGAGATGAACGCCCTCGCACGCGAACGGTACGACCGTGACCTCCTGTGCGGGTTGCGGGCACATGTGATCGTGCGCGAGACCGAGGCGGAGGCACGCGCCGCGGCCGAGCGTCTCGTCTCCAAGCTCGATGTCGACACCGGTGCGGCGATCAAGAGCAGGTCGCTCGACACCGCGTCGGCCGGAGTGGCCCGCCAGAACGAACTGCGGGACTCCGCCGCCGACGACGGCTACGTCGAGGAGAACCTGTGGACCGGCGTGGGTCGGGCACGTTCCGGTGCGGGGGCGGCGATCGTCGGCGACCCCGACCAGGTGGTCGCCAAGCTTCATGCGTACCAGCAGGCGGGTGTGCAGGCGTTCATCCTGTCCGGCTACACGCATCACGCCGAATGCGACCTCGTGGCCGAACACGTGCTGCCGCGGATCGAACACGCACCGATCCGACCGCGCTTCACGTCCGACCTCTGAGCCCGCAGCGACGAGTCGAGTACCGGTTGCCGCCTGGTTGACGGCGATCCGCGAGACTACGGAGCATGAGCGATCAACAGAACGAGTGGTGGTCCGACTCGGAGGGCGGACCGCCGCCACCGGCCAATCCGCCACCGCCTGGCCCGCACTCGCCACCGGCCGGTCCGGTGCCGACCTTCGCTCCCGGCACGAGCCATCAGCCGCACGCTGATCCCGATGCGACCGTGGTCGTACCGGCCCGGCATCCCGGTGCACCGCCGGCCGACCCGGGATACGGCGGCACCCCCGCCCAGTACGCGCCGCAACAGTCGCCGCCCGGGTATCAGCAGCCCGGTTCACCGCCACCGAACTACGCGACGCCGAGCTACGCAACACCGAACCAACCCACACCGAATGACGGGAGCCAGCCTCCCGGTGCCTTTCCGCAGCAGGGAGCCGCTCCGTATGGCGGGCCGCAGTTCCTCGACCCATCACAGGTGGTGGGCACGTACCGGTCTCCGGGTGGCGTCGCAACGATGATCATCGGCGCTCTGGTGTCCATCATCGGCACCTTCCTGCCGTGGGTCACGTTCGGGAACGACTCCGTCAACGGTTACGAGACGTACTTCTTCGGCGACGACTTCGACGCCGTGGAGTGGAACAACCCCGGCGCATTCGTCGTCGGCGCGATGGTGCTCGTCATCATCTCGGCGGTCATCGTGCTCGCGGCCGGACGCCGAGTCGCGACCTGGATCATTGCTCTCCTCACCGCCGGATTCGGTGGCTTGATGTCACTCGGTGCGATCGGCGCCGTCGGCAGCGTCCTGGACAGCGCATCCTTCGTCGACGATCTGAACTTCGGGTTCGGTGTGGGGTTGTGCCTGCTCGGCGCGGTGATCGCCGGCGTCGGAGCGATCATCGTCGCCGCCAAGAAATCCTGAACATCCATCCGTCTGTCCCGCCGCCGGTGACGACCAGCCCGGTGTGAGCTGTCCACCGCGAAATCACGGCCGACAACTCACACACGACCACGACGTGTCGGCGCGCAGCCTGCGCTGCACGTTGGCGAGGTCAGTCCCAGACGGCGAGGTGGGTTTCGGGATCGAAGAAATGCATCCGTTCGGTTGCAACTGCCACCGTGATGTCTCCACGCATCCGAGCCGTTGATCGAGGGTTGAACCGCCCGACGGCGTTGGACTTCGACTCCGTCTCCTCGACGGCATCGGGGTCGCCGGAGTCGACCGTTCGGGCATCCACGTTGAAGTGCACCATCAATTCGGATCCCAACGCCTCGATCAGCGTCACGGTCGACTTGAGTTGCCTGCCGGTGGTGTCCTCCTTGACCATCGCCGCGTCCTCGAAGTCCTCGGGACGAATGCCCACGATGACGTTGCCGGTGTGGTTGCGCAACGCCGGCCGCTCGGCGAAGACTTCCCTCCCCATCTCGAGCGTCTGTGTGCCGAGGTGGAGGACCCCGCCGGTGTCCACTTGGTCGATCGTGGCTTCGTACAGGTTCATCGACGGCGATCCGATGAATGCAGCGACGAACACGTTGTCCGGGCGGTCGTAGAGGTTCTGTGGCGTGTCGACCTGTTGCAGGTACCCCGCCTTGAGCACGGCGACGCGGTCGCCCATGGTCATCGCCTCGATCTGGTCGTGCGTGACGTAGACGGTGGTGACGGCCAGATCACGCTGGAGTGCAGCGATCTCGGCACGCATCTGCACACGCAGCTTCGCGTCGAGGTTCGACAACGGCTCGTCCATCAGGAACGCTGCGGGCTGACGCACGATCGCCCGACCCATCGCGACCCGCTGGCGTTGGCCACCCGACAACTGACCCGGCTTGCGATGCAGATTGGCATCGAGTTCGAGGATCTTCGACGCATGACGGACGCGCTTGTCGATCTCCTCCTTGGGCACCTTGGCGAGCTTGAGCGCGAAGCCGATGTTGTCGTACACCGTCATGTGCGGGTACAGCGCGTAGTTCTGGAACACCATCGCGATGTCGCGATCCTTGGGCTCCACGTCGTTGACGACTCTGTCGCCGATCAACATCTCGCCCCCGCTGATCGTCTCCAAACCGGCGATCATCCGCAGGGCGGTCGACTTGCCGCAGCCCGATGGGCCGACGAGCACCAGGAACTCCTTGTCCTCGATGTCCAGGTCGAGATCGTGGATCGCATGGAACCCGTTCTCGTAGACCTTGTTGACCTTGTCCAGTGTGACCGTTGCCATCAGTTTCCCCTTCGACAGATGTAAGCGGTTGCACAGTAGCTCACCGAGGGTTGGGGGCGCCACGCCGTCGGTCGTATCGGCCGCTCGGCGGCGGTAGCGTCGCATGCCTTATGGCCGTGATTCAGATGAAGAACCGGATGCAGGCACTCGGGCTGCTCGATCGCTCGTTCAAGGCCGCATCCGACGAGCACCTGGCTGGTGCGATCGATGCGCTCGGCGACGACCACCGCGAAGGACTCGGTGCGTTCGTCGAGGACCTCACCCCCGACGGCGTGCGCGCCGGCGTGAAGGCCGGCCGGATCGACGGCGGCATGGAGGCGATTGCCGCGATCGTCACCGACGCGGCGCTCGCCGACTGCATCGACAAGCTCGGTGACAATGCCGAGAACCCGTCGTCAGATCAGCTCCGCGAGGTCCTGCCCGGGATCGTCGAGCGGCACAACCTCGGAATCAGTCGGATCATGCTCGCGTCCACTGTGGCCGGCGAGGCCCCCGCTTCGGCGATCATCCGCGATCTCCTCAAGAACGACGAAACGCTCGCACTTCCCAAGGCCGACGAGGTCGAGTTGGCGCCGCTCCTCGACACGTCGAAGCGCTCGGCCGACGAGCAGAGCGAACTGCGCGCACAGCGCAAGGCCACCAAGAAGGCCAAGCAGGACGAGGCTCGGGCCCGCAAGGCCCAGTCCGTCGCCGCCCGACGCAAGTAGTCGAGCAGGCGGGGTGCTCACCGCTCCCGCCGCCCCCGATCACACCAGGGTGTGACCAGCCACCCGCGACTCGTGTTCCAGGAGCCATCGCTTGGCGTCCATCCCACCGGCGAACCCGGTGAGTGAGCCTGTCGAGCCGACGACACGGTGGCATGGCACGATGATCGAGATGGGATTGCGACCGTTCGCTGCCCCGACCGCTCGAGCCTTGCGCTTGTCGCCCATCCGACCCGCCTGCTCCCCGTAGCTGATCGTCGCGCCGAATGCGATGGTCTGCAGCGCTCGCCAGGCGTCGAGTTGGAAGTCGGTGCCATGTGCGTCGAGCGGGAGGTCGAATGCAGTTCGCTCGCCTCGGAAGTAGTCCTCCAACTGGCCGACGGCCAACGAGAGGATCTCAGCTCGTCGGTCCGTGACGATTCCGGCGTCTCTCTCAGCGCCCGATTCGATCTCGGCGAGCCGGACGCGATCGGGTCCGTCGAGTGGCCACAGCACCGCACGAACGCCTTCGCTGCTGGCCACGACGGTCAATTCACCGACGGGGCTCGTCATCGTGGTCGATCGCAGCATCGTCTCGGTCGGCATCCCACCGTCGATGTGGCCGCCGCTGCGATCGGTCTCGTTCGTCACGTCGTGGCTGTCCATCTGGTTCTCCCGGTGGTCGTGTGATCGGTGGTCGTGTGATCGGTGGTCGTGTGATCGGTGGTCGTGCGAGGCGACTTCATGCGACCGGCGCCCGGGTCGTCGTGTGGGGATGGCCGGCGGTGGCGTTCGCCGCGGCGTCGAGCGTGCCGAGGCTCGCCCAGAGATGATGGAGTGCGTAACTACGCCACGGCGCCCACTCGCGCGTCGCATCGACGTCGAGGCCGAGTTTCTTCAGAGCGTTGACGGCGACGAGGTCGGTGTGGAGGAACAGATCGGGATGGCCGAGCCCCCGCATCAGCACATAGTCGGCGGTCCAGGGTCCGATTCCCTTGAGGGCGAGCAACTGCGTGCGGGCGTGATCGGGGTCGACGCCGACATCGAGGGTGAGCTCACCACCGAGCACGGCTGAGGCCAGCCGACGGACCGTGTCACGCCGGGCCGTCGGCATCGCGAACAGGTCGTCGGGAGCATCCACCAACTGCTCGACGGTGGGGAAGGCGTGCGTGAGCGACGTACCCGCGGCGAGCGATGCATCGCGTCGATCACCGAGTGCTGCAACGAGTCGGCCGGTCACCGTGCGGGCGCCCGCGAGCGACACCTGTTGGCCGATCACCGCACGGACCGCGGTCTGGACCGGGTCGGCGCTCGCCGACGCTCGACGCCCCGGCGCACATGCGACGAGTGGTAGGAGCACCGGGTCGCTGGCCAGGACTGCATCGATGGCGACCGGGTCGGCGTCGAGGTCGAGGAGGCGGCGCAGCCGCTGGACGGCCGTGGCGAGATCGACCCAGTCGGCGAGTCGCAGGTGCGCTTCGATGTGATCGTCGCCGGCGTGCAGCGACGCGACCCCGTGGCCATGGGGCAACGTGAGGACCTGGGAGAAGACCTCGCCGTCCCACGACTCGACTCCGGGCACCGCATGGGCTCCGAGAAATGCGAGCAGTTGGTCACCGGCGAAGGGCCGACGCGTCGGCAGGCGGAGACGGACCTCCCCGACCGGGCTCGGAGCGTCGCGCCGACCACGTTGCCCGCGTAGCTCGGTCGGACTCGCCGCGAACACCTCGCGGATGGTGTCGTTGAACTGGCGGACGCTGCCGAATCCTGCAGCGAAGGCGATGTCGGTGAAGGTCATCGCCGTGGTCTCGATCAGCAGTCGCGCCGTGTGGGCCCGATGCGCACGGGCGATCGCCAGCGGGCCCGCTCCCAGTTCGTCGGTCATGACCCGATTGAGGTGTCGCTCGCTGTAGCCCAGACTTCTGGCCAGACCCGACACGCCGCTGCGCTCGATGATCCCGTCGGCGATGAGGCGCATGGCGCGACCGACCACGTCGTGGCGCAGGTTCCATTCGGGTGAGCCCGGCGACGCATCCGGTCTGCAGCGCTTGCACGCCCGGAATCCCCGCTGCTGCGCCGCTGCTGCGGTGAGATGGAACTCGACATTCGACTGCTTCGGGGTGATTGCTGGGCAACTGGGACGGCAGTAGATCTTGGTCGTTCGCACCGCGACGATGAAGTGACCATCGAAGCGCGCATCCCTCGTGGCGGCGGCGGCGTAGCAACGGTCGTGATCGAGCACGGCACCATCCTGCTCCGGTGGCTGCATCGATGGAAGCGGAAATCGGACACCGCACGAGGACGTCCGTTTTCCGCTGATCGCGCTTCTCGACGCTCAGTCGGCCGAGCCGGTCAGCGCAGTTCGACCAGCACCGATATCGCGTGGACGCACGGTGGTCGGGCCGGCGTCGGGCGACCCGAGTGGAACGACGTAGCGGCGCAGGACGAACAGGCCCACCAAGACCATCACGACGCCGCCGTAGAACGCGGATTGCTTCCCGACGACCTGACCGAGCGCACCGATGGTCAGCCCGCTGAATGCGGATCCGATCTCGAAGAACATCGTGAACGAACTGATCGCCACGGCTCGTTCGGAATCATTCACCCGGTTCACCGTGAGCGCATTGAGCGACGGATAATTGAACGCCGCCCCGACCCCGATCATCACCGCTGCGAACCAGAGCGCCCAGACGGCGTCGAACATCGCCACAGCGAGGAGGCCGACGGCGAATGCGAGCAGGGCCACGGTCACCATCCGTCGCGGTCCCAGACGTTCCGGCAGCGTCGCTCCGAAGATCCTGATGAGCAGTGACATCAGGGAGTACACGAGGAAGAGACCGCCCGAGGAGCCCAGGCCCAGGTCGCGCGAGTACTCGGGGATGAACAGGAAGAAGGCGGTCAGTCCGCCGACGCCGAGCGCAAGGACGGCCCCCGGGAGGACAGCGGCCGGGTGGATGTACTGCGCGAGCCCCCGCAGTGCTGGTGCGTCAGGTGACTCGACGGACCTCCCGGTCTGGGAGTCGGGTGACACGACGAACGACGGGGCGAAGAATGCGACGGCCGCAGCGCCGACCGCGAAGATCGCGCCGGCGATGAAAGTCCGCTCGAACTGGGTGTCGTCGAGCAACCATTCGCCGAACACCGGCCCGAGTCCGAGGCCGGTGAACACCGCCACGGAGAAGTAGCTGGCGCCCTCGGCGCGACGATCACGCGGCGACAGGTCGGCGATCAACGTGGCGGCTCCGACGAACATGGCGGCCTCGCCGACGCCAGTCAGAGCGCGGAAGCCGAGCAGCGGCAACAGATGGCCGACCTGGCTCATGCCGGCGCCACCTGTTGCTGCGAGCAGGGTGCCGCTGACCATGACGGCACGTCGCCCGTATCGATTCGCCAGACGCCCGATGAACGGTCGAGCAACGACTGCTGCCACCGCGAACGCCGCCACGTTCAGGCCGACGCCGAATTCCCCTCCTCCGAGCGGGCCTTCGATGTAGAGCGGGATGAGCGGCAGCAGCGTCCCGATGTACATGAAGAACATCAGACCGGCGATGGTGACCACCAGGAACGGCGCCGTGATCAGTCGGTCCGTCGGTGCGACGTAGGTACGCCGACGCTGCTCGAGGACCGGCTGGACGTTCACCGATTCCTCGTTCGCAGCAGACACCGGACCATCGTGCCCCGATTGGTTGTGACGTCAACCGACCGGTCGGCGAGTCGTGTGTCACATTTTCCACCCGTGGACTCGATCGCACCCACGTCGCCGGCACCAAACGGTGTCAGACGCCGAATGCTTGTCAAACGGTGTCTGACATCGAATGGTGTGCCCCGGGTGGGTCAGTCGCCCGTCGGGGGCTTGGGTTCCTTGGGGAGTCCGAGGACGCGTTCGCCGACGATGTTGCGCTGGATCTGGCTCGTGCCACCCCAGATCGTCTCGGAGCGGGAGAAGAAGAACGAGGACATCATCGGGCTCACGGGATATCCGTCGCGTCGCTTGTCGCGGGTGGCGCCGGGCCAACCGCCCGATTCGGGAGTGGTGTCGATCAACATGCCCTCGGCACCGAAGATGTCGAGTGCGAGTTCCATCGCCGCCTTGTGCATCTCGGACCAGAACATCTTGTTCGTGGCACCCAGGGCGATGGTGCCCATGTCCTTGCTGTTGTTCAGTGTGGAGGTGAGGTTGCGCAGCCCGTTGATCCGCAGGATCTGGATCTTCGTGTAGTACTCCATCAGCCGCTGGCGGATCGAAGCGTCGTCGATCCTGCCGTTGGCGGTGGCCACCTCGACCATCAGGCGGTACTCCTCGGCGAAGCGACGCCAGCCCGTGGTGGCCGACAGTCCTCGTTCGAATGCGAGTGTGGAGTTCGCGACCTTCCAACCGTTGTTCACGCCGCCGACGACGGCGTCCTTGGCACAGCGGGCGTTGTCGAAGAACACCTCGCAGAACTCGGCGGTGCCGTCGGGTTGCACGATCCCGCGCACCTCGATGCCGTCCTGCTTCATCGGCACGAGCATGTAGGAGATGCCGGCATGCTTCTCTTCGGCGTCGGTGCGGGTGAGCAGGAAGCAGTAGTCGGCGTGGTGGCCCTGCGTGGTCCAGACCTTCTGGCCGTTGATCACCCACTCGTCGCCATCGAGCACCGCCGTGGTCTTGAGCGACGCGAGGTCGGAGCCCGAGTTCGGCTCGGAGAACCCCTGGCACCAGCGGGTCTCACCTTTCAAGATGCCCGGCAGGAACTCCTTCTTCTGCTCTTCGGTTCCCCACTGCAGGATGGTCGGACCGACCAGGGTGTCACCGAAGAAGTCGCCCCGCATGGGCGCTTTGGCCCGTGCGAACTCCTCGGAGAGCGCTACGCCCTGCATCGTGGTGAGGCCCTTGCCGCCGTACTCCTCGGGCCAGGTGGCGCAGATCCAGCCGCCTTCGAACAGCTTGGCGGGCCACGCCTTGTTGAACTCGGCGCGCTCGTCGTCGGTCATCTCGAAGTCGTCGTCGAACCACCCGTTCGGCAGGTTCTCCTCGAGCCAGCCGCGGATCTCCGTACGGAACTCTTCGGCTTCGGCGGGGTAGGTCAGGTCCATCGCACGAGTGTTGCAGGCGCGCATCTGGCACCGCCAAAGCCACCGCGAGTGCGTCCGTCACAGAGGGATCGGAAATTGCCCGAGCCCGCTCGCTCGCACGGCTACGGTTCGTTCACGCCGACGAATGGGAGCAGGAAGATGTCGAATCAACGAGTGGACGACCAGGTGGCGAGAACAGCGCCCACACGGGTCGGATTGTTCGCCGTCGCACTCCTCGTGTCGGCAGGTGTGGGGCTCGCAACATCGAATCCTGCAATCGCCGACAGCGTCGAACCCGGAGCACGCACGTGCTTCGGGGTGTCCGGCGCCGCCGGCGATGCCGCAGTGGTCAACCTCACGCCGGTCGGCGCTCTGGCGTCGGGCAGTGGGCAACTCGTGTCGTCCGCTCTCACGTCACCTCCGGTCTACTCGAACGTGAACTTCGGCCCGGGCACGATCGACCCGAACGTCGCGGTGGCAGCGATCGGACCCGACGGCCGCACCTGTTTCGTCAACAACAGCGCGGCGAGGACCGGCGTGGTGGCCGACCACATGGGAACGATCGCCGCCGCCAGTTACACCCCGGCCACTCCGGGCGGGGCGCCGGCGCGCGTCGTCGACACCCGCATCGCGCTCGGTGGAACACGCCTCGGACCGGGTGCGCGACTCTGCTTCGGCGTCGGCGGCACAGCGGGCGATGCGGCGGTCGTCAACCTCACCCCTGTGAGAGCCACCGGCACCGGCGACGGCAAGCTCGTGTCCTCTGACGTCAGCGCGCCGCCCGTGTACTCGAACGTCAACTACTCGGCCGGATCCATCGACCCGAACGTCGCGATCGCCACGATCGGAACCGACGGCCGGGTCTGCTTCGTCAACGCGAACCTCGCCACGGTCGACCTGATCGCCGACCACATGGGCACGATCGCGGCCGCCAGCTACGCCCAGGCCACACCCAGCGGAGCACCCGTCCGCGCCGTCGACACCCGGATCGCACTCGCCGGCACTCGCCCCGGGCCAGGTGCCCGACTCTGCTTCGCCGTCGCTGGAACACCCGGCGACGCAGCTGTCGTCAACCTCACGCCCGTCAGAGCGGCCGGGCGCGGCAACGGCCAACTCGTGTCGTCGGACGTCACCTCGCCTCCCGTGTACTCCAACGTCAACTGGGACCTCGGATCGGTCGATCCCAACGTCGCGATCGCCACGATCGGAGCCGACGGGCGCGTCTGTTTCGTCAACAATGCTCCGACCAGCGTCGACCTCATCGCCGACCACATGGGCACGATCGCCGCAGCCGCCTACACCCCGGCGAGTCCGAGCGGCGCTCCGGTGCGCACGCTCGACAGTCGAATCACGGCCAGCCGTGCCGACCTGGTGCTCCGCCCGAACGGTGTCGGCGACGCCCCGTTCGGCCGCGATGCAACGTCGACGATTTCATACTTCGTGTCGGGCATGGGCCCGGTCACCTCCGACGCATCGGAGTCGTACCCGACGCCGAACGCCTTCCCCGGATTCGAGACCGCCGACGGCTTCGTCGGTTTCGCGTTCCCGCACTCCCGAGCGACGTGCTTCGCAAACGCATTCTGTGCCGTCTTCGGTGGGTCCACCCCATCCACGTTGAAGTTCGTCGGATACTCCCAGGCCGATGAAGGACCGGCGTCGTTGCCGTTGCGAACACGCACGGGTGCGACCGTCGGAGATCGCGGCGACACCTCCCCCGGCGTCGTCACCGTGGACAACGGCGGCTGCTACAGCTTCGGCGGCGGCACTGTCGATGGCATCGACGCCTCCCTGCGTTCCGACGGGCAGCCGTTCCTCGACGTCTTGCCGGGGGGACGCACCATCCCGCGGATGCCTCCGCTGCGCGACGTGGTGATCCTCACCATCTTCGCCGGCGATGACATCGTGTCGTTCGAAGGCGACTGCTGACGCACGAGCCAGACGTCACGTCGGCGTTCATCACTCGTTCACACGGCGCACACATCTCCGAAAGAGTCGATCTCTACGCTTTTGAAAAGCGGCCGGTTCGCTCCTGACACCCCCCACTCCGACGTTCACCCCCTCGAACGACATCGGTTTCCCCCTCGTCAGGAGTGAGCCGGCCGCTGAGGTTTTCCGGCCCGTTCACGCTTCGTGAGGCGAAAGCACCGCCCTCAGCTGATGCTTCACACGGACGAAACATCGTCAACACGTCCTCGACACGAGCGTTCACCGAGACGAAACGTGACGGCGACGATGAAGAAACCCGTGCCGCCTACGTTCCCCTCCGTTCCCGGGCGGCAGCGTGGCTCCCTGGTTCATCCCATTCACTTTCACTTGGAGGACAACCAGTGCACAACAGAGCACTTCGAATCATCTCAGGCCTGGGAGGGGTCGTCGCCATCCTGGCGATCACCCCATCCATTGCGGGCGCCCAAGACGTCTACGAACCCACCGTTCAGGACGTCTTGAACAACGTCTGGGTCTTCCTGGCAGGCGTTCTCGTCTTCTTCATGCAGGCGGGCTTCGCTCTCGTCGAGGCGGGTCTGACCCGGGCGAAGAACGTCGTGAACATCTTTGCCAAGAACATGTCCGATGCGGTCGTCGGCATCCTCGCCTTCTTCGCCGTCGGCTTCGCCTTCGCCTACGGCGGCGACGGAACCTTCATCGGCACATCCGGCTTCTTCCTCTCCGGAGGCGACCTCTTCGGGATCGCCGAGGAGGGAGCGCTCAGCCTCTCCACGGACTTCTTCTTCCAGGCGGTCTTCGCCGCCACTGCAGTCACGATCGCGTCGGGAGCGATGGCGGAACGAACGAAGTTCTCTTCCTACCTCGTCTTCTCGGCCATCATGTGTGCCTTCATCTACCCGGTCGTCGTGCACTGGACGTGGGGCGGCGGTCTCATCGCCAAGATCGAGATCGGCGATGCCGTGTTCTCCGATTTCGCCGGTTCCGGCATCGTGCACATGACCGGTGGCATCGCCGCACTCATGGGCGCTGCGTTCCTCGGACCTCGCATCGGGAAGTACGGACCCGACGGCAAGCCTCGCGCCATTCCCGGCCACAACATCCCGTTCGCGATGCTCGGTGTGTTCATCCTCTGGGTCGGCTGGTTCGGCTTCAACCCCGGCTCCGAACTCCTCGCCGACTTCGAGGTTCCGCGACTCGCTCTGAACACCATGCTCGCCGCTGCCGCAGGTGGCCTGCTCACGACGATCACCATCTGGGCGAAGACGGGCAAGCCCGATCTCGCGATGATCGGCAACGGCATCCTCGCCGGACTCGTCGCCATCACCGCACCCGTCGGAACCGTCAACGCCGGCATGTCGGTCGTGATCGGAGCCGTCGGCGGTGTGATCGTGGTCTTCGCGGTGTTCTTCTTCGACAAGGTCAAGATCGACGATCCGGTCGGCGCGATCAGCGTGCACGGGGTGTGTGGCGCATGGGGCGTCCTCTCGGTCGGCCTGTTCGCCCGATACCCGGACGCATTCGTCGAAGGCAAGATCGGCGTCGACGCCTACGTCGCCAACGGCGGCTCGGGCCTCTTCTACGGTGGCGGACCGAACCAGCTCATCGTCCAGATCCTCATGATCCTGATCATCGCTGCATTCGTCACCGTCACCACCGGAATCGTCTTCGCCGCCCTCAAATACACAATCGGCCTGCGGGTCACCGCCGAGGAGGAGATCGAAGGTCTCGACTTCCTCGAACACGGTCTGGAGGGCTATGCCCACGACACCGTGACGTCCGCCCCCAGCTCGGCACTCAGCTGAACGATTGACTGAAAGAAAGAGAGATCAACACCATGAAACTCATCACAGCAGTCATCAAGCCGTTCAAACTCGATGACGTCAAGGACGCACTGAAGGGAGCTGGTGTCACCGGCATCACCGTGAGCGAAGTCCGCGGCTTCGGCCGCCAGGGCGGCCACACCGAGACCTACCGGGGCGCCGAGTACAAGATCGACTTCGTGCCCAAGGTCGGCATCGAGGTCGTCGTCGACGACAGCGTCGTCGACGCTGTCGTCGAGGCCATCAAGACGGGAGCCGCCACCGGCAAGATCGGCGACGGCAAGATCTGGGTCACCGACGTCGATCGCATCGTCCGCATCCGGACCGGCGAGGAAGGGGTCGACGCGATCTAGCGCCGACCCTGCGGTGTCGAGCGGATCCGAGGACGATCCACCCCCTTCCCGACATCGCCCATTCCGAGATGCGTCGCCGCATCTCCAACCTTTCCCCGGGTTCCGTCGCTTGTCCTCAGACGGGGCCCGGGGATTCGTTCGTTCCAGATTCGTTCGACGTCGCTCCTTTGCGTCGGTGTTTCCGTCATGTGAACGCCGCGTGTCGGGTCCCATGCGCCGATGGCGTGACACGTAGGTTCGTCGCCCATGGATTCAGGCAACACCGCATGGGTGCTGATGTCAGCCGCTCTCGTTCTCTTCATGACGCCGGGGCTGGCGTTCTTCTACGGCGGCATGGTCCGCTCGAAGAACGTGCTGGGGATGCTGATGCAGAACTTCTTCGCGATGGGTCTGGTGTCGACGATCTGGGCGGTCATCGGCTTCTCGCTGGTGTTCGGCGACAGCGGGAATGGCTGGATCGGCAACTTCGACTTCCTCGTGATGAAGGACGTCCCGACGCTCGACGGTGACATCCCCGGCTTCGCGTTCTTCGCGTTCCAGATGATGTTCGCGGTGATCACGCCCGCGCTCATCACGGGCGCCACGGCAGATCGACTGAAGTTCGGCTCCTATGCCGTGCTGATCGGTGTGTGGTCGGTCCTCGTCTACCTCCCGGTGGCGAAATGGGTGTTCAACGGCTGGCTGCTCGACATGGGTGCGCTCGACTTCGCCGGCGGCACGGCGATCCACATCAACGCCGGTGTCGCCGCACTCGCCGTGATCCTCGTGATCGGCAACCGCAAGGGCCACGGCAGCCAGCCCATGCCGCCGCACAACCTGCCCTACACCCTGCTGGGTACCGGCATCCTGTGGTTCGGGTGGATCGGCTTCAACGCCGGCTCCGGGCTGGCCGCCAACGGTCTCGCTGCGCAGGCCGTTGTCAACACTCACCTCGCTGCGGCGACGGGCATGCTCGGCTGGCTGCTCGTCGAAAAACTCAAGGGTGGCCATGCCACCACGCTCGGCGCCGCGTCGGGGGCCGTGGCCGGACTCGTCGCGATCACGCCGTGTGCCGGGTTCGTCGGAGGTCCGTCGCCGTTGATCATCGGTGCGGCAGCCGGTGCGATCTGCTACCTCGCTCTGCAGATCAAGGAGAAGATGGACTGGGACGACAGCCTCGACGTGATCGCCGTCCACCTCGTCGGCGGGCTCGTCGGCACACTGCTGCTCGGTCTGTTCGCCGACACGGCGGTCAACGACGAGTTCGACGGTCTCTTCCACGGCGGTGGACTCGAACTGCTGAAAGATCAGTTCGTCGCTGCCGTCGCCGTCGGCGCCTTCTCCTTCGTCGTGACCTTCGCGATCGCGAAGGTGATCGATGCAACGATGGGGCTGCGCATCGACGAGGAGTCCGAGCACAAGGGCCTCGACCAGAGCCAGCACGCCGAGTCCGCATACACGTCGTGAACCCGGGTACTCCGGGGCGCCCGCCGGATCACGCGAGCCCTTCCACACCCACACCTCCGTGACACACTGGAGATCACCATGAAACTCATCACCGCCGTCATCAAGCCGTTCAAGCTGGACGACGTCAAGGACGCCCTCAAGCAAGCGGGGATCACCGGCATCACCGTCGCCGAGGTCCGCGGTTTCGGCCGACAGGGCGGTCACACCGAGACGTACCGGGGCGCCGAGTACCAGATCGACTTCGTGCCGAAGGTGAGCGTGTCGATCGTGCTGGACGATGCCCAGGTCGACGCCGTGGTCGATGTGATCGCGACGGCAGCTCGCACCGAGAAGATCGGCGACGGAAAGATCTGGGTGACCGAGGTCGACCGCGTCGTCCGCATCCGCACCGGCGAAGAGGGTCCCGAAGCCGTCTGAAGCTGACGCTCGGCGGCTCGAGTTGCTGTCTGCGCAACCAGACCCACCGAGACGCCAGGCCGCCGGGAACGGCGGCTTCTGCGTGTGGGTTGTGCGTGTTCAGCCGATCGGGGGGAACTTGCTGCGTCGGCCGTCGTCGCGCTGACGCTTGATCGCCCGAAGCCCGAACACCAGAACGGCCAGGAAGACGGCGGCGATGAGCAGCGCGCCGAGCGGGAGGTCGTTCCGGTCGGGAAGGATCGGGTTCAGCTCGGAGCAGTCACCTTCGCAGTCGGCGCTCGCCACCATCAGCGCCGAGACGAGGGTCACGAACCGACATGGCGGGTGAGGAAGGCTTCCTCACCCGCCATCCAGCGGACCGACGTGGGGTGCTCGGGGAGGAAGCCGTTCGAGGCGTGGAACGCGCCGGGATAGACGTGCAGTTCTGCTGCGACACCGGCGCGGTTGAGCGCTGTCGCATACGCGATGTCCTCGTCGAGGAACATGTCGAAGGTGCCGACGTCGATGTAGGCCGGCGGCAAACCAGTCAGGTCGTCAGCGATCGCAGGCGACGAGTAGGCCGTGGGTTCGCCGCCGCCGAGGTACGCCTCCCAGGCGTGCAGGTTCGACGAACGATTCCAGACGCGCAGATCGGTGATCGCGTGGCTGCTCGGCGTCTCGTTGCGATGGTCGAGCATCGGGTACACGA
>JBBSOH010000046.1:0-19886 GCA_038259945.1 Acidimicrobiales bacterium
GGTGCGATCGAAGCGAGGATCGCGGCCACCACGAAGAGCAACATCGCCCGACGGACATGCCGCTCCCTCACGGACATCCTCATCGGCGGGCTCGTGCGGTCGGACATCGAGTCCTGTCATCGTCACCGCCGAGGAAATCTTGAGGCCAGGCGCGCTGGTGGGGGAAATCTTGAATCTCGGCCCGCCGGTCGTGGGCGACCGGGCGAGGTCAGCCAGTCGGTTCGATCTCGTCCGTCAGAGTCGAATGCCCCGTTCGCGCACCACCGTCATCATCGGCCGAGAACCGTTCGGTGAGTGCTGTCCGGATCTCGAGGTGACGCAACAGGAAAGTGCGCTCGTCGAGCTTCTTGCGCCGGAGCCACCCGGTGACCTCGTCGTTGCACTTGCTCGCATTGCACGATCGACACGTGGGAACGATGTTGTCGAGCGTGTACCGACCGCCGCGCGAGAGCGCCTGCACACAGTCCCGCTGCATCGCGACGTCGGTGACGCCGCAGTAGGCACAGCCGCCCCACGCCGCTCGCAACGCAGACCACTGCTCGTCGGTCAGGTCGTGCTCGACGCGCTGCATCCTGCGTTGGCGCTTGCGTGACGCCCGCGCCCGGCGACTCCGGTTCGGAACACTCCCCACCTCGACATTCTCCCACCCCGGAACGCGCAACGGCCGGACCCGAAGGCCCGGCCGTCGTACTCGGGGAGACTCCTGGGATCAGTCGAGGCGTTCGATGATGGTGGCGTTGGCCATGCCGCCGCCCTCACACATCACCTGCATGCCGTAGCGGCCGCCGGTGCGCTCGAGTTCGTTGAGCAGCGTCGCCATGAGCTTGGTGCCCGATGCACCGAGCGGGTGCCCGAGGGCGATGGCGCCGCCGTTGACGTTGACCTTGCTCATGTCGGCACCGGTCTCCTTCTGCCATGCGAGCACCACGGAGGCGAAGGCTTCGTTGACTTCGAACAGGTCGATGTCGTCGATGCTCATGCCGGTCTTCTCGAGGATCTTCTTCGTGGCCGGGATCGGACCCTTGAGCATGGTGACCGGGTCGGTGCCGGCGAGGGCGAACGCGTGGAAGCGGGCGCGGGGCTTCATGCCGAGCTCCTCGGCCTTCTCCTTGCTCATGATCAGCACGGCGGACGCGCCGTCGGAGATCTGCGAGGAGTTGCCGGCGGTGATCTTGCCGTCCTCCTTGAATGCGGGCTTGAGCTTGGCGAGGCTCTCGGCCGTCGAACCGTCGCGGATGCCCTCGTCGTTCTTGACCATGACCTTCTGCCCGTCGAGGTCGATCTCGACGGGCACGATCTCGTTCTCGAACCTTCCTTCGTCGCGAGCGACGGCTGCACGCTGCTGGCTCATCGCACCGAACGCATCCAGGTCTTCGCGGGTGATGCCGTACTCGTCGGCGATCATGTCGGCGCCGATGCCCTGCGGCGGCAGGCCGGTCTCGGCATAACGGTCCTGCTGATCCTGGCTGAACGGGAAGCCCATGCCCTGGACGATCGACGCACCCATCGGGGTGCGGGTCATCACTTCGACGCCGGCGGCGACGACGACGTCGTATGCGCCGGCGATGACGCCCTGCGCTGCGAAGTGCATCGACTGCTGGCTCGAGCCGCACTGGCGGTCGACCGTGGTGGAAGGCACCTCTTCGGGCCAGCCGGCCGACAGCACGGCGTTGCGGCCGATGTTCAGCGACTGCTCACCGACCTGCATGACGCAGCCCATGATCACGTCGTCGACCATGGCCGGGTCGAGTCCGGTCCGCTCGGCAAGGGCCTTGAGCACATGGGCTGCGAGGTCGACGGGGTGCTGGTCCTTGAGTTGTCCGTTGCGCTTGCCGCCCGGGGTGCGGACTGCATCGACGATGACTGCTTCGATCATGGGGTGTTCTCCTGATGGTTGTTGAAAGACGTCCGAACGTGTTTGGCACGCCCGGACGTCACGGGTTGATGGCGGACTGGAGGTTCTGTTGGAGCCGGGTGAGGACCCAGCTGAGGGCCTGACGTTCTTCGCGTCCGATGCCGTGGCGGAGTTCGCTGCGCAGGATCTCGTCGACGCTCACGACGCTGACCGCGAGGTCACGACCGGCATCGGTGAGGTCGACGCGCCAGACCCGACGGTCATCGGGGTCGGGATGTCGTTCCACGAGTGATCGACGTTCGAGCCCGTCGACGACGCTGCCCATCGCGGCTCGCCCTGTGCCCATCTGGTCGGCGAGCCGGCTCTGCGTGGTGGCACCGAACTCGGCGACGTAGGCGAGGAGGCTCGCCTGGGTGAGGTTGAGATCGAGCGGCTTGAGCCGGGCGTCGAACGCCTCACGGATCAACCGCGCCGTTGCCATGAGTGTCGACTCGACCCGCAACCAGGGCGGGGCGTCGAGTTCGTTGTTGGTGAGATTGCTCATGGCTCGTCTGGATTCGTACTGTACGACGACATACAGTATGTTCCAAGTCGAAGTGTTTCGAGAGCTACGAGAGGACATCACATGAGCCAGACGCTGACCGAACAAGAGGCCGACGAGTTCCGCCAGAAGTGCGTGGATTTCATGGAGGAGCACGCCGCCGCCCAGGGCAAGGCGATGCCAGGAATCGACGACCAGAAGGCGTTTCTCGCAGCCGCCGCAGGCGCAGGGCTCGCCGGCGTACCGTTCGACGCCGAGTTCGGTGGTGGTGGCCTCTCGCTCGAACACGACAAGATCTGGCGTGAGGTGCAGGGCAACTACCGGATGATGACGGGCGAGTTCATCATCAGCCACGGGATGTGCCTGCCGATGCTCAACGAGTACGGCACCGACGAGCAGAAGAAGATGTACATGGCCGACAACATCTCGGGCAAGACCATGTGGTGCCAGATGTTCTCCGAGCCCGGTGCCGGGTCCGACGTGGCCTCACTGCAGTCGAAGTGTGAACTCGACGGCGACGAGTGGATCCTCAACGGCCAGAAGGTGTGGACCACGCTCGCTCACAAGTCCGACTACGGCATCGTCGTGGCGCGCACCGACCCCGAGCAGGTCAAGCACGCCGGTATCTCGATGTTCATCCTGGACATGCGTGCGCCCGGCGTGGAGATCCGCCCGATCCACCAGATCGACGGCGGCAGCCACTTCAACGAGGTGTTCTTCTCCGACGTGCGCATCCCCAAGGACCACCTGCTCGGCGGGTACAACGAGGGCTGGAAGCTGGCCACCGCCATGCTCATGTACGAGCGTGTTGCGATCGGTTCGGCGGGAGCCGGCAAGATCAACCAGCCCACGTACAAGCTGCTCAAGTCGGCCGCCGAGGAGACCGGGAAGATCAAGGATCCGGTCGTGCGCGACCAGCTGATGCAGATCTACTCGATGGAGACCACCAAGGCCATGGTCGCCATGCGCAACAAGGCCGAGCAGAAGGCCGGCAAGACCCCGGGGCCCGGCGGCTCGCTCGGCAAGCTGTTCGGATCGAACATTGCGTGGAAGATGCGCGAGATAGCACTCGAACTCGCCGGCCCGTCGTCGATCGCATGGGACCCGGAGGAGGGCGACGGTGGCGAACGTCAGCGGATCGTGCTCAACTCGTTCCAGTCGTCGATCGCCGGTGGCACCGATGAGATCCAGCGCAACATCATCGGCGACCGCGTCCTCGGCCTGCCGCGCGAGCCCAGCGTCGACAAGGGCGTGCCGTTCAAGGACCTCAAGGTCGGCACCCAGTCCAGCTGAAAGGTCCGGAGCTCGCTGCTCGGCGAGTCGGTCGGGCGTCAGCTCGGGCAGAATGCACCCATGACCGACGAGCAGACGCCCACCGAGGCCGAATCGACCGACACACAGGCGGCCGCGTCGCCGTTCGCGCCACCGGACCCGACGTTGCGGGCAGGTCTCGACGAAGAACACCCAGCCGTCTTCGACCCTGACGCGGAGGTGATCATCGGCGTGTCGTTCGACAACGTCCTCAAGGCCCAGGAGTACCTGTTGGCGATGGGTCGGCTGCGCCAGAGCGGTGTGCTCGAACTGCACGACGCCGTCACCGTCACGAAGAGCGATGACGGAAAGGTCAACGTCACCGAGACGATCGACCCGACGGCGGGCAAAGCCGCGATCTCGGGTGGCATGTGGCTCGGTCTGCTCGGCCTGTTCATCGGCGGGCCCATCGGGTGGGCGGCAGGCATCGGCATCGGCGCGGGTGCGGGCGCCGTTGCTGCCAAGGTGATCGACCTCGGGATCCCCGACGAGTGGGTGGACTGGTTCAAGGACACGGTCGAACCCGGAACGTCGACCGTGATCATCCTCGCTCGACACGTGCAGGTCTGGGCACTCGCCGAGGAGGCCAAGCGCTTCCAGGGCGCTGAGCTGTTGTACACGTCGTTGCCCGAGGATGCGATGGACCGGTTGGACGACGCCTTCGACGGATCGTGAGCCACCCGGCCGCGCCGTTCCCGGCCGGGTTCTTCGCCCGTCAGGACGAGTCCGATGATGCGACGTTCTATTCGTTCGATCGCTTCGTCACCCACATCGACGACGGAGCGATCGCGGCGATCGGCGAGTTGTACGAGGAGTCGGGTCTGACCGGTACCGACGTCGAGGTACTCGACATCTGCTCGTCGTGGATCTCGCACTTTCCGACCAAGCCGGGTCGCCTTGTCGTCACCGGCATGAACGCGGCCGAACTGGCGGCCAACGAGATGGCCGACGAGTGGTCGGTCGGCGACTTCAACGTGGATCCGAGGCTCGCCTTCGACGATGCCTCCTTCGACGCCATCACGTGTGCCGTGTCGGTCGACTACCTCTCGCGGCCACTGGAGGTGTTCGCCGAGGTCGCGCGCGTCCTGCGCCCCGGAGGGCTGTTCGTGTGCACGTTCTCGAACCGCTGCTTCCCGACCAAGGCGATCCGTGGGTGGTTGTCGACGGATGACCGCGGACGGTGCGCGATCGTGGCGACATATTTCGATCTCACCGACGGGTTCGACGAACCGGTCGTGCAACACCGCAATCCGGGTGCCCCCGGCGACCCGCTGTTCGCCGTGTGGGCGAGGCGCAACGTCCACCAAACGGTGTCAGACACCGTTTGACAACCCAAGCTGACACCATTTGGTTTCAGAGGGTGACCTGGGCGGTGCGGTCGAGGGTGGTGAGGTCGTTGGCCTGCAATGTTGTCGGTGCGAGGGTCCAGAGCTGGTCGCCGATCACCATCGCGCGCACGATTCGCTGGTCGTAACCGTCGAAGCCGTTGCTCCAGCAGATCTCGATGCGGTCGATGCCATCGAGGCTCACGGGGAACTCCCCGGCGTCGCCGAGCCAGAACCGGTCCTGGATCTCTCCGACCGGGATCACGTCGCAGTCGACGGGGTCGATCGACCCTGCGTGGTCCGAGCCGCACAGGCCGACCGATGCGCCCGGATCCTGGACGACCCAGAAGAGGTCGCCGAAGGATTCGTCGGGCACCTCCTCGGCTGTCAGTTCCCGACAATCCGTCCGGGCGATTTCAGCGACGGGCTCGATGTGGGTCACCCGGCCCTGCTCGGTGATGCCGTCAGCGGTCACGTTCAACACGACGGCACCGGCGAACTCGTCGTTCCAGGAGACGAGCGGGAGCACGGCGGTCGACGTCGGGGCCCACCAGAGGAAGGCCCGGTGGTCGAACTCGGCGTCGCCGTTCGAGTTCGGCAGCGTCCACACGTCGACCTCGCGAGGTGCCGACGGATCGCTCACGTCGAACAGCGTGACCTTCGACCCGGTCAGGCGACCGTCGTCCGTTCCCTCCTGACCGACACCGAGGACGAGCGAATCGCTGATCGGGTGCAGGTAGGTGGACACGCCCGGGATCTTCAACTCGCCGCGCACGACCATGTCGGTCGGGGCGGACAGGTCGACCACGTAGAACGGGTCGGTCTGGCGGAACGTGACGACGTAGGCGGTGTCGGCCACGTAGCGGACCGAGAAGATCTGCTCACCCTGCCCGATCCCACCGACCACGCCGATCTGCTCGAGGCGATCACCGTTGGCCTGCATCGACACGATCTGGCTCTCGCTGTCGTTGCTCGACCACGGTGTGCCCGTGGTGGTGGCGACGAAGAACGTGCCGTCCTGATCGTGCATCGAGAACTGGTTCAGGAGATGGCCGTCGACGGTGCCCGAGGCCTCGTACTCGGCGGGTTCGCCAGCGGGGAGTGAGAAGCGGTGGATGCCGGTCTGGTAGGTCCCCTCCCAGGTGCTGCGCTGTTGGTCGTCGAACGTCGGGGTGATCCACTCGTTGGTGGAGATGTACATCCGGTCCTCGGAGGAGTAGACGGTGTCGCCGGTGGCCATGATCGACGTGGTCGCCGCCGGCGAGACGAGCGACGTGTCCATCGGGAGCGTGAGCACGGACAACATGTCGAACCCGGCGAACTCCGCGGGTGCGTGGATGCTCTCGCAGCCCACGAGATCGCCGTCCTCGGTCGATCCGTCGCCCGTTGCCAACGTGTAGGTCGGGACCCAGTCGTCGAGCGTCGTCTCCCGGACGAGTTGACGGTTGGTCTCGATGGCACGCTCCTCGGAACCGGGCCCCGAGGGGTAGAGGAATCCGAGGTCGGACGGCGACGTCGACACGACGAGGCGGGCGGTGTCACCGATCGAGCGGGCACTCACGTAGCGGCCGTCGACGGTGAGCGTGTTGGCGATGCGCAGGTCGTCGGGGTTGGACAGGTCGACCTCGATCACGACGGTGCGGGGCTGCGCATACGCCTCGATCGGGAACGGCCTGGACGGGAGCGGATCGGTCGGGATCGGGTCCTCGGCGAACTCGGACTCCGCGTCCGCCGTGTCGAGGCCGTCGTCGACATCCGGATCGTCGTCGTTCGAGGTCACGTCCGGCACCGGTGTGGCCACGAGCCCGCCTTCGATGTTGGCGATGACGAAAGCGCGGTCGCCCGACATCAACAGTTCCTGGCCGTACACGTAGGTGCCGTTGCTCTCGTCGGCCAGAGGGATGTCGCCACGGCGCTCACCGGCACGACCTTCGTCGTCGATGTCGACGTAGACGAGCCGGTTGCCGGTGATCGCGAGGATCCGTTGGCCGTCGGTCTTGACGATGTCGGGTTCGTCGACGCCGTCGACCTGCACGTTCGTTCCGGAGAACGTGCCCGACCCGTCGTCACCGGTGTCGCTCGCCAGGTCGCGGTTTCCGCTGTCCGGGCTCGGGGCGGGTTCCGCCGAGTCGGCATCGACCATCGCGTCGGCTGCATCCGCGGCGCCGGCGTTCGGTCCAGCTTCCTCCATCGCTTCCTCCTCCATCGCGACTGTCGTCATCGAACCGTCGTCCATCAGGATGACGTCGTCCTCGAACCAGTACCTCTGGTTGTCGAACCCGTAGGCACCGACGCGTTCGGCGCCTTCGGTGTGCACGTAGTCGAGGAACGCACCACAACCGTCGAAGCGTTGAAGTGCGACCTTCGCCTGTCGCTGCGGACCGTCGTCGGACCGGCTGGGCAGGTCCGTCCCGTCTGTGGCCGGTGCGGTGTCGGTGACGTCGCCCGTGTTCACCGGATCGGTTCCGGGTGCCGTCGCCGGGCCACCGGGTTCGTCGGCGGAACAGGCCGTGAAGGCGAGAGCACCGACGGCGATCAGAGCGGGGACGGTGCGGGCTCGGCGTCGCCCGGAGTGGCGGGTCGTGAAGTCGGCTGTGCGTTGCATGAGGGTCTGACGTCGCACGGTGACCCGCGGTTCCCCGCACCCGAACAATCACGACAACCTCTGTTGTTCCGTCCCGGAAGGAACAACAGAGGCTCGAAGCACGATCGAGGTCAGGCGATGACGCCGGCGGCTCGTAGATCTGCGGCATCCAGACCCAACTGGGTGACGATCTCGTCGCTGTGCTCGCCGACGGCGGGTGCCGGCGAGCTCACACGCGAGGGCGTGGCCGAGAACTTCGCCGCCGGACGCGGCTCGCGGATCGTCCCGGCGAGGGGGTGATCACGGGTGACGAACACGTCGTTGTGGATCACCTGTGGGTCGGTCGGAAGATCGTCGAGAGTGTTGATGGCCGACGACGGCACGTCGTGCTCGGCGGAGCGAGCGACGAAGTCGACGAGCGAACACGACGCCGACGCCTCGGTGAGAAGAGCGACCATCTCGACGGCGTTGGCGATGCGGGTCGGGGTGTTCACGAAGCGCGGATCGTCGGCGATCTCCGGGCGGCCGAGTGCCGCGCAGAGGCCGGTGAACTCGCTGTCGGTGACGGCGGACGAGGCGGCGAAGCCGTCGGCCAACCGGGTCACGCCGTAGTTCGCAGCGATCGTCGGCGAGCGGGTGACGTCGTCGTCGAGGAGCGCGGCGTCCATCGCGGAGTCGGGCCACATGAAGGCGATCGCCGTGTCGAGCATCGCGATCTCGAGGTGTTGGCCGGCGGCCCGCCCGGTCGCACGTGCGAACAGGGCGGCTGTGATCGCCTGAGCTGCGGTGTAGGCCGTGGCCTTGTCGCACAGCAGGGTGCGGAACAGTTGCGGCTCACCGGTCGCAGGGTCCGACTGGACGCTCGCGAGGCCCGAGGCCGCTTGGATCACGTTGTCGTAGACCCGCCGCCCGCTGTTCGGACCGCTCTGGCCGTACCCGGAGATCGACGTGTAGATCAGGTCCGGGTTGGCATTTGCGAGGTCGTCGTACCCGAGCCCCAGTCGCGCCATGGCACCAGGGCGGAAGTTCTGGATCACCACGTCGGCATCGGCGACGAGGCGACGCACCACGTCCACACCATCGGGGTGCTTCAGGTCGACGACGATCGAACGTTTGCCCCGATTGTTGTTCGCGAAGATCCCGGTCATCCCGTTCTTCTGGCTGCCGAGGTACCGCATGATGTCGCCGAGGCCGGGTGACTCGACCTTGATGACATCGGCTCCCTGGTCGGCGAGTTGCATCGCCGCGAGCGGCCCGGAGATCATCACCGAGAAGTCGATGACCTTGATGCCGGACAGGGGACCTGCTGCGTCGCTCATGCGCCATCGTCGCGCTCGGCCGGGTCCGTTGGACGAGCCGCAGCCGCATCGAGTCGTCGGCACATCCCGGTGAGGACCTCCGGGAGCCGTTTCGGTCGCTCCAGGTCGCTGTGTGAAGCTGGCGCGATGGGATACGAGTGTTTCGAAGTGGAGATCGTCGACAAGGTCGGCCACGTCAAGATGATCCGCCCGGAGAAGGCGAACTCGATGGTGCCGTCGTTCTGGCGAGATCTGCCGGTGATCGTGAACGAGATGTCGGCCTCGGGCTCGATCCGGGCGCTGGTGCTGTCGGCCGAGGGCCGCCACTTCTGCTCCGGTATGGATCTGTCGGTGTTCGGCGCGAGTGACAACGGACTGTCGGGGTCGCCAGCGGGCGGACATCGCAGCCGTCGCAACGAGCGCTTCCGGTCGACGGCCCTGCACCTCCAGGAATCGTTCACCGCACTCGAGCGAGCCCGGATGCCGGTGCTGTGTGCGATCCAGGGAGCCTGTGTCGGCGGTGGGATCGACATGGTGTCGGCCACCGACATGCGCTACGCAACGATTGATGCGTTCTTCTCGATCGCCGAGATCAACATCGGGATGACCGCCGACGTCGGCACCCTGCAGCGGATGCCGAAGCTCGTGGCCGAAGGCATCGTGCGCGAACTCGCGTACACGGGCCGGAAGTGGACAGCTGCCGAAGCGCACGCTGCAGGGTTCGTCAACGCATTGTTCGACGATCACGCGTCACTTCTGGACGGCGTCCACACGATCGCCGCCGAGATCGCGTCGAAGAGCCCGATGGCGGTGTGGGGCACGAAGCAGACGATGCACTACACCCGCGACCACTCCGTCGCCGACGGCCTGGAATACATCGCGAACTGGAACGCCGCCATGTTCGACACCGACGACATGGCCGAAGCGGCCGCCGCCGCCATGGAGGGTCGCGCCGCCGACTACCCCGACCTGCACTCGCAGTTCGACGGACTCTGACGTACCCCCGGAGTACCCTCGCGTTCATGCGCACGGTTCTCAACGGACCACTCCCACAGGAGGTCGAAGACCTCCTCGCTCGCCGCCGCGCACTCGGCCTGGACACGTACGACGAAGTCTGGAACGGCGAGTACCACATGAACCCCGCACCGAACCGGCGCCACGCGCGCATCCAAGCACGATTGATCGAGGTCCTCAGCCCGTTGTACCGGCGCGCCGGCCTCGTCCCGATCGCCGAGTTCAATGTCGGCGAGTCGAACAACTACCGGGTGCCCGACGGCGGAGCACTCCGGGCACCGGGCGACGACGTGTTCGGCACCGATGCGGCCATTGTGATCGAGGTGTTGTCACCCGACGACGAGTCGTGGCAGAAGTTCGATCACTACGAACACTCCGGCGTCGAGGAGATCTTCATCGTCGACCCGGACGAGCCGTCGGTCCGGATCTTCGTCCGTGGAGAGTCCGGCTTCGTCGAGCACGAGCGGAGCGAGCTGCTCGACGTGTCGGCGGCTCATCTCGTGGCAGAACTCGGCATCGACTTCTGAGTTCGAGCGGCGCTCAGTCGGGGCGAGCCATTTCGTACAACTCGCCGTTGTGGGAGTAGTAGTTGCCGACGTGACGGCCGATCGAATCCAATCCCACCTGATCGACGCGGGTGCCGTCGAGCAGTCGGTCCGCAACGTTGAAGGCCAGGACCTCACCGAAGACGACGCTGCTGCCCATCGGTGCCTCACCGATGTCGACGATCTGCATCACCTTGCATTCGAACGTGGCCGGAGCCTCGGCGACCGACGGCGCGTCGATCAGTTCGGATTCACGAACTGTCAGTCCGGCGACCTCGAACTCGTCGACCTCCGGAGCGTGGGTCCCCGAGGTCTCGTTCATCGCCGGGCCCAGGTCGTAGTTGACGATGTTCACGGTGAACACGCCGGTGTCTCGCACGTTGGTGAGGGTGTCCTTGCGCGCCGACGGCTGACCCGTCGGTGCGAACATCACCGTCGGAGGGGAGGCGGCGACACCGTTGAAGAACGAGTACGGAGCAAGGTTGTTGATGCCGTCGGTTGATCGGGTGCCGATCCAGCCGATCGGACGCGGGACGACGAGGCCCGAGAGGAGCTTGTACGCGTCGATGGCGTCGATCTCGGCGGTGACGAAACGTTGCATCACGTCACGTTACGAGCGACTGCCATCTCATGGTCGAGCAGTAGCGTCGCGTCGGTGAGCAACGTGCTGCCCTTCCCGTCCAACGGCCGCAGCCACGACCGGCCTGCCGACGAAGCGGGCGACGAGCAGCCCGAACCCCGACTGCGTGACGTCGTGGGCGACGTGCTGCGCGACGAACGTCTGGATCAGGACCGCACGCTCGCCGACGTGGCTCACGAGGCAGCGGTCTCACTGCCCTATCTTTCCGAGGTGGAACGCGGCCTCAAGGACGTGTCGTCCGACGTGCTCGGCGCGATCTGCGACGCGCTCGACCTCCCGCTCGCCGACGTGCTCGAGCGATCAGCCGATCGCCTCCGCATCGATGCCGGGTCGCAGCGCCGTACGCGCTTCCAACTCGTGGCGGCCTGACTCCACACGTTCCGGTACGAGGTCGGCCACGCCGTACGCAACAGCGGCGGCACCCGACAGCACGAGTGCGTGTTCGGTGTCGGCACGCACACGCTCCACGTTCTGCCCCGTGTGCCGGGCGAGGATTCGCTCAGCATCGCCACGGACCCGGGCCAGTTCGGCGGCCTCCACGGCCAGGTCGCTCATCGACCCACGACTCACCTCGGTGTGCGGCTGGTGCAGCATCACCCGGGCGTGTTCGAGCACCGCTCGTTTGCCGTGCGCTCCCGCAGCCAGGAGCAGCGCAGCCGACGACGCTGCCTGGCCGACGCACAGAGTCGCGACGTCGGCGGCGATGTGGTTGATCGTGTCGTAGATCGCGAGTACCGCGGTGAGCGATCCGCCCGGGGAGTTGATGTAGAGCTGGATGTCCCGACTCGGTTCGGCCGCTGCGAGGTGGAGGAGTTGGGCGACGATCACGTTCGCGACGCCGTCGTCGATCGGAGTGCCGATGAACACGATCCGGTCGGCGAGCAGGCGGCTGTAGATGTCCGACGTGCGCTCGCCCCGTGCCGTGGTCTCGATCACCATCGGGATCGTGTAGCTGCTCATCGTGCACCGTCCCGAGATGCGAGGGAGTGAGCGCCAGCGAGCGACTGGTCGTCCGCGGCCTGCGTGGCCGGGGAACGCTGCGGAACAGCGAGTCCGACGCGCCGGACGATGCGACGGGGGAGCACCTCGTCGAGGCTCGTCACCAGGTGGTCGACGAAGCCGTACTCGAGCGCTTGCTCTGCGTCGAACCAACGGTCGCGGCCGACGTCCTCGATCACCTGATCGAGGGGGCGACCCGTGTGGTGGGCGATGATCGATCGCAGTCGATCGAGCGTCGCCACCAGGTTCTTGGCTTGGATCTCGACGTCGGATGCCGACCCACCGATTCCCGCCGACCCTTCGTGCATCAACACCTGGGCGTTCGGCAGGGCGAAGCGCTTCCCCGCCGTGCCGGCGCACAGCAGCACCTGGCCCATGCTCGCCGCCAGCCCGGTTGCCACGGTCACGACGTCGTTCGGGATCAACTGCATCACGTCGTACACGGCCAAGCCGGCGAGTACCGAGCCGCCGGGCGAGTTGACGAACAGGCAGATGTCGGACTCGGGGTCGTCAGCGGACAGCGCGAGCAGTTGGGCGATGACGGCGTCGGCCGACTCGTCGGAGACCTCGTTGGAGAGCATGACGATCCGGGCGTCGAGCAGCCGGTCACCGATCTGGCGGCCGGTGACGGAATTGCTGATGGAGTTCATGTCCCCCATCGTCCTGCCCGATGCAGAGCGGTCCGCCCACTTCTGCCACAGGCAGAATGTCGAGGTTGGGGTCAGACCCCAACCTCGACATCAGTCGCGGCGGATGAGTTGGTCGGCGCTGGTGAAGAGCTTGCGGGAGATGCCGAGGCTCATCACGGCCGTGGTCGTGGCGACGCTGCCGAGCACCAGGTACATGACGGAGATCTGTACACGCACGGCATCGGCGGGGTCGGTGCCGGCCAGGATCAGACCGACCATCGCACCGGGCAGTGCGATGATCCCGACCGCCTTTGTCGACTCGATCTGGGGAATCAGCGCTGTGCGCAGCGACTCGCGCAGCACCGGTTGGAACGCGTCGGCCGCCGACAGGCCGAGGGCAAGGCGACCTTCGATCTCCTCGCGGCGTTCCCTGGCCGCATCGAACAGACGTCGCGACACGAGCACCGTCGCCGACAGCGAATTGCCCACCACGATCCCGGCGAGCGGCACGATCGTGCGCCCTTCGAGGTCGTACACGCGGAATCCGAACAGCACGCCGAGCGTGACGAGTGCCGACGCGGAGTAGGCGAGCAACGACAGCGCAAACACGGACGGCACGTCCTTCGCCCGCCGCCACGTGGTGTAGGCAGCGAAGAGGTGCATCGCCACCAGCCAGATGCCCGAGAAGATCAGCGGATCGTCGTCATCGACGACCAGTTGCAGGGCGAAGCCGACGATGAGCAACTGCACCAGTGCGCGTAGCGCCGCCCACACCAACTCACGTTCGAGACCGAGTCGCCGCCACATCGAGATCGCGACCGCGACCGCGATCAGGATGCTCGACGCGGCGAGCCCCACCAGACCGATGTCAGCCCGGTTCACGGCGAACCCTCCGACGACTCATCCACGGAGGTGGGCGTCGAGGCAGGCCGCGCGCCGCTCGAACCACCGGCACCGACGAGTTCGCGTACCCGAGGGTTCCCATGCACATCGAGCTCGTCCAGGTGTCCGAATGCTGCGATCTCGCCGTCGACGAGCACGACAGCGTGGTTCGCCATTCGCCGCAGCTGCGCGGTGTCGTGTGTGATCCACACGATCGGCACACCCGACGCAGCGACCTCCATCCCGAGGTCCTCCACCGTTCGGCGCGCCGCGCCGTCGAGCGCCGCCGTGGGCTCGTCGGCGAGCAGCACCGAGGGATCGGTCAGCAACGCCCGAGCGATCGACATCCGCTGCGCCTCGCCGCCGCTCAGTCGATCGGCTCGTCGTTCGAGCAGCTCGCGCGGCATCCCGACGTGATCGAGCACGTGATGAGCGCGAGGGAGGTCGATGTCCGGCGCGGCGACCACGAAGTTGTCCATGACCGTCCCCGGGAAGATCGGTGCCTTCTGGAACACCATCGCGACTCGCCGGCGCAACTCTCGCGGGTCCCACTCGGTGAGGTCGCGGCCCTCCCACGTGATCGTCCCCGACACCGGATCGTCGAGGCGGTTGAGCAGGCGCAGCAACGTGGACTTGCCCGAGCCCGATGGTCCGGCGATCGCCAGGATGCCGTCGACCGGGATCGAGAGGGAGATCCCCTTCAGGATCGGAGCATCGGGCGGGCCGGCGACCACATCGGTCAACTCGAACGCAATCGGCGACGACACGCCCGAACCGTACAGCCCGGTCACGACGGTAGCCCGACCCTCGCCTCGAACGGATGACGTCGTGTCCGATTCGGTCGCGGCGCACGACGTCGCCAGTCGGCCCCGGTCCTCCGGGCCGCTGCCCCGGCCGCACCCCCGGCGTTGCTCGACCCGACAGGCCTGGTTGACCCGGGCATGACGATGATCCGCGAGACTGAGCGGCGTGGAACCGCGAGCGCGTCGAGCGCTGCAAGCAGCGTTGCCCTCCTACGAGGTCGAGGGCGAACTCGGGCGCGGCGCGTTCGGGGTGGTCTACGCCGCACGCCACACCCAACTCGGGCGCGACGTGGCGATCAAGGTGCTGCCCCAGGTCTTCGCCGCCGACGAGGGCGTACGCGCTCGATTCGTCGCCGAGGCGCAGATGGTCGCATCGCTCGATCATCCGCACATCGTCCCGGTGTACGACTACGTGGAGGACGACGAAGCCTGCATGTTGATCATGGAGCGGTGCGCGACATCGGTCGGCGACCGGTTCAAGGAACACGGGGTGGCCACCGACGAAGCGTGTGCAGCTGTGCTGTCGTGTCTGGCCGCGCTCGACCTCGCTCATTCGCGCGGGGTGCTCCATCGTGACGTGAAGCCCGAGAATCTGATGCTGGACATGAAGGGCACGGTCAAGCTCGCCGACTTCGGCATCGCCCGTGCGCTGGACAGCGACATCCGCCACACGAAGACCGGGATGGTCGTGGGAACCCCCGCGTACATGAGCCCCGAGCAGGTGCGCGGAGACCAACTGACGGGTGCATCCGACGTCTATTCGGTGGCGATGATGGCCTACGAGCTGCTGACCGGAACGCTCCCCTTCCCGGTCACGTCGGCCGTCACCGGGCTGCTCGCTCACCACCTCACGACCGAACCGATCCCGCTGTTGTCGACGCGGCCCGAGTTGCCGCAGGCCATCGGTGAGGTCATCGACCGCGCGCTGACGAAGTCGCTGGATCACCGCCATGCGACCGCCGTCGAGTTCGCGTCCGACCTGTCCGGGGCGTGCGTCCGCTCGTTCGGGTCGGGGTGGCTGCGCCGACGAGGGTTCACGCTCCACTGGCCGGACATCGTCGCGGAGAACGAACGGCCGAGCAACGGACGACCCGCGGGCACCACGGGCACCATCACGGTGCACGCGATGAACGAACCGCACGACGTGATCAGCCCCGCCGATGCCTTGGCGGACTGGAACGACACCCTGCTGGCGGGCGGCTCGCCCACCGAGAACGACGAGACCACGACGACCGGATCGACACATCCATCGAGGGTCGCCTCGGGTGTGACCCCGACCGACCCTCCTTCCGGCGCTCCACGCGATCCAGGGATGTCCGGCACACCGACCGCACCGGCTCCACCGGCGCCTCCCACCCGCGATGCCACCGTCGTGGACACATCGGTTGCGGATGGTGACGGGAACCGTCTGGTGTGGACGCTCGGCGCCGTCGCCACCCTGCTCGTCATCGCGATCGTGGCGCTGCTCGTCGTACGTTCCAGTGGCGGTGAGGACTCGGCGCGAGGGAGCGACGTCGACGACGCCGCACCACTCGATGAGTTCCCGACCAGCATCAGCCCGATCGACGCCGGCCCCACCACGATCATCTCCCCGACGGTCGTGCCCACCACGGTCGTCGCCACCACGGTCGTTGCCACCACGGTCACCGGGGAACCCGCCGCTCCGGTGGAGAGCGTCGCCGACACGACGCTGCCCGTCATTCCACCGGTCGACGATCCGGCCGACTTCTCCAATCGCCCTGCGTCGTACGTTCCTCAGGACGCACGTTCGGCGCTCGCGCCGACACCGTGCCCGCTCGATCAGCCGAAGGTGGCCTGCATCCACGCCGGCGTGGGCGTGCTCGACGACACGACCGGCGTGATCAACGTCAGCTTCTTCACCCAGGGGTTCATCCCCGAACTGGAGCCGGCGGGCGACCACGTCCACTTCTACTTCGACACCACTGTCGACGGCGACGAACAAGCTGCGGGGACCGGGAGCGCGGTCGCCCAGTACAAGCCGTGGGATCTGCCGTTCGACATCGTCGAACTCCAAGGCGACAACGGTCGCACGATGTTCACGGTCGCCGACGCCCGAGCCGCCGACGCCCGCTACCTCTGCGTCATCGTCGCCACGGCGAACCAGGTCGCACTCCCCGGCACGGGCAACTGTGCGCCCTTCTTCCAGACGTGGGACCTCGAGACTCTGGCCCGACAGGTCGAGCGGATCCCGGGCACGTTCATCGGTCGCTGCGCGATCGGCGTCACCGCGATCGTTCCCGACGGGTGGCGATCGGCAGACCTCGTCGCGGAGCCACCGCCCGCCGCTGCGGGACGATTGTTCCCGACGGACGCCAAGGCCGAGGGGGTGCTCCAGGATCTCGTCGACGTTGGCGGGGTGTTGTACGCAGATGGCAACCTGGCCGATGGCACCCAGGCCGACCTGACGGCATCGATCTTCCCCGGCGACTACCGGATCGGTTCGAACCCGCAGCAGGTCGCCGACCAGTTGAGGCTCTCGGGAGTCGACGTCGGCGCGACGTCCACCGAGTTCATCGGTGGTCGGCCGGTGCTCACCAGTTCCACCACTCGAGATGCGCTCGTGTCGAAGCGATACTTCCTTCCGGACTTCGGGTACGTGATCGAACTCGACGTCACCCTCGACCCCGGCTCCGTGGCCACCGTCGCCGACCGCATCGCCGACACGGTGGTCGGTTGCGCCCTCGCAGAATGATTGGCGCACGGGTCGACGGGTAGACCCCGAGTTCCCGTCCATCACAGCAGCACACGACGTGCAGGAGGCCCACGATGCCCGATCCGAAGGAAGAACTCGGCGAACCCGAGATGGATCCCCGGAACCAGGAAGACGTCGGCGAGATGCCCGGCACGTTCATCGACTCGAGCCACAACATGCCGGGCGACCAACCCGAGGGCGACACACCACCGTCGAAGACCCTTGCGGACGGAACCCGGACACGCGACGAACTCGACGACTGACCGGCGCTCCCCGGCGTCGCCCTTCGCCGACCTCGTCACCCCTGAGTCTCGGCGACGGCGTCCGCTACGTTGACACGATGACCGACAAGGATTTCCTCGATCGACTCCGAGTCAGCGGTGGTCCTGACCTGTCGTCTCACGACGCCACCGAGACCTTCGGCTGGGAGCGCGACGAGGCCGAGGCGCTGTTCGCGAAGGAACTGGCGGCTCTGATCGAACTCCAGAAGAAGTTGTTCGCCGCCAAGTCGGCGTCGCTCCTCGTGGTGCTGCAGGCGATGGACGCGGCCGGGAAGGATTCGACGATCCGTTCCGTGTTGAGCGGCCTCAACCCGGCCGGTGTCGACGTACAGCCGTTCGGCGTACCGACCGACGAGGAGTCCGGCCACGACTACCTGTGGCGAGTTCACGCCCACGTACCCGAGGACGGCTACATCACGGTGTTCAACCGGTCCCACTACGAGGACGTGCTCGTCGTGCGGGTCAAGGGCTTTGCTCCGGAGAAGGTGTGGAAGAAGCGGTACGAGCACATCCGCAACTTCGAGCAGATGTTGGTCGACGAGGGCACACACGTCGTGAAAATCTTCCTGAACGTGTCGAAGGACAAGCAGAAGGAGCGGTTCGAGGAACGACTCGAACGACCCGACAAGCGTTGGAAGTTCCGAGCCGGCGACCTCGACGATCGTGCGCTGTGGGACGACTTCATGGACGCGTACACCGATGCGATGGAGAAGACGTCGACGAAGGACGCACCCTGGTATGTGGTTCCCGCCGATCGAAAGTGGGCGCGCAACGTGTGCATCGCCCGCATCCTGCGCCACCACCTCGAAGAGATCGACCCGAAGTACCCCGAGCCCGACACCGAGATCGACTTCGACGCCATCACCGTCACCTGAGCCCGACACCGACCCGAAGTCGGTCCGATCCGTTCAGAACCGGAAGGACCAACTGCGGGTGCGGATCTCGGGACGGGTGATCGTCTCAGCCGAGGGCGTCGTCGGCCCGAACGAGTCGGCCATGGCCATCGGTCGGAAGGCGGGCAAGGAGTGCGACGGCGACGGCCGAACAGGTCAGACATGCGGAAATCGTCCAGCGGTAACCGCCGGTCGAGTCGATGATCCAGCCGGCCGTCGGCGTGCCGATCAGCGCACCGATGCCCGGCGCGGTGTACAGCAGGCCGAGGATCGAGCCGAGCCCGGCCACGCCGAGCCGGTCGGAGATCACGATCGGGCTCAGCGCGACGAAGCCGCCGTACCCCACCCCGAGCACGAGGACGAACACGACCAACATCGCATAGGACGATCCGGCGACGAACCACACCGCGAAGCTGCACCCCGTGATCGACAGACACGCCCGGTACAGGCGGAACGACCCGAACCGGCGCACGAGCGAGCCGAAGCCCACCCGCGAGACCACGCTCGACGCCCCGAGCACTCCGACCAGGACAGCCGCCGGAACTTCGCCGACGCCGCGTTCCTTCGCGTACTGCCCGACGAACACGAACGGAACGAACAGCGCCATGCCGAGCACCGCCGCCGACAACGCGAAACGTCGGAAGACCGCGCTGGCGAGCGCGTCGGTGAATCGTGACGGCTGTGCGGTGCCGTCGCCGGGCGGGCGGGCGATCAGCGGCACGCACGCGAGCAGGATCAGCGAACCGACGACGGCGAAGAACACGTACGTGTCACGCCAGCCCCACCGATCGATCAGCGCTGCAGACAACGGCGACATGACCGACGTTCCCACGCCGATCCCCGCGACGGCCAGGCCGACGGCGACTGCGCGCTGGTCGCGGAACCAACCGCCGACCACCGACACCATCGGCACGTACCCGCAGGCGGCGGCCACCCCGACGCCGGCTCCGTACGTGACGTAGCCCAACCCGAGCGACTGCACCCGACTCGTCGCGAGCAACCCGGCGAAGAGCGCGACGGCACCGATCACGAGCACGACACGCGGCCCGAACCGGTCCGACACCCGCCCGGTGATGATGCTGAGTGAGAAGAACAGGAACGTCGTCATGCCGAAGATGACGGCGGTGGCGCCCTTGGCGGCGTCGAACTCCTCGCTCATCGATTCGAAGAACGCGCCGAAGCTGTACGCCACTCCGAGCGTGACCCCGGACGCAAAGAACGCGGCCACGACGGTGAGCCACGCCCGCCGTGAATCGAGTCCCTGCGCCTGCACGGCCCGACACTACGGTCGACGAGGTCGGGGGTTCCGATTGCGTCTCCCGGGTGTCTCGGCGTCAGCCGCGGAGTATCTCCTCGAGTTTCAGCACCGCTGCTTCCGACTGGTGCTGCGGCACCACGATCCGGTACCCGGTCGACACGTTCGACACGATGTTGAACGCGTCGTGCCCCACCGCATCGAAACCGCTGTCGCGGAGCTTCTCCACGGCAATCGGCCCGGACACGATCGGGATCACACCGATCTCGGTCGGATCATCCGGGTCGACGGCGTCGGACGCACCGAACCACCGTTGCA
>JBBSOH010000047.1:0-19498 GCA_038259945.1 Acidimicrobiales bacterium
ATCACCCCGCCTCAGAGCGGGGTGATCCTCACGTCCACCGAACCAACAGGCAGTCGGGCGGAATCGGGGCCATGACGTGAGCAACGCCCCGTCCCCGAGCGGGGATCCTCATACTGCGGCGAAGTCGGCTCGACGTCGCCGGTACTGCGAGACTGCTCGAGTGATCGACGCGACGAGGTTGTTCTCGTAGTCGTCCCGATCGATGCGGTCGACGACCCACCCGAGACGACGAGCGGCCTCGTCGCGACGGCGGTCGGACTCGATGCCGAGCATCTCGCCATGGCTGGGAAAGACATCCACCTCCAATGCCCACCGGATCTCCGGGACAGCGAGGTCGAATCGTGCCAGGCCGTAGCCGGGGAGATCGATCGGGTATTGGCGGACGAGTCCGACGACCGATCGAGCATCGAGCATCTGCCCGACTGCGACCTCCGGGTCGGACTCCGCTGCCGGCCCGATGACTCTTCGGTCCAGGGCATCGAAGTACTTGCGGACCCATCGGCGGCGGGGCAGCCAGGGAGATGCCATCGCCCGAAGATCGGCATCCGATTTCCGAGTCTTCTGCAGGACCTGCTCGATCACAGACAGCAGGGGGTCGGCGCGGAGGTGCCTGGCGAGGTCGAGCGACGTGCGTTCCATGGTGGTGACGCAAAGTCCGTCGTCTCGGCATTCGACGTCGCTCTCGCCGAACGCTCTGGTGTGAAAGGTGACGACGTGAGGGCCGACGGCAGGGTTGGCTCCGGGAGGCGCCAGGAGATGGGTCCGCAGGTCGTTGCCGACCTTGCGCAATCCGTGGACGCGTCCGGCCGTGGGTCCGGCGATCACGACGTGGGGTCGAGCGAGGCAGATGGCGATCAGTCGACCGGTGTCGCTGAGTGCGACGCTCGGTGAGGCATACGTGCCCCTGACGACGCTGACGAGAGATTTCCGATCGACCAGGTATTCGATCTGGCGGATGGTGAGGCCCGTGTCGATCAACTGCGCGATCGAAGCGACGCCGTGTTGCGATGCGAACCGGGCGTGAGCTTCGGCAGGGAGGTAGGTCATGGTGCTCCTGTCTCGTCGTGAGATGCAGGAGGGAGTCGGCGAAGACGATCCTAGGACCGACATCCGCCACGGGACGCCCGACGACCTCGATGTGAGCGACACCCCGCTTCAGGGCGGGGTGATCCTCACGTCCAGGCTGGCGAAGTGTCAGCCGGCAGTCGTCAGCGGTTGCGGAGGCGCTTGCTGAGTTCGTTGAGGCGCTGCTTCTCGGCGGTGGACATCGAGTCCATGCCGACTTCGCTGATCTTGTCGAGCAGATCGTCCATCTCGGCCTGATCTTCGGGGGTCGGCCCGCTCGGAGGAACGACTCGAGGGGCCGAGGTCTCGGGGTCACGCCGCCACGGACCTTCGACCACACGCTGACCGGCACCGCCACGCTTCGGACGCTTCGGCGGCGACGGCTTGGAACGCTTCTGGCGACGAACACCGCCCGAGCCGATGCCGGCGCCGATCGGGATGTGCGGGATCGGCCAGGCCGTGGCGAACCCGAGCGAGCGACCGACGGACAGCGCCGTTGCAACCGTCAGGAGGATGAAGAGGATCCCGCCCGAGGCGCGGCTTCCGCCGAGTTGGAGGAGTTGGAGGAGCGTGAACACGGCAGCCACCGCCCACAACGGGACGACGTCGAACCAACGCACGTTCGGATACGTCGCCGCATAGACCCAGATCCCGGCGAGGAAGATCGGACTGAGGCCGAACTCGCCGATGTCCAGACCGGTGTCGAGCGCTCCGAGGGCGGTGACGACGACTGCGGGCACGACGGCGATCGCGAGCACCCACCCGAGGAATTTTGCCCGACCGAACAGACCTTCGATCTGCTGGCCGAACGACCAGAAGAACGCGATGCTGATCAGTTGGAAGAAGCCGGGTTGCTCGGCGATCGGCCAGGTGACGACCCGCCAGATCTCGCCGGTGCGGACCTCACTGGTGATCAGGGCGAAAAGAGGCCAGATGTCGTTCGGGCTGGCGGCCCAGAGGAACATCGTGAAGATCGCGAGGGCCGTCATGATGTCGACGGTGGTGATGTCGAAACGGCTGACTCGGAACCATCCGTCGTTGGGACGGCGGCTGAACAGGGCGGAGAAGTACTGCGACATCAGTGTCCTACGGTACCTGCACGATGCCGACCCCAGCAGGTCACTGCGCCAGTCGTGACCGGACCCGCAGGCGCTCGACGGAGCCGGTGGGCCGGAGGCCACGTCGACCGTGCGTCGCCGGCACGTCGCCCTGACCCCGTTGGCACGTCGCCCTGACCCCGTTGGCACGTCGCCCTGACCCCGTGGGCACGTCGCCCTGACCCCGTTGGCACGTAGCCTGGGACAGCGATGGTCACGCGTCCGCCAGCTGGAACGATTCCCGACGCCCCCGGCTCGTACCAGTTCAAGGATCGCCACGGCCGGGTGATCTACGTCGGCAAGGCGTCGAGCCTTCGTCAGCGCCTGTCGAACTACTTCCAGAACCCGCGCAACATGCACCCGCGCACTGCGCAGATGGTTCACACAGCGGAGTCGGTCGAGTGGACGATCGTCGACAACGAGGTCGAGGCGTTGATGCTCGAGTACTCGTTGATCAAGGAGCACGACCCACGCTTCAACGTTCGCCTGCGCGACGACAAGAGCTATCCGTTCCTCGCCGTCACCCGGGAGGACATCTGGCCGCGGGCGATGGTGATGCGTGGCTCGAAGAAGAAGGGCACCCGCTACTTCGGCCCGTACGCCCATGCGTACGCAATCCGCGACACGCTCGACCTGTTGCTGCGGAGCTTCCCGATCCGCACCTGCAGCGAGAACAAGTTCAACGAACACGAGCGCATCGGCCGGCCGTGCCTGCTGTTCCACATCGAGAAGTGTTCCGGTCCGTGCGTCGGCGAGATCGAGGAGATGGAGTACCGCCAACTCGTCACCGAACTGTGCGACTTCCTGGACGGTGACACCGACGAGATCGTCAACCGGCTCGACGCCGAGATGCGCAACGCCGCCGGCGACCTCGACTTCGAGAAGGCGGCCCGCCTGCGCGACCGACTCGACGCCGTCCGCAAGGCGATCTCCAAGCAGCAGATGGTGGCGGACAAGAACGAGGACGTCGACGTGATCGGCATCGCCGAGGACGAACTCGAAGCGTCGGTCCAGGTGTTCTACGTCCGCAAGGGGCGGGTGATGGGTCGCAAGGGCTTCATCCTCGACAAGGTCGAGGAGCTCACGCCTGGCCTGCTGATCGACCGCATTCTCGAAGCGATGTACGGCGAGGAGCCCGTCGTGGGGGTGCCCAAGCAGGTGCTGGTGCCGTACGAGGCCGACGACGTCGAGACGTACGAACAGTGGCTGGAGTTGATCCGTGGCTCGAAGGTGCAGGTACGGGTCCCGCAGCGGGGCGACAAGAAGTCGCTGCTCGACATGGTGACCCGAAACGCGCAGGAGGAGTTCACCCGCCACCGGATGAAGCGCGCCAGCGATCAGAACACCCGCAGTCGGGCGCTCACCGAACTCCAGAAGCACCTGAACCTGCCGGAAGCACCGCTGCGGATCGAGTGCTACGACATGGCGCACCTGCAGGGCACCGACTACGTCGGGTCGATGGTCGTGCTCGAGGACGGGCTGCCTGCGAAGCGCGAATATCGACGGTTCAAGGTGAACGGAGTGGGCGGCGACGAGGTCGGCGCAGGGAGCGACGACTACGCGGCGATGGCCGAGGTGGTCCGTCGACGACTCACCGCCTACCTGATCGAGCGCGACAAGCCGATCGACGAGCGGACCGGACCCGACGACGACGGCAAGGCCGACGGGTCGGGCAAGAAGGAACGCAAGCCGGGCAAGTTCGCCTACCCGCCCCAACTCCTTCTGGTCGACGGTGGCAAGGGCCAGGTCAGTGCCGCCCAGGCCGTCGTCGTCGAACTGGGGCTGGCCGACGAGATCCCGGTGGCCGGGCTCGCGAAACGGTTCGAGGAGATCTACGTGCCGGGCCGCTCCGCACCCGTCGAGATCCCTCGCGGATCCGAAGCGCTGTTCATGTTGCAGCGGATCCGCGACGAGGCGCACCGCTTCGCCAACACGTTCCACCGGGAGCGTCGCAGCAAGGGGATGACCGTCAGCGCGCTCGACGACATCCCGGGCCTCGGCGACGTCCGGAAGAAGAAGCTGACCAAGGCGATGGGCGGGGTCAATGCCGTGAAGAAGGCGAGCCTCGACGAACTGAAGGCGCACAGCTTCCTCCCCGATGCGGTCGCCGAGACGATCCACGCCAAGTTCCACAGCTGAGGTCGACCTGGCTTCCGATCGATCGTCGGGTCCTACGATCTGCTCGATGCGAGGACCAGTACCGGATCTTCCGGAAGCTGTTCGCGGAGTTGCTCCGCTCGGACCACCGACCGAGCGGGTCAGAGCTGGGAGGCGATGTCGGCGTGAAACCTGCGGTAGGCGTCGACCCGGGCCTCGGGTGACGATCCGAGTGTGAAGTCGGGGACGATCACCTCGTCGAATCCCTGCTCTGCGTAGCGACCGAGTTGCTCGACGATGTGGGTATCGGACCCGGCGATGGTGCGGTCACCCATCGGGCCACCACGGGCCTTCCCGATCGTCGCGTCGTCGTCGCTCATCACGATCAACGCCTGCACGGACGTGTGCATCGACTCCGGGTCGGTTCCCACCTCGTCACACGCTGCGAGGAACTTCTCGCGCACGGTGCCGGCGAGATCGGGCGCGCCCCACGTGTTCCACTGCTGTGCGTGGCGTGCGGTGATCTTCAACATGCGCGGGCTCCCGGTGCCGACGACGATCGGAAGAACGTCCTGAAGCGGCTTGGGATCACACGGTGCATCGGTGATGTCGTAGAAATCGCCGTCGAAAGTGGTGCGATCGTTGTCGAGCAGCGAACGGACGATCTGGATCGACTCCTCGAACCGGCTGACCCGGACGCCGGCGGCTTCGAGGTCGATGCCGTACGCGGCGTGCTCGTTGATCTGCCACCCGGCGCCCATGCCCAGCGTGAAGCGACCGTTCGACACCCGATCGATCGTGGCCGCCCGGTTGGCGAGCAGAGCCGGGTGGTGGACCGAGGTCGGTGCGACGAGCGGGCCGAGACGGACCCTCGACGTGACGGCGGCGACCGCGGGCAGGATCGACCACGCCTCGTGGACGTCACCCGGCTCGAACGTCTCGTCCCCGGTGTTGGGCATGTAGTGGTCGGCGTACCAGAGGCAGTACCAGCCGTCGTCGTCCGCCATCCGAGCGAGGTCGAGCACCTCGGCGGGAGGTCGCGACGGATTCGGCCACACGGAGAACTTCATCGCCCAGACAGTAGCGACCCCGGCCGGACACGCACATGGTCACCGAGTCGGACGGCGTCGGGCGGCTCGCGGGGGTGACCCGGCACGGAAGTGCTGCGTCCAGCACCCTGTCGATGCCGACGCCGCCAGTCCCGTGCCGGTTGGGAAAGGACCGATCGACGGGAGGAAGGCGGCCGAGAACCGACCATCCCGAAGGGTCCGGGACCGGGCGTACGCTGGTGGCGGTGACGGACGAGCTGTGGGAGACGCATGCCGACTGGTGGATCGACGGGTTCACCGACGGGGCCGATCCCGAGTACGTCGAGCAGATCATGCCCCTCGCCGCCGCCGAGCTCGCCGGCGCCGGACGGGTGCTCGACGTGGGATGCGGCGACGGGCAGATCTCACGCCTCGCAGTAGCTCAGGGGTCGACGGTGATCGGGGTCGACCCGACGTGGAACTGCGTGCGGGTCGCTCACGAGCGTGGCGGGGGAGCGGCCTTCGCCCGGTCCGGCGCTGCCGCGCTCCCGTTCGCCGACGCGTCGTTCGATGCCGTGGTGGCCTGCCTGGTGTTCGAGCACATCGACGCCGTCGACGAGGCGATTGCCGAAGTCGGCCGTGTGCTGCGTCCGGGCGGACGGTTCTGCTTCTTCCTCAACCACCCGATCCTGCAGGCTCCCGGCAGCGTGTGGGTGGACGATCACATGGTGGACCCGCCCGAGCAGTACTGGCGACTCGGCCCGTACCTCGACGAGACCGAGACGATGGAAGAGGTCGAACTCGGCGTGTGGATCCGCTTCGTGCATCGACCGATGTCGCGCTACGTGAACACGCTCGCTGCGAACGGTCTCGCCATCGAGCAGATGGTCGAGCCGGCACCGCCACCGGGCTTCCTCGCGCAGGCACCCGGGTATGCGGCGAGCGCCGCCTTCCCCCGGCTGCTGTACATGCGACTCGTCAAATCGCCCTGACCACTACCATGGCCGTCATGGCCGAGATCGTGCTCATCACCGGCCTGTCCGGCGCAGGTCGATCCGGCACCGCCGACGTGCTGGAGGATCTCGGCTGGTACGTCGTCGACAACCTCCCCACCACGTTGATCAGCACGATCGTCGACCTCGCCGCCAAGCCGGGGAGCGACATCTCGCGACTCGCCCTGGTGGGTGGGCGCCAGCACGGTGCGCTGCTGGAGAAGATCGGTGAGATCCGAGCGAGCGGGCACCGGGTTCGCGTCGTGTTCCTCGATGCTTCGACCCCCGAACTCGTCCGTCGCTACAACGCGACACGTCGGCGTCACCCGCTTGCCGACCAGGTCGAGGGCCTCGTGGAATCGATCGAACTCGAACGCGAGCGGCTCGATCCCGCACGCGCCGCCGCTGATCTGGTCATCGACACCACGGACCTCAATGTGCACCAGTTGAAGGACCGCATCGTCGATGCGTTCTCGGCGTCGACCGAGTCACGCCTCCAGGTGTCGGTCGAGAGCTTCGGTTTCAAACACGGGCTTCCACTGGATGCGGACATGGTGCTGGACGTCCGGTTCATGCCGAACCCGCACTGGGTGCCCGAACTCCGACCGCTCACCGGCCACGACCCCAAGGTCCGCGACCACGTACTCGAAACCGCTGCAGGCTCGGACTTCGTCGACCGACTCGACGGGCTGTTGGCCTCGCTGCTTCCCCAGTACGAGAAGGAAGGCCGCGCCTACCTCACCGTTGCGATCGGATGCACTGGCGGCCGACATCGTTCCGTGGCCACCGCCGAGGAGATCGCCAAACGCCTGCGGTCGCGCGGTGTGGCGGTCCGCGTGGCTCATCGAGACGTCGCTCGCTGATCTCCCTGCCGCCCGGGAATCGGTCGGCTTCCCGCCGGCGAGCGCGAACGCTACAGTCGGCGCGGTCCCACCCTGCCCTCGAGCACGGTGTCAGACACCGCAACACCTCCGCACACCTCCACCCGCACTGCAGGGCCCATCAACTCTGCGGGCGATCGACAACACCCAGAAGGAATCCCACATGACAGTTCGCGTCGGCATCAACGGCTTCGGCCGCATCGGCCGGAACTTCTTCCGTGCTGCCAAGGCCCAAGGGGCCGACATCGACTTCGTGGCGGTGAACGACCTCGGGTCGCTCGATCAAATGGCCCACCTGCTGCAGTACGACTCCGTGCTCGGCCGCTTCCCCGAGACCGTCAAGGTGGTCAAGGGCGGCATCCAGGTCGGTGGCGACATGCTCAAGGTGCTCAGCGAGCGCAACCCGGCCGACCTGCCGTGGGGGGAGCTCGACGTCGACGTGGTGATCGAGTCGACCGGATTCTTCAACTCGCGTGACGGCGCTGGAGCGCACCTCGACGCCGGTGCACCGCTGGTCATCGTGTCGGCACCGTGCTCCGAGGCCGATGCCACGTTCGTGTACGGCGTGAACCACAAGGACTTCAAGCTCGGCCAGCACAAGGTGATCTCGAACGCCAGTTGCACGACGAACTGCATCGTGCCGATGGTCAAGGTGCTCGACGACGCGTTCGGTGTGGTCGAAGGCCTGATGACCACGATCCACGCCTACACCGGCGACCAGTCACTCGTCGACGGCCCGCACAGCGACCTGCGCCGCGCTCGCGCCGCCGCGATCAACATCATCCCCACGTCCACCGGCGCCGCTCGTGCGACCGCCCTCGTGATGGAGTCGATGAAGGGCAAGCTCGACGGCGGCGCACTGCGTGTGCCGGTCCCGACCGGATCGCTCACCGACTTCACGGCCAACCTGAAGACTGCGGCGTCGGTCGAGCAGATCAACGCAGCGTTCGCCAAGGCGGCCAAGACCGGCGCGCTCAAGGACGTGTTGAGCTACACCGAGGCGCCGATCGTGTCGAGCGACATCGTCACGGATCCGTCGAGCTGCACGTTCGACGCCGGCATGACGATGGTGCAGGGCAAGATGGCCAAGATCGGCGGCTGGTACGACAACGAGTGGGGCTACTCCAACCGCCTCGTCGACATGACCGTGTTCGCCGGCTCCAAGGTCGCCAAGAAGGCCAAGCGCTGAACCACCCGTGCGTCCCCGTGGGTGTCGGACACCCACAGGGACGCGTGGACGCACCGACATGAGCGACATCCCCACCCTCGAAGACCTCGAACGTGAACTCGGCAACCTGTCGGGCAAGCGCATCCTGGTCCGCACCGACTTCAACGTTCCGTTGGGAGACGACGGAGAGATCGTCGACGACTTCAGGATCCGGGCGGCTCTGCCGACCATCGAATGGCTGACGGAACGTGGGGCGACCGTCGTCACCGCCAGTCACCTCGGCCGGCCGAAGGGCGAACCCGATCCGAAGTACTCGATGGACGCAGTACGCGAGCGATTGGGAGAACTCGCTCCCGGAGTCGAAGTGTTGGAGAACCTCCGCTTCGATCCCGGCGAAACGGGCAACTCGCCCGAGTTCGTCGCCCGGTTGATCGACGGAATCGACGGCTACGTCAACGATGCGTTCGGCGCCTCCCATCGTGCCCACGCCTCGATCGTCGGCCCGCCGCAGCACGTGCCGTCGGCGATGGGGCGCCTGCTGGAGAAGGAGGTCGAGGTCCTCCTCGGTCTGCGGAACAAGCCCAAGCATCCATTCGTTGCCGTGCTCGGTGGCGCCAAGGTGTCCGACAAGCTCGGGGTGATCGACGCCCTGCTCGAGGTGGTCGACGAGATCATCATCGGCGGAGCGATGTGCTTCACCTTCTTCCTGGCTCAGGGCAAACCGGTCGGTGCGTCTCTTCACGAACCCGACCAGGTCGACGTGTGTCGGGCGTTGCTCGCCAAGGCGACGGAGTTGGGCAAGACCATCCACCTCCCCGACGACATCACCGGCACCGACGCCGACGGCAACTTCGCCCAGTTCGGTTCCCGGCTGGGCGAGGGTTCGATCGGCTACGACATCGGCCCGGGCAGCGCTGCGGCGTTCACCGACGTGATCATGGACGCGCGGATGGTCTTCTGGAACGGACCGATGGGGATGTTCGAGGACGAGCGATTCGAGTCGGGCACGCGCACCATCGCCCAGGCGATGGCCGACACCAAGGCGTTCACCGTCGTCGGTGGTGGCGACTCCGCCGCTGCTCTCGCCCAGTTCAAGCTCGACGACGAGGTCGACCACGTCTCGACCGGGGGAGGGGCCAGCCTCGAACTCCTCGAGAACGGCGACCTTCCCGGCCTCGCAGCACTCCGCAACGACGAGACATCCAGTCGGTGAAAGAACCAGAAGGACAACACATGGCACGCACTCCGCTCATCTCCGGGAACTGGAAGATGAACCTCAACCACTTCGAGGCGATCCAGACGGTGCAGAAGTTGCACTACCTGGTTCCGAAGGACGTGTTCGACGAGGTCGAGGTGTCGATCCACCCACCGTTCACCGACATCAGGTCGATCCAGACCCTGATCGAGAGCGAGGACCTCGCCTTCGAACTCGGTGCCCAGCACTGCCACTTCGAGGACACGGGTGCGTTCACCGGCGAGGTGTCGCCGGCATTCCTCGCCAAGCTCAACACGAAATACGTCATCTGCGGACACAGCGAGCGTCGCGAGATCTTCGGTGAGACCGACGAGACGGTGAACAAGAAGGTGCTCGCCATCCTGAAGTACGAGATGACTCCGATCCTGTGCTGCGGCGAGACGCTCGACGAACGCGAAGCCGGTCAGATGGAGTCCAAGGTGCTCGGGCAGATCGAGGCGGGCCTCGCCGGCGTGTCGAACGAACAGATCGCGTCGATGGTGATCGCGTACGAGCCGATCTGGGCGATTGGAACCGGCAAGACCGCAACGGCCGACGACGCACAGGCCGCATGTGCAGCCGTGCGCAGCAAGGTACGGGACATGACGGACGACGCCACGGCCGACTCGGTGCGGATCCAGTACGGGGGGTCGGTCAAGGGCGGCAACGCACCCGAACTGATGGGCCAACCCGACATCGACGGCGCACTCGTCGGCGGCGCCAGCCTCGATCCCGACGAATTCGCCCGGGTCATCCAGTTCGAACGCTGAACGGGTCGAAACCGAATCGGGGCTGCGATGAACGACGTCCTGCATGTCTGAGGAATCGGATTCGGATGCGATCACGTTGCGATCAGCTCCGGTCGGCTTGGTGGTCACGATCGTCGGACTGGTGGGGTTCGTCGGCCTGGCGATCGCAGCCGTCGCTCTGAACGGACTCAACATCGTCACCGGTGCGATTGCGGTGGCCGCAGTTCTCTGCTCGGTCGTGATCATGGTCGACCTCCCACTGGGCGCGACCTTCGACGATCAGGGAATCCATCGTTCCACGCCACTCCGTCGACACGTCATCGTGTGGGCCGATGTCGATCGACTCGTGCGCATGCGACGTGGTGGGTTGCGGCGCCCGGGCTCGGACAGGTTCCGCGGAATGGTCGCCGTGCGTGGCCGCAAGCGAACCGTCCTCGTCGACCGGACCGAGTCCGCCGACGAGTTCGCCCGGTTGCAACGACTCCTGCGCAGCGTGCTCGACGGTGACCGTTTCGACGCGCTGTCACACCCGTCCGCCGACCGGGTCGACGGATCCGAGGACGATCCGATCGAGTGAGGTGGACCGTGCATCGGTCGTCGTCGACGTCAGTTCACGAACTGGAAACGACGAAGACTGTCAAATTCGTTACGAGAATGGTACGTTCGCGAAGTCTGAAGCGAAGGGGAGCGTTTCGGGCCTCGTCAGAGGGTGTGGTCGAACGCCGGTCAAGCCGGGCGGTTCCCGCACCAAAACCCACTCCTATCCGTAGTCCAATACAGGAGGACAACACACGTGAACACCAAACGACGGAGCATCAAGCTGCTCTCGGTCGTCGCCGTCTCGTCCATCGCCATCGCCGCATGCGGCAGTGACGATGCGAGCACCGACACCGAGGGCACCGACACCGAAGTCGCCGACACACCCGGCGACGACGCAGCACCCGCGACCGACGGCGAGGACGCAGCACCCGCGACCGACGGCGAGGACGCAGCACCCGCGACCGACGGTGAGGACGCTGCTCCTGCCACCGACGGCGGAGAAGCCCCTGCCGAAGGCGGAGCCGGAGGCGATTTCATCGACCTCGGCACGTTCGCCGGCGGCCCGCCGGAGCACATCGACCCGGCTCTCAACTCGACGCTGAACGCCTACCAGGTGATCAACGCGCTGTACGACGGCCTGACCGAAGTCGACTCGAGCGACCCGGACAACACCCAGATCGTCCCGCTGCTCGCCGAGACCGTCGAGGCCAACGAGGACGCCAGCGTCTGGACCTTCACGATCAAGGAGGGCGCTCAGTTCAGCGACGGCGAAGAGATCAACGCCACCACGTTCCAGAACTCCTGGGAGCGCGTTGCCGACCTCGCCGGTGACTACAGCTACCTGCTGACCTTCATCGAAGGCGGCGCCGAGCGCCTCGCCGGAGACGCCGACACCCTCACCGGTGTCGTCGCCGACGACGCCACCCGCACGCTGACCGTCACGCTGTCCGAGCCGTACTCGAACTTCGACGCAGTCGCCGGCTTCCAGCTGCTGTTCCCGATGCCGGCCGCCGCCATCGAGGCAGGCGCCGACTACGAGAACACGCTCATGGTCGGCAACGGCCCGTACGTGCTCGACGCCGAGCGCACCGACCAGGAGATCCAGCTCAGCCGCAACGAGAACTGGCAGGGCGACTTCAACGGCGAGACCTGGCCCGACCGGATCGACACGATCACGTTCCAGGTGAGCTCGGACGTCGAGACCGCCTACACGGCGTTCGAAGCCGGTGAAGGCGACAACGCCAACATCCCGCCCGGACGCATCAGCGACGCTGAAGCGAACTGGGGCACCACGTCGAAGCAGAACGTGCTCGGTTCGTACCACTTCGTGATCAACGACCGCGACCCGCGCATCGGTGGCGACGCGAACCTCAAGCTGCGTCAAGCCATCTCGGCGGCGATCGACCGTGAGGAGATCAACGCGTCGGTGTACAACGGTGGCCGCACGACCTCGACCGGCATCACCCCGCCCGGTATCCCCGGATTCCTCGAAGGCATCTGCGAGTACTGCGCATACGACCCCGAGCAGGCCCAAGGCCTCTTCGACGAGTGGGTCGCTGAAGGCGGCGTGCAGAGCGAGCCGCTCCCGATCCAGTTCAACGCCGACAGCGGCCACGAGCCGGTCGTCGCGATCATGGTCGACAACCTCGCTGCCATCGGCATCGAAGCAGTGGCAACGCCCCTCCCGGGCGAGACCTACTTCTCCGAGCTGGCCGGCGGCGCGTGCACGATCTGTCGTGCAGGTTGGTTCGCCGACTACCCGACGTACGACAACTTCATGTTCGACCTGTTCCACAGCTCGGCTCTCGACGGCAACAACTACGGGTTCCAGAACGCTGAGTTCGACGCACTCGTGGACGAGGCCAAGCAGACCACCGATGCGGACGCACAGGCTGCGCTGTTCCAGGACGCCGAGCGCATCCTGCTGAACGACGCCACCATGGCGATCCCGATGAACTGGTACAAGGGCAGCTACGCCTTCGACCAGGAGCGCGTCACCAACTTCCCGGTGAGCTCGTTCGGACTCATCGGCTGGGAGCAGATCACCATCGCCTCTTGAGGCGAGCACTGATCTGAACATCTGAAGACCGACCGTGTGGCCCCATCCCGTTCCGACGGGGTGGGGCCACACGTTCGCCCCGCCACTCCGGCGACGTTCGTCGCCGTCGTTTCACTCTGCCAGCCGAGCCGGGACAGCATCGACACATGACCGCCTACATCATCCGCCGCGTTCTGATCATCATCCCGACGATCTTCCTCGCGATCTCGTTCCTCTTCTTCGTCTTCTACGTGCTCCCCGGCGATCCGGCCACCCTCATCGCAGGGGGAGCGGACCGAAATCCGAACCCGATCCAGATCCAGCAGATCAACGAGCGGTACGGACTGAACGATCCGATCCTCACGCAGTTCTTCAACTACTGGAAGGATGTGCTCACGCTCGACCTCGGCACTTCGTTCCAGCGAAACCAGGATGTGGTCGACATCTTGAAGGAGCGGGCGCCGAACAGCATCCGGCTCGGCGCGTGGGCGTTCACGATCGAAGTCGTCGTCGGCATCTCGGTCGGCTTGTTCTCGGCGATCCGCCGCTACTCGTTCGCCGACAAGCTGACGACGATATTCACCTCGGTGCTCTCCGCCGTGCCGGTGTTCGTCAGCGGATTCATTCTTCAATACCTGTTCGCCGTCGTGCCGAACAAGTACGACTGGCCCGAGTGGACCCAACTGCGGACCTCGGGCATCTCTGCACCACGTACCGAAGAAACGTGGTTCCTCTTCTTCATCCCGTCGGGTCCTGGCCAGTGGCGGTATCTCGTCCTGCCGGCCATCGCCCTCGCGAGCGTGTCGATGGCGCTCGCCGCCCGCATGATGCGCGGATCGATGCTCGAAGTGCTCGGCGCCGACTACATGCGCACGGCGAAGGCCAAGGGCCTCAACGAGCGTCAGGTGATCGGACGTCACGGCCTGCGCAACGCAATGCTCCCGGTGATCACCCTCCTCGGGCTCGACCTCGGTGCTGTTCTCGGCTCGGCCGTGCTGACCGAAACCGTGTTCTCGTGGCCGGGTCTCGGCTCGGCCATCGCCACCGCCGTGACCTCGCGCGACCTGCCGGTCGTCCTCGGCCTGACGCTCGCTGTCGTCGTCGTGTACGCGGTGGTCAACCTCGTGGTCGACATCTCCTATGCCTGGTTCGATCCGAGAGTGCGCCTCAACGGGGGGGACGACTGATGAGCAACGCCGACACCGAGGCCGCCGTCGAGACACCGGCGTCAGACGAGACGAAGACCACGTCGCTGTGGGGTGACGCGTGGAAGCAGTTCAAGCGAAACAAGCTGGCGCTGGTCGGCCTGGGCTTCATCATCCTGGTGATCCTCACGGCGATCTTCGCCGACCTGATCGCGCCCTATTCGATCACCGAGCGTGACTCGGGTCGTTTCCGCGAAGGACCGTCGGCCGACCACTGGTTCGGAACCGACATCATCGGCCGGGACCTGTTCAGTCGCGTCGTCTACGGAGCGCGGGTGTCCATGCGGATCGGGCTCAGCGCAACCGCGATCGCACTGGTGATCGGTGTGATCATGGGATCCATCGCCGGTTTCGTCGGCGGTCTGGTCGAAGCGGCGATCATGCGCTTCATCGACATCTTCCTCGCGATCCCGTACATCATCTTGGCGATCGCGGTCGCCACCGTGTTCGGCAAGAGCGAGAACTCGGTGATCATCGTGCTCGGCTTCCTGGGCTGGCTCGGTGTTGCCCGCATCGTGCGGGCGTCGTTCCTCCAGCTGAAGAAGCAGGAGTACGTCGAAGCCGCGCACGCTCTCGGATTCAGCTCGATTCGGATCATGTTCCGCCACATCCTGCCGAACGCTCTGCAGCCGATCATCGTCTACGGCACGATCGCGATCGGCTCCACCATTCTCTCCGAAGCCGCGCTGTCATTCCTCGGGGTGGGACCTCGAGACCCCACGCCGGCGTGGGGGCTGATGGTCTCCCAGGGCCGCAGCGACCTCGCGAACGCCCCGCACCTGTTGTTCTTCCCCGGTCTGGCGATCGCCCTGACCGTGACTGCGTTCGTGTTCGTCGGCGACGGCCTACGCGACGCGCTCGACCCGAAACTGAAGGATCGTTGATGACCGATCAGGTATCGCCAGACGCCCCGACCGTCCCCGATCCCGCGAGTCGTCACGGCTCGGGGAGCGGCGAGGTGCTGTTGTCGGTCAGGAACCTCGAAGCGGTGTTCGAGACCGGGGACGGTGTCGTGCACGCCGTCGACGGGATCAGCTTCGACGTGCACCGTGGCGAGATCTTCGCGATCGTCGGTGAATCCGGTTCGGGCAAGTCCGTGTCGGCGATGACCGTGATGGGTCTTCTTCCCACCATCAAAGTGCGCTCGGGAGAGATCCTGTGGAAGGGAGAGAACCTCCTCGACTTCACGGAGAACCAGATGCGGAAGATCCGTGGCGGCGAAATCGCCATGATCTTCCAGGACCCGCTCACCGCGCTCAACCCGGTCCACACCGTGGGACGCCAGGTGGCGGAGATGGCGAGGATCCACGACGGCCTTTCCAAGAAAGATGCCATGAAGCGCGCGATCGAGACCCTGGACCTGGTCGGGATCCCGGAGCCGAGGAAGCGTGCCGGCATGCACCCCCACGAGTTCTCCGGTGGCATGCGTCAGCGGGCGATGATCGCGATGGCGATCATGTGCAAGCCCGACCTGTTGATCGCCGATGAGCCGACCACGGCCCTGGACGTCACCGTGCAGGCGCAGGTGCTCGAAGTGCTCGTCGCCATCAAGGACGAGATCGATTCCGGAATCGTCCTGATCACCCACGACCTCGGCGTCGTCGCCGGGCTGGCGGACCAGATGATGGTGATGTACGCCGGCAACCAGGTCGAGTTCGGCACCGTGGACGAGATCTTCTACGAGACGGCGCACCCGTACACCGAAGGGCTGCTCAAGAGCATTCCCGACCTCGTCGGCGACCACGACAAGCCGCTGATTCCGATCAAGGGGTCGCCTCCATCGCTCATCAACCGACCGTCGGGGTGTGCATTCCATCCACGTTGCTCATATGCGCAGGTGCCGGGCATCTGCAGCGAGAAGGAACCCGAGTTGCGTGACGAAGGAAGCGGCCACCTGTCGGCCTGCCACTTCACGAGTGTCGATTGGAAGCCACAGTGAGCACCGAGATCCTCCGCGCGAACGACCTCGTCAAGCACTTCCCGATCAAGGGCGGAGTGTTCGGCCGCACGGTGGCCGAAGTGTCCGCCGTGGCCGGCGTCAACATCTACGTGAACGAAGGCGAGACTCTCGGCCTCGTTGGTGAGTCGGGCTGCGGCAAGTCGACGACCGGCCGCCTGCTGCTCCACCTCATCAAGCCGACCTCGGGCACGGTCGACTTCGAGGGCACCGATCTCGACGAAGCCAGCAAGTCCGAGATGCTGAAGATCCGTCAGCGCCTGCAGATCGTGTTCCAGGACCCGTATGCATCGCTGAACCCGCGTCGAACCGTCGGCGAGACGTTGAGTGAGCCGCTCAAGTTGCACCACGGTCTCGAGAAGGCCGACATCAAGACCCGGATCCGCGACCTGCTTCAGACGGTGGGCCTGTCGCCCGAACACGTCAATCGCTATCCGCACGAGTTCTCCGGTGGTCAACGCCAGCGTGTCGGTATCGCCCGAGCGCTGGTGCTCGACCCGCGGGTGATCGTCCTCGACGAACCGGTGTCGGCACTCGACGTGTCGATCCAGGCGGGCGTCGTCAACCTGCTCAAGAAGCTGCAGGACGAGATGGGCATCGCCTACGTGTTCATCGCCCACGACCTCTCCGTCGTGCGCCACATCTCCGATCGGGTGGCCGTGATGTACCTCGGCAAGATCGTCGAGGAGGGCAACCGTGAAGCCATCTACGACAACCCGTCGCATCCGTACACGCAAGCACTCATCTCGGCCGTGCCGGTGGCCGATCCGCGGCGTGAGCGATCGCGCCAGCGCATCGTGCTCGAAGGCGATGTGGCCAGCCCCGTCGATCCTCCCTCGGGCTGTCGTTTCCGGACCCGCTGCTGGAAAGCGGAGGCGAAGTGCGCCGAGCAGGAGCCGGAACTGGTCGATCGCGGTCGCGGTCACCCCGTGGCCTGCCACTTCCCCGACTGATCACCGAGCCGATCAGAGCGAAACGAGCTTGTCGGCGAACCAGTCCAGGATGATCTGGGCGCGCTGCACCCGGTGGACGGGGGAGCCCGACCGGGACAGTTCGTGGTTCTCGCCGGGGAATCGGTAGAAGTCCACTTCCTTGCCGAGCAGGCGCAGGCCCATCCACAGTTCCTCGGCCTGCCCGATCGGGCAGCGCCAGTCCTCCTCGGAGTGGATCAGCAGCATCGGTGTGTCGATGTCCCGGATGTTCTCGATCGGGCTCGACGCCCGATAGGTGTCGACGTCGTCGATGTAGAGCGGGCCGTGTTCGGTACGGAACGCGGTGCCGATGTCGCTGTTCCACTCCTCGGACACGAGGTTGTTCACTGCACGCTCCGAGCAGAAGGCACGGAAGCGTTCGCCGTGGTGTCCAGCGAGCCAGGTGGCCATGAATCCGCCGTACGACCCGCCGATCATGCCGACCCGATCGCGGTCACAGAACGGGTAGCGGTCGAGGGCGCCGTCGATGGTGGCGAGCACGTCGTCCACGTCGGCACCACCCCAGCCCGTCCCTGGGGCGACCGGGTGCTTCGGTCCGAGAATCGCCCGACCCCACCCGAGGTGGCGCCCACTCGATCCGCGCGGGTTGCCGAGCACGACGACGAAGCCTGCAGCGGCCTGCATCTGCGCTTCGTCGAAGAAGTACTCGCCGTACTGCGTGTACGGACCGCCGTGGACGTCGAGCAGGACGGGGTACGTGCAGGAGTCGTCGAAGTCCGCCGGGCGCATGATCCAGCAGTCGATCTCGTCGCTGCCGTCGGTGGTCGGCACCGTGAACTTCTCCCAGCCGAGCAGCGTCGACGACAGTGCGGCCCCAACGGAGGTGCGTCGCTCGTCACCGACGAACAGTTCGGCCGTCTGGTCGGCTGCGCAGCGGATGGTGGCCACGGTGCCGGCCGAGGCATCGAAGTCCATCACGGTGATCGCTCCGGTGGTGACCCGTTGTGGCTCAGCGGATGCATCGACCGTGACCCGGAGCAGGTGCGTCTCGCCGCAGTCCTCGGCCATCGCGAGCACGCTGTCGTCGTTCTCCCAGACCGGAGCACGGCCGCCGACGGTGCAGATGAAGGTGCGATCGAGCGCCTTGGACGCCCATGCGATGTCGGCGTCGGTGGTTCCGTCGAGGTCGAACCGCACCGAACCGACGGCGTGGTTGTGGACCATCGTCTCGGTGTCGCCGTGACCGATGAACGCGACCCGGGAGCCGTCGGGGGACACCGACGGCATCGAGTAGGTGCCGTCGTGGGCGGTGAGGCAGCGGATCGCGTCGGGACGCTCGTCGGCGTCGAGCGGGACGACGTAGACGTCCTCGGCGAGGTCGCGGTCCCACGTGTCATGGCGTGCGGCTGCCGTGACGATCGCCGACGAATCGGGGGTCCATGCGACACCGCTGTGTTGGAATGGTCCGGGCGTCAGGTTGCGTGGGCCGCCCGTGCCGTCGGCGGTGACGACGTGGACGTGCTTCGGGCGGTCGAACACCCAGTTCTCTCCGTTCAGACGGGAGAAGAACCTCTCGATCTTGCGCGGCGACTGCCACGACGAGTCCTTCTCGGTGTAGCGCTCGTCGCGTGTGCGACTCGTGAAGCCGAGCCACTTTCCGTCCGGCGACCAGGCGAGGTCGCCGAGCCCGTCGGGCATCGTGCACGCGGTGCGGACCTCGCCGGGGCCGGTGATCGCAAGGATGCGCAGCGCCGACTCGTGGTCGTCGTCGCCGACGGACGTGAACGCGAGGAAGCGTCCGTCGGGTGACCAGGTCGGCGATCCGTCCTTCGGGCCGGCGGTGACCGGTGCATCGTCGAGCCACACACGCCGCACGGTCGTGTTGGTCGCCAGGTCGATCGTCGCCACGACGAACGCCGTTCGGGACCCGTCGGGCGACACGGCGGGGGAGCCGACGGTGCTGCGCCCGTCGAGGAGTCGTTCGGCGATCGCGGTGTGTTGCTGGGAAACGGCGTCTGCGGGCATCTGGCGAAGATATCCGTGGCGTATCGTCCGACACTTCGCGGGGTCGGCGCCGGTATCGTTCGCCGGGTGCGTGACGTGATGCTCTATGTGACCCTCGTGCTCAACGTGGGCTCCCTGTTCGGCGTGATCGGCGGCATCCTGCTGCACAGCGGGCGCGGCGGCGGACTGTCCGACATGTTCGGTGGCGGCGGTGGCGCAGCACTCGGATCGACGGCTGCGGAACGGAACCTGAACCGCATCACGTTCGTGCTCGCACTCGTGTGGATCCTCACGCTGGTGGCGTTCTCGTTCTTCCTCGAACGAACCTGACGCCGTCTCGGTTCCGACTCCGAGCCGCCGAGAGTTCCTTCGGATTGCTCGTCACGATCGTCGACGCACGATGTGGTGCGTACCGATCTCGAAGTGCGGGACGACCGGGTGAGCGCCGCGTTCGACAACCTCGGCCAGGGCGAGCATCATCTCTACTACAGCGTGCGTGCAGTATCCCCCG
>JBBSOH010000048.1:0-18989 GCA_038259945.1 Acidimicrobiales bacterium
CACCGACACCCACGATCCTGACCGCCTCCCTGCCTGAGACTCGCGAGGGAGCTTCCCCCGGTCGGCCCCACTATGCCCCCATTCCCCCCCATCGTCAACCACATTCCCCCACATTCCTCCATCCTGGCCACCTGTGCATCCCATGGATGGGCGCCCTCACGCCGGACCCCTCCGGTCTGCTCGATGAGCGGCGTCGAGGGCTGCGCCCGCAGACCGATCATCACTCGGATCATGATCGGGCGTCGAGTTCGCGCACCAGGTGCTCGACCACGGAGACGTGCGGGCCGACCGTCGCCACCGGGTTGAGCCCAGCCGGGTCCGGCGCATCGATCAGGAAACGGGTGAGTGCTGCCGGGTCGTACGCCGAGTACCAGCAGCACTGCAGGCGGGCAGCAGCCCGGGTCCGTCGCTGGCTGATCCCCACGAGCTTGGCGTCTCCCAGCGTCAACTCGCCGGGTCCGAGCCCGTCGAAGCAGATCAGCCCGGAGTGCTCGGTGGTGACCAATCCGGCTGTGTGAACCCGGGTGCCGTCGATTCCGGCCGCTGTGAACGCCTCGGCGAGTCGCTCACCGAGCCAGACCATCGGTCGGTGCACGTCATCGGACCAGCCCGGTGCGCCGGCCGGGAGGATCACGTCGACCCATGTGACGTCTCCGGGAACGAGCAGGACCGCTCCCCCACCACTGCGCCGCCGCACGACCTCGAACCCCGCTCGCTCGCAGGCCTCGGCGTCGACGATGCCGTCCCCCCGTTGTGTGGAACCGAGTACCAGCGCAGGACGTGCCACCTCGTGCACCCAGATCTCGGGTCGGGCAGGCTCCGGAATCGGCTGTGCGTGGAACTCCGACGCGGTCGATCGCCGGGACACGACCCGCCACGGCAGAGTGTTCAACGTCTGCTCACGAGGCGATCGGCAGGTAGGCCCGCCACGCGTCGGGCACCGCGCTCGTCGCGACCACGACCCACGCCGACTGCCGGGGGGCGCGACAGGGTTTGGCCAGACACATGCCGGCCTCCTCTGGAGTACGGTCACGCTTGGTGAGGTTGCACGGTCGGCAAGCGGCCGCAACGTTCTCCCAGGTGTGCAGACCGCCACGGGACCGCGGGTGGACGTGGTCGATCGAGTCCGCTCGGTCACCGCAGTACTGGCAGCGGTGATCGTCACGGGCGAAGATCGCACGCCGCGACATGGCAGTACGACGCACGTAGGGCACCTTCACCATGTACCGCAGCCGGATCACCGAGGGGCTCGGGAAGGCCAGCATCTCGGATCGCAGGACGGTGCCGTCGTCTTCGAGGAGTTCGGCCTTCTCGTCCAGGATCAGGCAGGTGGCACGCCGTGAGGACACGACGCTGAGCGGCTCGTAGCTGGCATTGAGGACGAGCGCGCTGTGCATCGAGGGGTCACCGAGCGCTGGTTGCGCCCATCTCCCAGGATCTGCACCATGCGAGGTATCGCACGACGTCGTCGGGGTCCCAGGCGTGCGCATCGTCGCCGTACTGGGTCAGGAGCCGGAACCGGAGGTACTCACCCGACGGCACCGGAAGGAACGGTCGGCGTCTCCACCATCCAGGCGCCGACGTGCGACGCGCCTGGCGCACTGCGGTGCCCCACAGACGCGGCCGCCGAGCGACTGCCAGACCGGAACGAATCACGGAGGCCAGCATACGCGAGCATCGTCGGGGCAGGTCACCTCGTGCGCCAGTTCGCTGACCGGTGAGCCTTCCTCGCCCTCGGCCCGACCCAGACTCACCGACGCCTCGATCCGTCTGCACCGGTGAGCCTCCGTCGGGCTGGGCCCGACCCAGACTCACCAGGATCCGGTGCGCCGACACCGCCCGCGCCACCGATCGACGACCTACTGGGTCGGCGCTGCCGGCTTGGGCTCCTTGGGGAGCCCGAGGATCATCTCGCCGATGATGTTGCGCTGGATCTGGCTGGAGCCGGCGTAGATCGTGCCGGCGCGAGCGTTGAGGAACGTACCGATCCAGGACGACTGGGAGTTCGCGGCCCCTCCATCATCGGCACCGAACGACGACGGCGGCTTGCGGCCGTCCCAGAAGAGAGCGTCCGCACCCATGATGTCCATCGCGAGTTCGGTGACGACCTTGTGGTACTCGCTCCACTGGAGCTTGCCGATTGCGGCATCCGGCCCCGGGTGGTGTCCGGCGAGGAACTGGGTGAGCACGCGCTTTCCGAGGAACCCCATGATCCGAGTCGTCGAATACGCCTTCGCCAACCGCTGACGGATGACCGGATCGTCGGCGAGCCCACGTTCCTTGGCCATGGCTTCGAGACGGGCGTACTCGGCCTGGAAGCGGATCGGGCCCGTCGCCGCAGCTTCGCCACGCTCGTAGCCGAGCAGCGACATCGCCACGCCCCAGCCGTTGTTGACGCCGCCGATGACGTTCTCCTTGGGCACGCGTGCGTCGGTGTAGAAGACCTCGTTGAACTCGCTGTCACCGGAGATCATCTTGATCGGACGAACTTCGATGCCCGGCTGGTCCATCGGGACGAGCAGGAACGAGATGCCCTTGTGCTTCGGCGAGTCCGGGTCGGTCCGGGCCAGCGTGAAGATGTGATCGGCGAGATGACCGGCCGAGGTCCAGATCTTCTGGCCGTTGAGCACCCACTCGTCGCCGTCGAGTTCGGCCTTGAGCCCGACGTTACCGAGGTCGGAGCCGGCGTCGGGCTCGGAGTAGCCCTGGCACCACACGTCCTCACCGGACAGGATGCGCGGGATGTAGTGCGCCTTCTGCTCGTCGGTGCCCCACATCAGGATCGTGTTGCCCAGCATCTGGATGCTGAAGGCATCGTTCGGGCCGCCGGTCGGCACGCCGGCCTTGGTGAACTCCTCGGCGAGGATCACCTGCTCGAGCGCCGAGAGTCCGGCGCCACCGAACTCCTGGGGCCACCCCGGAGCGAGGTAGTTCGCCTCGTAGAGCACGGTCCGCCACTCGGCGACGAACGAGTCGAGTTCCTCACCTTCCAGTGCACCGATGCCCTTCCAGTTCGACGGAAGCTTCTCGGCCAGGAATGCCTGGACCTTTTCTCGGTAGGCCTCGGCTTCAGCGGTGTAGGTCGGCTGCATCTGTACGACGCTAGCAAGGCCCGGTTACCGCGCGGTAGCCGAGCAGGCGATCGAACTCACCTGCGACCCGGATCGGATCGATCCGGATGGTGCGGCGCGAGACCGGGAGATGTGGAGCCGGGCCGGCCCGAATCGGCTGGCGCGGAGTCCGTGGACACGAGATCTGCGAGTGCAGCAGCGCGCAGCAACGGACCGATGTGTTCGACGGGTTCGACCAGCCGCAGCCCATCGAGGTTGGGCAGACGCGTCCGTGTGAGCAGTTCGCGGCGGGCAACGTCGAGGAGTTGGTCTCCGAAGGCGTCGATGACACCGCCCGTGACGAACACGGTGTCGACGTCGACGGTGGCGCACATCGATGCGATCGCCCGCCCCAGCATGATCCCGGCGCGCTCGATCGTGGACGGGTTGACGCGTCGCAACGGTCGGTTCATCTCGGCTTCGAGAGCGATCGAGGACAGATACGGCTCGAGGCAGCCCTTCGAACCACACCAGCACGCCAGGCCCTCGGGATCGACGGTGATGTGGGCGATCGAGCCGGCATTGCCGTGGGCGCCCCGCAGTCGCCGGCCGTCGATGATGCACGCCGAGTCGACGGTGGCGTCGGCGACCACGAACAGATAGCTCCGAGTCTCGGTTGCTTCGCCGATCCGACGCTCGGCCTCCGCAGCAGCCGCCCCCGCCGATGCGACCGTGACCGGACGTTCGGTCAGTTCTTCGAGGTGCTCACGCAATGCGAAGTTGGTCCACGCCGGCACGTACGGGGGCGAGACCGTGCCTGCCTGCTCGTCGACGGGCCCGACGCAGCTCGCGGCGACCCGGTCGAAGCCGGCGACAGATTCGGGCGCAGCGGCGTTCACTCGACGCACCAGACGTTCGAGCGAACGCCAGACGTCTCGGGACGGCATCGTGACCCGGTCACGGACGAGCACCGTTCCCGACGCGTCGACGAGCGCGGCGGCGAGTCGGGCGGGTTCGATGGCGACGGCGAGCATCGGTGGGCGGGGCGACACCCTGATGATGGTAGGGCCCATTACCCTGCCGATCGTGACGGACATCAGGACCGCGACGGAATCGATCGCCCAGAACGGCCAGGCAGCGAGCGCGAGCAGGAACTTCGCGAGCCTCTTCGGTGCCATCACGTCGAACATCGCCCAGGTGATCCGAGGCAAGCACGAAGCCATCGACCTCGCAGTCGTCGCCTTGCTCGCCGAGGGCCACCTCCTGGTGGAGGACGTGCCCGGCGTCGGCAAGACCAGCCTCGCCAAAGCCCTGTCGGCATCGATCGACTGCACCTGGCGACGAGTCCAGTTCACGCCCGACCTGTTGCCGACCGACCTGATCGGCGTGAGCATCTACTCGCGCACCACCGAGACATTCCGCTTCGAACCCGGTCCGATGTTCGCGAACATCCTCCTCGCCGACGAGATCAACCGGGCGTCACCCAAGACCCAGTCGGCGTTGCTCGAGGCCATGGAGGAGCGTCAGGTCACGGCCGACGGACAGACCCGACCCCTTCCTCCACCGTTCATGGTCATCGCCACCCAGAACCCCGTCGAGCAGGAGGGCACCTACCGGCTCCCCGAGAGCCAGCTCGACCGGTTCCTGCTGCGCATCTCGATCGGCTACCCGGGGCGCGACGCCGAACTGCAGATGCTCGAGGACCAGGGTTCCCAGTACACGCTCGCCGACCTGTCGCCGGTCGTGTCGGCCGAGGAGGTCCGCTCGATGATCGCCGGTGTCCGTTCGATCTACATGGCCAGCGCGCTCAAGTCGTATCTCGTGGACCTCGCCGAGGCGAGTAGGCGCCACCCGGCGATCGAACTCGGCCTCTCACCGCGAGCGACGCTGCAGTTGGCCGCCGCGTCGAAGGCCCACGCCGCCGCCCGGGGCCGCAACTACGCCACTCCCGACGATGTCAAGGTCGTCGGTGTCTCGGCGCTCGCCCACCGCATCGTGCTGCGACCCGACCACGCCTCGCGCCTGTCGCCCGATGATGCGATCCGTGAAGTGTTCGCAGCCGTGCCGGTGCCCGTCGCCCGATCATGACTCGGTACGGGGTGCTGGCGATCGTCGCCGGCGTCGTTGCGCTCGCGATCGGACGCGCTTTCGGCGTGGTCGAACTGTTCGTGATCGGCGCGGGATTCCTCGCCGCCGTCGCGGCCGCATTCCTCTACGTGCTGTTGCGCACGCCCCGTGTCGCCGGGGTGCGCACGATCCGTCCCACGATCCTGGTCGCCGGCGACACCGGCCGGGTCGACCTCGAACTTCATCACGGGGGCTCGGTGCGGTCCGCCCGGTTCGGGCTGCGTGAACGGGTCGGCCGCGTCGGCACCGAGGATCATGTGGCGGAACTGACGGTCGAGCCACTCGCCGCCCGGTCGGCAGCGAACGCCGGCTACCAACTCCCCACCTCGGTGCGAGGCACCATCTCGCTCGGTCCACTCGTGGCCGAACTGCGCGATCCGCTCGGCCTCCTGCGCCGTACGCGCGCCGTCGCCGGGGTCGACACCGTCGTCGTCGCGCCGAGGGCCCACCTGGTGGACATGCCCGAACTCGGCAACGGCCCGCTCGGACGGCACCTGCTCGCACAGGCGCGCCGGCTGGGGCCGGGCGAGTTCCACAGCCTGCGTGAATACGCCGACGGCGACGAGCCGCGCACGATCCACTGGCGCGCCTCGGCGCGCAGCGACAAGCTGCTCGTGAAGCAGAACTCGGTCGAAGGGTTGCGCCGGATGCTGGTCCTGCTCGACTCCGACCGCCTCTCCTACGCCGATGCCGCATCGTTCGAGCGGGCGGTCACGGTGGCGGCGAGTCTCGTACGCAGCGCAGCCCACGCCGATCTGGTCACCCGCTTCGTCTCGGGCGGGGTCGACCTGCGCGGACCCGACGTGGGCGCCGAGTCACTGCGGGTCCTGGCGGCGATCCACCCGGGCGGGGATCCGCTTCCGGTGCTCGATCGCGATCCCGGTGAAGGTGTCGGACTCCTCGTGGTGGTGACCGGGTCGATGAACGGCGCCGGGATGACGGCCGCTCGTTCGGTCCTCGATCCCACGCAGGCGATCGTTCCGGTGACAACCGACGAAACATCCCGCGCCCCGATCGGTGCGGCAGCCCGGACCGAGGCAGAATTCCTCTCGACGTGGCGACAACTGGTCGGCACGTCGAGCGGTCGGCGCGTCACGTCGACTGCGCGAACGACGCCGGGCGCAGACGCCTCCGCGAGACCGGTTGGGGTGTGACCACGCGATGAGCGACACGACGAGACAACCCGCGACGTCGACCGACATCGGTTCCGACGCAGTCGCCACGCTCGCTCTCACCGTGTACTCGATCGTCGTTGCCGCAGGGTTCGCCCGCGTGTTCAGCGGCTGGGAATTCTTCGACAACCTGGTCGTCGTGGCGGTCGTCGGTCACGGCATTGCGTTCGCGCTCCGCCGGTTCCGGACGCCGGTCTGGATCGCGTTCCCGGTGACGCTCGCCGCCCTGGTCTGGCTCGTCGGTGCGATGTTCTACCGGGACACGTTCGCGCTGCTGCTCCCCACGTCGGAGACCTGGTCCGTCTTCCGCCTGGAGTTGAACGTCGTCGGTGACAACTTCCGGACCCAGGTCGCACCCGTGGAGTTCCTGTACGGGTGGAACGTCCTCTCAGCGATCGGCGTCGGGGCAGCCGTTCTCCTCGCCGACACGTTCGCGTTTCGGGCGTTCGCCCGGGCCGAGGCACTGGTGCCGGGCGGCGTCCTCTTCGTGTTCGTCGCTGCGCTGGGCACCGACCGCAGTCGGGTCGCCTCCACGATGGCGCTCGTCGCCGCCGGGGTGGTCGCCACCGTGGTGCTCCGCCAGCACCACGCGCCCGAACAGGCCGCCACGATCGGCATCCCCCGCCCCCTGTTCGCACGCGTGCTTCCGGTCGCAGCCGGCTCTGCGCTGTCCGTTGCCCTCGTTGCCGGTTTCGTCGGCCCTCGCCTTCCCGGTGCCGACGCCGAAGCGCTGTACGACACCAAGGGCGGCAACGGGGGCGACGTGACCGAGGTGATCAGTCCCCTCGTCGACATCCGGTCACGTCTGACCAACCGGTCCGAGACCGAACTCTTCGTGGTCGCCGCCGACGGAGACTCCTACTGGCGGTCCTCGGCGCTCCCGAAGTTCGACGGTCGCACCTGGGGGCTCCCCGAGCGTGGCCTCGACCGCGCCGACGGGGCGATCGCCCAGGGCACCGAGGGGTCGATCGACATCCGCCAGCAGATCACGATCTCCGCACTCGGCGGCGCACTCCTCCCCGCCGCCGCCGACCCGATCGCCGCGACCGGCGCCGGTGACCTGCGTGACGACCTTCGATTCAACGAGGACAGCGCCACACTCGTCAAGACGGGCAGCGACCTCGAACGCGGCGACGTGTTCGACATCCTCTCGGCCTCGCCCCGCTACGACGCTGCGACGCTGTCGAGCGCCACGTCGAGCGATCCGGGTGACCCGATCTACTTCGACCTGCCGGACGACTTCCCCTCCTCCATCGCCGACACGACCCGTCAGGTCACCGCAGGAGCGACGTCGAACTACGAGATCGCGCTGACCCTCCAGAACTGGTTCCGCAGCGAATTCGAGTACAGCCTCGAGATCCAGGAAGGTCACGGCAACAACGAGATCGAAGCGTTCCTGCGCAACCGAGTCGGCTACTGCGAACAGTTCGCCGGCAGCTACGCGGCAATGATGCGCTCGATCGGCATCCCCGCCCGCGTCGCGGTCGGGTTCACGCAGGGGGCCAACGACGGTGCCGGCAACTACTCGGTCCTCGGCCGCAACGCTCACGCCTGGCCCGAAGTGTGGTTCGACGGGATCGGCTGGGTGCCGTTCGAGCCGACTCCGGGTCGAGGCGCTCCGAACGCACAGGACTACACCGGGGTCGAACCCCAGCAGGACGACGGGCCTGCGGGTGGTGACGAGGGCGCGAGTCCGACCACCACCGCTGCGCCAGCACCCGTGAGCACGGTCGTCGACGCGAACGGCGTGCCGGTGCCGACGACGATTCCCGACCGCCCCACTCCTGGGCCGGAGCAGAACACGCCCGCTCCGGCTGCGCCCGTCGCCGCTGACGACGGTTTCTCGGTCCCGTGGCGGCCGCTCGCGGTGCTCGCACTGCTCGGTTTCGTGCTCGCGATTCCGGCCCTCGTGCGCCGCCTTCGTCGTGGTGCGATCACCGATCCGGAGGATCGACTCGGTCACCTCTGGGCTCGCGCCACCAGCTCGCTGAGCGACGTCGGGGTCCGCTATCGGCCCGACCTCACACCGACCGAGGCAGCCACGGCGACCTCGGCGACGTTCCCGCTGGCTGCTCGTCCGATGAAGTCGCTCGCCGACGTCGTCACGCAGGTCGCCTTCGCACCCGACGGCCACGATCGGTTGAGTCAGGAGGGCGTGCTCGGCACGTCGACCCTCCAGAGCGCCACGAGCTGGTGCCGGCAGGTGGAGCAGGCGGTTGCCGACACGGTCGGCCCGCTCGGGCGAGTCCGGCGCTACTTCACGATCTGGAGCTGAACCCGCCGCCGAGCGGCGAATCAGGTTCAGACGTCGCTCTGCTCGTCGGGGCGACGAGCGTTGAGCCAGGCAGAGATCGGCAGCTGTCCGAGTTGCTCGCGCCCGAGGAGACGGATCTCGCTCTCGAGCTTGACCGCCATGAACAAGACGAACACGAACGCGACGAACGCCAGGATGAAGTTGATGGCGAGACACACGACGGTGGCAGCCAACCCGGCCACGAGTCCGGCCACGAGCAGAGCGGACCGACGGCGCGAAACACGGTACCCGCGTTGCGCGAACGTGGGGTCCTGCTTGAGCTCGTCTTCGATCTGGCGAAGGATCTGCTGTTCCTCTTCGGACAGGGGCACCCACGTATCATCGCACGTGGAAACTCTTTCCTCAACGCGAGGTGCGATCTTCGTCGGGACCCCATTGCTGTGACCCTCGACGCACCGTCGTGAGCCGTCCGCCGGAAACGGCACTGGCGGGCCCGATCGCGCTGTCCCCGAAGCGCTGCCGGATGGCATCCAGCGCATCGGTCGTGGCGCCGACGTCGGGTGTCGACACGTCGAGATCGTCGAACGTGAGTTGCGCCGTCGGCTGCCCGAGGTTCGAACCACTCAGGCCGAGCAACCGGACTCCGGGGGAGGGATCGACGGCGTCGAGGACCGGACCCACCAGTTCGAGGATGTCGGGCGCCCGGTCGAGATGATCGCCGGTGGTGACCGACCGGGTGATGGTGGTGAATCCTGCGGCGAACCGGATCTTCACCTGCCAGGTACGCGCCCCGACCCCCTGGTTTCGCATCCGCTGAGCCACGGCGTCGGCGAGGCGGACCAGTTCGCGCCGCATCTCCCTCGGGGTGTGCTTGTCCTGCGGATAGGTCTCCTCGTGGCTGATCGACTTGGCCTCCCGGTCGGGATCGACCTCGCGATCGTCTGCGCCGACGGCGAGCGCCGCGAGATGCCCGGCCAGGTTCGGTCCGACGGCGGTCGAGAGCACGGGCAGGTCCACGCGACGGAGGTCCCTCACCGTGGCGATCCCCAGCCGTTCGAGCTTCTCGAGCGTGGCCGGGCCGACTCCCCACAGCCGCTTGACGGGCAGCCGGTCGAGGAATTCCTGCTCGGCGTCGGCGGGAACGAGGGTGACCCCCTCCCCCGGCTCGATCCGATCTCGATGCGCCCGGGGCTTGGCTTCGACCGACGCGAGCTTGGCGAGGAACTTGTTGGTCGCCACGCCGACGCTGCACCCCAAGTGCAGTTCGTCACGGATGTCGTCGCGGATGCGGTGGCCGATCGCGACGCCGTCGCCGAACAATCTGAAGGACCCGGTGACGTCGAGGAACGCCTCGTCGAGCGACAGCGGTTCGACGAGCGGTGTGTATCGGTCGAACACTTCACGCACCTGGCGGCTGACCTCGCCGTAGTGGTCGTGGTCGCCGGGCAGGAACACGGCATGCGGGCATCGTCGCTTGGCGATCGCCGACGGCAACGCCGAGTGCACCCCGTATCGGCGTGCCTCGTACGAGGCAGCGGCGACCACACCGCGGTTCCCGGTGCCGCCGACCACGACCGGCTGCCCGACCAACTCGGGGTGACGCCGCAACTCCACCGACACGAAGAACGCGTCCATGTCCGCATGCAGGATCGTCCGCACGGCTCGGTGACGAGGACCGACGCCGGGAGTTGCTGCCACGAACCGAGGATACGCCGAGCACCGATCGCCCGTTTCCTCGGCCCAGCCCAGCCCAGCCCGGCCCAGCCTCGGCTCGGCTCGGTACGGCTCGGCTCGGCTCGGCTCGGCTCGGCGGTGTGGTTCGGGTACCTCGGCGTACCCGAAGCTCACCGCAGGTGGAGAACTGCCGAGACGCAGCGCATCCGTACACTCGGGTCGGTGACGAGCGCCATCCCCGACAAGCCGCTGTCCGCGATCCCGTCGGTCCGCGTGCGAATCGCTGCGTTCGTGTCGATCTGTCTCAGCGGGTTGGCCGGTGCATTGATCGGCTACTCGCTGATCGAGATCCAGTGCGAAGGCGACTGCGGGCTCGCAACGGGCGTCGGCCTCCTGGTCGGGGCCGTGATCGCATCCGTCGGCATGGCGGTCGTGGCGGTCCTCGTGATGCGTGCCCTCGGCGAATGGCACGAAGCCAACGATCGCGAGGACGCCGGACATGCCTTCTGACGACATCCGACTCGACGATGGACGGACTGACCGAGTACCGGGCGATCATGAGCGTCACGAGCGTCTGACCGCCCACGTCGTGCCGGCGAGCCCGAGCGAATTGCGCACCCTGTGCGCCGAGATCGCCCACGAGGCCGGCTCGTTCGCTCATGCCCAACGCCGACGGCTGGGTGCCGGGTCACGAGCCGCCCACGACACGAAGTCCAGCGACGTCGATCCTGTCACCGAGTTCGACCGCGAGACAGAGCGACTGGTCGTTCAACGCATCCGCGCCGCACGTCCGGACGACTCGATCGTCGGCGAAGAAGGCGCCGACCACCAGGGATCGTCGGGCCTGGAGTGGCACGTCGATCCGATCGACGGCACCGTCAACTTCGTCTACGACCTCCCAGGGTGGTGCACGTCCGTGGCAGTCCTCCGGGACGGTCGACCGGTGGCGGGTGCGATCTACGCCCCCGTCGTCGACGAGTTGTACTCGGCGGCACTCGGCGAGGGCGCCACGATCAACGGCACACCCGTCGCCGTGTCGGGCGCGACCGACCTCGCCACGTCGCTCCCTGCGACCGGCTTCAGCTACCACCTCGACGGTCACCGCATCGACCAGGCCGAGCGCATCGCCCGGGTCCTGCCACGTGTCCGCGACATCCGCCGCCAGGGCTCGGCCGCACTCGACCTCGCCTACGTGGCGAGCGGCCGGGTCGATGCGTACTTCGAGGAGTTCATCAACTCCTGGGACGTCGCCGCCGGCGTCCTGCTCGTGACCGAGGCCGGTGGCACGGTCACCGCATTCGACGGCGGGCCGCTCGATGCCACGGCTCCGATGGGGGTGGTGGCTGCAACGCCCGCCCTTCATGGTGAATTCGTGACCATGGTCGTCGAGAGCAGGTGAAATGCGGCATCATGGGGGTGTGGGTACACGAATCCTTGCGGTCGAAGACGACGAGCGAATCCGTTCTGCGGTGAAGCTCGCGCTCGAAGACGAGGGTTGGATCGTCGACGAGGCCGAGAGCGGCGAGCAGGCGATCGAGTTGTTCAACCGGTCCGCCCCCGACGTGGTGTTGATCGACATCATGCTCCCGGGCATCGACGGATTCGAACTGTGCCGCACACTTCGTCGTACCAGCGACGTTCCCGTGGTGATGGTGACCGCTCGCAACGACACCCACGACATCGTCGCCGGGCTCGAAGCCGGGGCCGACGACTACCTCACCAAACCCTTCGCTCCCAAGGAACTGTCGGCCCGCATCCGGGCGCTGTTGCGCCGGATCCGCCCCGGCGCTCCGGGCCATGCCCGCCTCGTCTTCGGGGATCTCGAACTGATCCCCGACGAAGGCAAGGTCATTCGGGAGGGCTCCGAGGTCCACCTGACCAAGACCGAGTTCCGTTTGCTGTGCGAACTGGCCGAGAGCCCCGGCAAGGTGCTCAGCCGTGAGGCGCTGCTCGACAAGGTGTGGGGCTACGACTACTTCGGTGATGGTCGCCTGGTCGATGTGCACATCCGTCGGCTGCGCACGAAGGTCGAACACGATCCGGCCAACCCGCGCCACGTCGTGACAGTGCGCGGCCTCGGCTACCGCCTCCAGACCTGACCGGCGGGTCGGTGCATCCGTGGCCGGTCCCGTCCGTCGACTGATCAGTCGCTCCCGCCCCAAGGCGCTCGGGCTGCGGCGACGCATCCTGCTGATCATCACTCTCGGGTCGATCGGCCTCTCCCTGTTCCTCGCCACCACGACGTTCGGGTTGACCCGCTCGAACCTGGTCACCGAGCGTGACGAAGCGGCCATCTCCAGCTCGGGCCGCAACGCCCGCATCGTCTACGGAGACCTCCGACCGACCTTCCCGACCGAGCCGACCGCAGCCCGTGCATCGCTCGAGCGCAACGGCGTGCGCCGCTACATGATCTGGTACCAGGATCGTCAGTACGGCACGCCGCCGTTCACGCGTGACAACATCCCTCCCGAGTTGTTCGAACGGGTGGTCGCCAACGGCGAATCCGCCCGTCAGATCACGAATGTCGCCGGCGAACCGAACATCGTCGTCGGCTGGTCGGTTCCCGAGGGCATTGCCTACTTCGAGTTCTTCGCGCTCGACGACGTCGACTCGAACCTGTCCAACCTGCGCGTCGCACTCGTGCTCGCCGCTCTGATCACCACCGGACTCGGCGTGCTCGTCGGAGTCTTCGCCGCCCGTCGAGCGGTGCGCCCGCTGGGCACGGCCGCTCAGGCCGCGTCCGCCATCGCCGGGGGCCGACTCGACACCCGCCTCGAAGGAACGGACGACCCTGATCTGCGCGTGCTCACCGAGTCCTTCAACGACATGGCCGAAGCCCTCGAGAAGCGAGTGGAGCGTGATGCTCGCTTCGCCTCCGACGTGAGCCACGAACTCCGGTCGCCGTTGATGACGCTCGCCGCGTCGGTCGAGGTGATGGAGGCCCGACGCGACGACATGCCCGAACGGGCCCAATCGGCGCTCGATCTGCTGTCGAGCGACGTCGTGCGGTTCTCGGGGCTCGTCGAGGATCTCCTCGAGATCTCGCGCTTCGATGCCGGGGCGATCCGTTTGAACATGGAAGAGTTGCTCGCGGCGGAGTTCGTCCGCCAAGCGGTGGCCGTCAGTTCGCACCCGGAGACCCCGGTGCGGGTGAGCGAGCGAGCCGAGACCGCACTCATCCGTGGCGACAAGCGCCGCCTCGCCCGCGTCGTCGCCAACCTGATCGACAATGCGCGGGCCTACGGCGGCGGCTCACCGGAGATCACCATGGAGGTGAACAACCTCGACGACGAACCGATGTCGCACCTCACCATCGCCGTGGAGGACCGGGGTGAAGGCGTCGCCGAGTCCGAGCGGTCACTGATCTTCGAACGCTTCGCCCGCGGCGGCGGAGCCGGGCGACGCACCGGCAGCGAAGGCGCCGGCCTCGGGCTCTCGCTCGTCGACGAACACGTACGGATGCACGGCGGTCGGGTGTGGGTGGAGGACCGACTCGATGGCGAGTCCGGCGCACGTTTCGTGATCGAACTGATGGCAACGGACCTCGACGACTGATGACCTTCTCGATCGAACGGCTGAGACGCCGATCACTGCGATCATCGATCCGACTCGCACTCGCGGCGTCGCTGGCCATCGCTGGGTGTGCGATCCGCGAGGACCCCTCTCCGCGTGCGATCTCGGCCGACGACGGGGTCGACTTCGGTGCGATCGCGACCGGTGACGCCGCCGAGGGCGACGGCCGGATCTATCTCCTCAGCCCGGTCCCGACCGACGCCCCGCCCCAACTCCGCGCGGTCCGGCGCCCCGAACTCGGCAATCCTCAGGAATTGCTGACCTCTCTCGTGGAGGGCACGAACGCTGCCGAGAACGCGCTCGGCCTCACCTCGGCGATCCCACCCGAGCTCGAGATCCTCTCCGCGCGCACCGTCGGCACCCGACTCACGATCGACATCAACGATGCACTCGACGACCTGTCCGACCTGGGGTTGCGCCAAGCGCTCGCACAGATCGTGGCGACGGCGGCATCCATCGACCAGGTGCAACTGGTCCGACTCCGAGTGGACGGCGAGAACCAGAGTTGGCCCACCGGGAGCGGCCAAGGCACCGACGAGCCGTTGAGCATCTACGACTACCCGAACTTCCTCGAGACCTCCCAGCCCAACTTCCCGACCCCACCCACCGCCTGAACCATCCGGTGACTGTCATCTGGTGTCTGACACCGAATGAAATCACCTGACGGTTCAACCCGTCCTGACGCCTCTCATTCGTTGTCTGACACCGAATGACCGCTGGGTGCTACGCGAAGAAGTGTGAGGCGACGCCGTCGAAGAGTTCACGATCGACCGTGCGGGTCTTGCCCACGGCGACGGTGAGGTCTTCGAGTTCGATCTTGTCGCCCCTGAGCACGACCATCTTGCCCCACGCGTGCGCGTGTGCTGCGTCGATCGCGGCCACGCCGAATCGGGTCGACAGCACTCGATCGAATGCCGTGGGCGTGCCACCTCGTTGCACGTGGCCGAGTTGGACGACACGGGTCTCGAACCCGGTCCGCTGAGCAATGGTCGTGGCGATGCGTGTGGCCACGCCGCCGAGAACCACGTGCCCGAAGCGGTCGTAGATCTTCTCCTCCATCTCGAGTGTGCCCTCCATCGGCTCCGCGCCCTCGGCGACCACGACGATCGATGCGAATCGACCCCGGTCGTGGCGACGGGTCAGACGTGCGCACAGTTCGTCGATGTCGAACGGGATCTCGGGGATCAGCACTGCCGTCGCTCCACCGGCGATACCTGCGTGGGTGGCGATCCAGCCGGTGTGTCGACCCATCACCTCGACAACCATCACCCGGTCGTGGCTCTCGGCTGTGGTGTGCAGACGGTCGATCGCATCGGTCGCGATCTGCACGGCCGTGGTGAACCCGAACGTGAGATCGGTGCCCTCGATGTCGTTGTCGATGGTCTTGGGTACGCCGATCACCGGAAGCCCGTACTCGGAATGCAGCCGGCACGCGATCGACAAGCTCCCGTTGCCGCCGATGACGATCAGTGCATCGATCCCCAGGTCGTGGAGGGTCTGCTTGACGTTGTCCACCCCTCCGGGCGTGTCGAACGGGCTGCCGCGTCGAGTGCCGAGCACGGTGCCGCCGCGTGGCAGCATGCCGCGCATCGACTCGACGGTGAGTGGGATGGTGCGGCGGTCACGAACGCCGTCCCACGCATCGAGGAACCCGATGAGCTCGTCACCGTGGACGCGCTCGCCCTTGCGGACGGCGGCGCGGATGACGGCGTTGAGACCCGGACAGTCGCCACCGCCGGTCAGGATCCCAACTCTCACCTGGCGGATCGTAACCGGGATCGGGGACCCCGGAATAGGATCGCCTCATGGCATGGGATTCGAGTCGACCGGTGCCGTGGCAGCGCCTGATCCGCGAGTGGTTGATCTATGTGGCGGTGATGGCGGTGGTGCTGATCGTCCTGTTCCGCAGCAGCAACGTCATCGGCGCGTTCGCAGGCCTGCTGATCTCGGGTCCGCTCTACGTTCTGATGGGTTTCGTCCTCGCCAAGTTCGGCTACCAGCGCAAGTCACTGAAGGAGATGCGCGACACGCCGGCACAGCCGCGGAAGTCGAAGAAGAAGAAGTCGGCGGACGACGATTCAACCGAGGAGACCGAGGGCAAGCAGCGGCCGGCGCCGACGAAGCGCACATCGGGCGGCGGCAACCGTCCGGCGAAATCCAAGTCACGGCGTCGTTGAGCCGCTACTCGTCGCGATCGACGCCCGTGCGTCGAGGCGTCGGGCTCGGTCCGGTGCGCTGTGCCTCGAACCGTTCGTCCTCTTCCCGCTTGCGGCGCTGCACGTCCCGCTTCACCCAGCCGTGTCGATCGATCCGCTCGTCGCCGAGATCGAACATCGCCTTGGTCCGTTCGGCATTCACGATCACCGGAACGACGTCGCCGCGCTCCGGGGAGCCCTTCACTCGGAACGACTTCTCCTCGAAGGTCAACCGGATCGGCATCTGGCCGCGCTGTGCGGGAACGTCGACCATGTACTCGCGGATCTCGTACGAGATGCCGCTGCCGTCGGAGTCGCTGAGCTTGCGTGCGACGAACCGCGTGGCGACCAGCGTGGCGTCGACGCGATCCCATCTCCGACGCAACCAGAGACGGAAACGGGAGTCGAAGTTCACGAGCGAAGCTTCGCAGGAGCAGCCGCCGAAGACGGTGATTTGACGACGGTCACCAGCATCGACGAGTCCGTGAACGATGTGTTGGCACCGGGATCAACCTGCTCCGACCGGCCACACGTCCGGCGGTGGCAACCGACCGAAGTCGAAGCTGCGTCGCCGCTGACCCACCCACGCGCAGGCGGTGTTAGCGCGCTGTTATCGATTCGCTTGAACCGCACGGGCCGTTGTCGTACGTTCCGCTGATGCAGCTCATTCGTCACGCGAAGGTCCTGGTCGCCGCCATCGCCGCTTGTTCGATCCTTGCCACCATTCCAGCCTCGGACGTGAGCGCTCGGATCGAGCCGAACGGCAGCGTCTCGATCCTGCAGGAGGTCCTGCCCGACGGCGGCTTCAACCGGCAGGTCGAGATCGCGTACAACCCCGATCTGAATCAGTACCTCGCCGTGTGGCGGACCAGCATCACCTTCGGACCCGACACCGTGTACAGCTCGGTGCTCGACGCATCCGGGACGCCGACCGGGTCGCCGGTTGTCCTCGCCGACAACGTGGGGCGGGGCTCGAACACCCTCACGCCGGGAGGCACGAGTTGGCGTCCCGACGTGTCGTACAACCCGGTCACGAAGCAGTACTTGGTCACGATCATGCGCGACTTCGTCGAGCCACGCAACTCCGGGATCCTCGGCATCCTCGTCTCGGACACGGGGGCAATGGCATCGGCCGAGACGTCCATCAGCGAACCGCAGGGAAGTGAGAACGGCGACTGCGTTGCGGCCTTCCCCGACGCTGTCGCCGATCCCGTCACCGGCGGCTACAAGATCGCCTACGCACTGCGCGGCGAGAAGTGCGCAGGTCCAGGGATGAACTGGATCTCCGTGATCCAGCCCCTCGGTGCAGATCTCTCACGAGGATCCAGCGTCAGGGTGCCGACCTCGAGCGTGTATCCGATCACGCCGCGGATCGCCTACAACCCGGCCGGCTCGAACTTCCTCGTGGCCATCACCACTCATGACGACACGTTCTCCGTGCCCCAGGGGTTCGCCAACATCTACACCTCCTCGCTCGCCTCGGTCAGCGGGCCGATCGAGGTCGTCCACGACACGTTCAACAGCTACGACATCGGAGGCGTCACCGTGCCGATCGCCGATCCGGCGACCGGGAACTGGGTGGTGTTCTACGACTCGCCGCGATTCGAAGCCACCCGGATGAACGTGTTCACCTCCACCGGGGCGAAGGTCGGCGACGCAGCGATCGTGCGGCGCGGCAACATCTCGGCGGTCAGCGCCATCGGGGACGCGACGATCCTGGTCAGCAACGTCCAGGGCCCACTCCAGCAGTTGCGTCAGGACGGCTCGGAGATCCACTGGATCCGCGGACCGCTCGCCGTCGGCAACGTCGGTGTACCCAACACGTCGATCGCCAACGGCGATCCTGACGACTCCCGTGCGGGCAGCATCGGCCTCGACCCCACCACGAGCGCCACGGCCTCGACTTCGGTGCGTCTGTTCGCTCCGGGTCCGTTGCCGGTCGCCCCGGCCCGCCTGCTCGACACCCGACCTGGCCAGACCACCGTCGACGGCCTCGCTCTCGGTGGCGGAAAGCAGTCGGCCGGGACCGTGCTCGCACTCCAGGTCGCCGGACGCGGCAACGTCCCCACCGACGCATCGGCCGCACTCCTCAACGTCACCGCCGCGGGAGCGAACGCCGTCGGCTTCGTCACCACCTACCCCTGTGACGCTGCCTCGCGACCCACCACCTCCAACCTCAACTACTCAGCAGGAGGTGCAGCCTCGTCGGCTGCCATCACCAAACTCAGTGCCACCGGCACCGTCTGCATCGTCACCTCCGTCGAAGCCCACCTCATCGTCGACGTGAACGGCTACATCCCACGACGCGCATCAGTCACCCCCGTCGTCCCCGCACGACTCCTCGACACACGCCCCACCGGCATCACCATCGACAGCCAACGCCAAGGCATCGGACGCATCCCGGCAGACTCGACCACCACCCTCCAGGTGACCGGACGCGGCGGCGTCGACCCCACCGCCGACGCTGTCCTCGTCACCGTCACCGCCATCAGGCCCGAACAACGCGCCTTCCTCACCATCTACCCCTGCGATGCCGCACGACCCACCGCCGCCAACCTCAACGCAGCAGCCAACAGCAACGTCGCCAACCTCGTCACCTCCAAGACCAGCAGCACCGGCACCATCTGCATCTACAGCTCAGCAGCCACCGACCTCGCCGTCGACGTCGCCGCCTACGTCCCCGACAACGGCGGTCTCCTGCCCATCCTCCCCTCCCGACTCGTCGACACCCGCACCGGACCCGGCACGTCGACCATCGATGGCTCCGACCAGGGAGGCGGCCGAATCTCTGCGGGCACCACGACCGAATACACGGTCGACCGCGGTGACATCCCGCCGGGGGCGACTGGCGTGATGCTCAACGTCGCCGCCATCCGCCCCGACAACGGCGGCTTCATGACGCTCTTCCCCTCTGCATGTGACAGCACCCGCCCCACCACGTCGA
>JBBSOH010000049.1:0-18790 GCA_038259945.1 Acidimicrobiales bacterium
CACCCACCCAAACTCACCGCAAGGTGGGCGGGAGCGCGCAGCCGGCCCGCGGCGTCCGCCGCGGGCCGTCGTTCAATTTTCGTCAGCAGAGCTGAGCGGTGATCAGATCGTTCGAGTGCAACGCGCCACGAGCCGACTTGCCTCCCGGCAACGAGCAGCGATGTGGCAACGCAGCAATCGGGCGATCTGGCGCCGCTCAGCCGATTTCGACTTGGGCGAAGGCCTTGATCGAGGCCGAGCCGATGAATTGGCCCACCGACTGCTTGTCGTCCTTCGCGTACGGCTGCTCGAGCAGCGCGACGTCCTTGAAGAAACCGTTGATCCGACCGTCGACGATCTTCTCGATCGCCTGCTCGGGCTTGCCCTCGTTGCGGGTGATGGTCTCGAGCGTGTCACGCTCGGCAGCCACCACATCGTCGGGCACGTCGCCCTTGGCGAGGTAGGTCGGACGGGCGAATGCCACGTGGACGGCGAGGTCGTGAGCGAGTTCGGGAGACCCGCCCTCGACCTCGACCAGCACACCGTTGACGCCACGGCCGCCCTGCACGTGCTGGTACGAACCGATGTCGTTGCCTTCGCCGGCCTCGATGCGTTCGACGGCGCCGATGCTGATGTTCTCCTTCAGCGTGACTTTGAGCTCCTCGAACTTGTCGTTGCGCTCGGCCACGGCGTCGGCGCCCTTTTCGGCGACGAGTGCCACGAGTGCTTCGGCCTCGCCCTTGAAGAGGTCGGACCCGGCGGTGAAGTCGGTCTCACACTTCAGTTCGACGATCGCGCCGACATTGCCGACGACCGTGAGCGCCACGACGCCCTGGGTGGCGTCGCGGTCTTCGCGATTGGCGCTGGCCGCCAGGCCCTTCTCGCGAAGCCACTTCTTCGCAGCATCCATGTCGCCGTCGTTCTCGGTGAGCGCCTTCTTGCAGTCCATCATCCCGGCGCCGCTGGAATCGCGGAGCGCCTTGACGTCTTTGGCAGTGAATTCCATTGCGGTGTTCAGCTTTCGGTGTCGGGGGTGTCGGGGGTGCCCGGGTTGGTCGGCTGCTCGGCGGACTCCAGCGAGGCATCGGTGACTGCCGGGGTCTCGGGGATCGGGTCGGCTGCGGGCTGCTCGGTGTCGGCAGCGGGTCCGGTCGACCCGGTGGCAACCGAATCAGGCGTCGGTGTCGAATCGGAGGCAGCCGACGACTGGTCCTTGGCAGGTGCCTCGGCTCCCGGAGCACCTGCGGCTTCAGCGGCTGTCTGAGCAGCGTTGAGTCGGGCGTCGCGATCGGCCTGGGCCTGGGCGGCAGCGTCGCGTGCGGCCTTCTGAGCGTTCTCGAACTCGGCGACCTCTTCGGGGGTCTTCTCCACGACGGGCGTGGGTGCCGGGTTGCGCTTCTGGGCGATGAACCGGCCTTCGGCAACGGCGTCGGCGATCACGCGGGCGAACAGGCTGTTCGAGCGGATGGCGTCGTCGTTGCCCGGGATCGGGTAGTCGACGACTTCGGGGTTGACGTTGGTGTCGACCACGGCCACGACCGGGATCCCCAGCTTGCGGGCTTCGGTGACGGCGATGTGCTCCTTGAGCGTGTCGAGCACGAAGATTGCGTCGGGCGCCTTCTTCATGTCGCGCAGACCGCCGAGGTTCTTCTGGAGCTTCGTGAGCTCGCGGTTGAGCAGCAGCGCTTCCTTCTTGATCATCACTTCGGTCTCGCCCGACGCCACCATGCGCTCGTATTCGAGCATCTTGCCGACGCGCTTCGAGATGGTCTCGAAGTTGGTGAGCATCCCGCCGAGCCAACGCTCGTTCACGTAGGGCATGCCGCACTTGTCCGCGTAGCTCTTGACGGGGTCCTGAGCCTGCTTCTTCGTGCCGACGAAGAGGATGTTGCCGCCACCGGCGACGAGGTCGCGGACGAATCCGTAGGCGACTTCCACACGGGGCAGCGTCTGCTGCAGGTCGATCACGTAGATCCCGTTGCGTTCGCCCCAGATGAATCGCTTCATCTTCGGGTTCCACTTACGGGTCTGGTGACCGAAGTGGGCTCCGGCCTCCAACATCTGACGCATGCTGATGACAGCCATGACTTGCTCCTTGTAGCGGTTGTTCCTCCGGGTCGGCGCCGCAAGGGCGACCGCGTTGTGACCTGGAGGACGGTGAGTGAGTGCCGATTCGGTCGAAACGACCTGATCGAAGCTATCGGACGCGCTGCCGGCCCGCACCGCGATCACGAACGGCCGACGCCATGCGCCGCAATCGCCGCGCACGGACCGCTTCGCTCAGGTGTCGACGTTGCATCGAAGCGTCGGGGGTGGCGGCCGGCGCGGCGTGCTGCCGTCGACGGGAACGAGCCGCGGCCGTCCGACCAGCCTCCCGAGGTGCGGCGCCGGGTCGCGGTATTGCTCCCCCACCCGCAACCCGAAGTAGAACTCCCCCGACGCCGTGCCGACCAACGAACCCGACGCGACGGTGTCGCCACTCACGAGCGGCGACGACGTGAGTTTGCCGTAGGTCGTGCGCCGGCCGTCACCGTGACGAACGACGACGTATCGGGTCCCAGCGATCGTTCCCGACCACGTCACCACTCCTGCAGCAACCGCTCTGACCTGGATGCTCACGCCGACCCGGTAGTCGATCCCGCGGTTCCCGGCGCAGTACGGGCACGCAGGCTGCCTGAACGGATCGGTCACGATGCCGACAACGGGTGGGCGCCAACACGGAGCGGCCTCTGCCGCAACGCTCGGAGCGATGACCGTTGCGGCGGTCACAAGTCCGGCGGCGAAGCGCAGACGAATGCGACGGGTGATGGTTCTGGACATGGTGCCTCCACAGAGATCCGGTGATCTTCGAGGACGCACGAGACGTCGAGAGGGGCCCGTGGGCACCGAGGGCGGCGTCGAACGACGCGAGATCCGAGATCAGGTGACGCCGGCGGCGCTCATTCGTGAGCGCAGGTGGAGCACCGACTTCGTGTGGATCTGGGAGACGCGCGACTCGGTCACCCCGATGACGTCGCCGATCTCGGAGAGGGTGAGACCCTCGTCGTAGTAGAGCGACAGCACCAGCTTCTCGCGTTCCGGGAGTTTCTTGATCTCGGACCGCATGATCGAACTCGTCTCGCGGTCCTCGATCACCGCCGACGGGGAGCCGGACATCGCCGTGTCGGGTGCCGATGGCTCGGCACCCGCTGCGATCGCTCGATCGAGGGGACCGATCGTGGTGCTGGCGATTGCCGACAACCACTTCGTGAGGTCGGCCTCGGAGATCTGAAGGTGTGCGGCGAGTTCCTCGTCGGTGGGGGCGCGGCCGGCCTTGTGCTCGAGTTCGGCGAACGCCTTCTCGACCTGTCGGGCCCGACTGCGCACCGAACGCGGCACCCAGTCCAACTGGCGTAGACCGTCGTAGATGGCACCGCGGATGCGTGGGACGGCGAACGTCTCGAACTTGACTCCACGCTCGGGATCGAACCGCTCGATGGCGTCGATCAGACCGAACACGCCGCTCCCGATCAGGTCACCTGAGTCGACGTTGCTCGGCAGGCCCGCTCCGATACGACCAGCGACGAACTTGACGAGCGGCGAGTAGTGGACGATCAGGTGGTCGCGGGCAGCGGGCTTCTGCCGCTTGAGCCAACGGTTCCACTGCATCTGGAGGTCGGCGTCTTCTGGAACGATGCTCATGCTGGGAGATGTTGGCCGTTCACGCTCGGGGGTGGGCTTGGCGGTAGGCAGCGGAGAGGCGCTCTCGGCTGACGTGAGTGTAACGCTGCGTCGTGGCCACGTCGGAGTGGCCGAGGAGTTCTTGCACGGCGCGCAGGTCGGCCCCACCGTCGAGCAGGTGCGTGGCGAAGCTGTGGCGCAAGGCGTGCGGATGCGTCGGTACGGGGGATCGGCGGTCGACGATCCGGCGAACGTCTCGCGGCGTCAGCGGCTTGCCCCGCTCGTTTCCGAAAAGGGCATCACCGTGATCGACGGCGACCACATCGGCGCGAACGCCGAGCCACTGGCGCAACGCTCCGACTGCCGGGCGGCTCAACGGAACGCGGCGTTCCTTGGCGCCCTTGCCCCACACGGTCGCGGCACCGCGCTCGAGGTCGAGCGACGACTCGGTGAGCGAACACAACTCGCTCACACGGAGCCCGGAGCCGTACAGCACTTCGAGCACCGCATCGTCTCGTCGCCGACGCCACTCCGGCTCGTCGGCGGTGACCGGCGCGGGCGCATCGAGGAGCCCGTGCAGTTCTCGTGCATCGAGGACGCGTGGGAGGCGGCCGTCGCCGGCGGGGACCGAGACACCTGCAGTCGGGTCGCTCATGGCGTGACCGTTCGCGACCGACCAGCGGAAGTACCGACGCAGGGACGCAGTCTTACGGGCGACCGTTCGGCGGGCGAACCGGCGAGTGGTGAGGAAGGCGAGATACCGCCGGATCGTCGAGCGGGTCACGGCATCAGGACCCACGAGGTCGAGTCGCTCGCACCACTCGACGAACGACCTCAGATCAGACAGGTAGGCGATGCGCGTGTTGTCGGACACGGCAGTGAGCCCTGCTCCGAAATCGTCGACACGCCATGCACTCACCTGTTCGATGGTAGGAGGAATTCCTTGCGCGTGCAGGGATGACGGCTCACGCCGTACGAACCCGGCCTTCGCCTACCGCCACGAATCACCGTTCGTCGCGTCGAGAACCGCCGATCGGCTCCAAGGACTCGTACCACCCGCCGACCTCCACGAGCCAGCCGTCGCGCTCGAGCGTGACGAGTGCCTTGGCGGTGCGGCCGAGTGCCCATCCGGTCTCCTGCGCGATCGATTCGATGCTGCCAGGGCGTTCGCGCATCAGGTCCAGGACAACGGTGCCGTCAGCGTCGGGGATGCGACGAGTGTCGACGCGCTCGCGCCCGGCGCGTCGGTGGTCGAGTCCGATCGCCACGAGCAGACACTCCACATCGAATGCAGGGGCCGCACCGTCGGCCAGCAACCTGTTGGTGCCGAGCGACGAACGTTGGTCGATGGGACCGGGAACGGCGAAGACGTCGATCCCACGTTCGGCTGCCTCACGCGCCGTGATCAGGCTCCCGCCTCGCTCGCGACTCTCGACCACCAGCACGATCTCCGACAGCGCCGCGAGGATGCGGTTCCGTTGTGGAAAGCGGAATGGATCAGGAGCGACGCCCGGAGGCCACTCCGAGATCACCGCGCCCCGCTCGGCGACCTGCCTCCACAGATGGCCGTGACGTTTCGGATACGGCTGGTCGTGCCCGTTGGCCACGACTGCAACCGGCCGAGAGCCCGGCGACTTCAGTGCGCCGAGGTGCGCGGCCCCGTCGATGCCGAGTGCGAGGCCCGACACCACGACGACGCCGGCTTCGGCGAGTTCTTGGCCGAAATGTTCTGCGGTCAGCGCACCACGTCGGGTCGGGTTGCGCGTGCCCACGATGCCGACTCGGCGGGCATCGAGCGCGCCGATGTCACCCTGGACGAAGAGCACCGCGGGCCGGCGCGGGTCGTCCACCAACTGAGGCGGGAAACCGTGGTCACCCGGCGCAACGATCTGCACGTCGAGGTTCGCGCATCGCTCGGCGACGTCGTCCGGCCGATTCCGTTCGGCCGATGCAGCCCACCGTTCGCGCAGCCCACGTGTCTGTTCGAAGAGCGCCGCAATGGCGCCGGACGGAGCCTCGCGACCCGTTGCAACGGCGTACGCCTCCTCGGGGGTGCGCCCCGACTGGAGCGCCACGAGGCGTGGCGTGGTCATGAGTTCGAGCCCAGCCAGTGCTGCGAGGTGCACGCGATCGGCCGGGGTCGACGGTGGGATCGGCGGTTCGGGGAACAACTGCGTCACGTTCACGCCGCGCGCTCGATCGTGTGCGGCGGGCGGATCCTCACGCGCATACCGAGAGCGAGTGCGATCGTCTCCTCGTCGAGTACCTCGGCACCCTCGGGCCGCAGGTCGCCGATGGTGCGAGCGACCCGCCTGAGCCGGTGGTACCCACGTGCGCTCAGACGCCCCCGCTCCATCTCGTTGCGGAGGCAGTCCAGCGCCGCTGGCTCCAGCGGAGCGAACCGGTCGAGGTCACGTGCCGCCAGGCGGTTGTTGAGCACGCCCTGTCGTTCGAGCGCCCGGCGGCGCGCTGCAGCCACACGGAGGCGTACCACTGCGCTCGATTCACCCGGACGGTTGTCGATGAGTTGGGCGACGTCGGGCCGGTCGACCTTCACGCGCAGGTCGAATCGGTCGAGGAGAGGCCCCGACACACGGCCGACGTACTTCCTCAATCGTGCGTCACCGCACTCGCAGCCACCCGGCTCGTTCCCGTCGCCGCACGGGCACGGGTTCATCGCTGCGACCAACTGGAATCTCGAAGGGATCGTCACATGGAGCGCAGCACGACTCACCGACACCTCGCCCTCTTCGAGCGGTTGTCGGATCGTGTCCATCACCCGCGGCGCGAACTCGGGCAACTCGTCCATGAAGAGGACACCGCAGTGGGAGATCGAGATCTCTCCAGGACGAAGGCTGGTCGAACCTCCTCCGACCATGGCCACCTGCGAACTCGTGTGGTGCGGCGCCCGGAACGGCGGTCGCACCACGAGACCGTCGGGCGGCAGCGCGACTCCGGCCGCGGAGTGGATCATCGTGACGGCGAGCGCCTCGTCCCGGTCGAGCGGCGGCAGGAGCCCGGGAAGCCTCGCTGCCAACATGGTCTTGCCCGCACCGGGCGGCCCGACGAACAGGCAGTGATGGCCACCGGCTGCGGCGATCTCCAGTGCGCGGCGCGCCATCGGCTGACCGATCACGTCGGAGAGATCTGGTTCGAACGTCGGCACCGCGTCATCGGGGCAGACGTCGTGGTCGGGCCAGGGCGCCGATTCGTTGCACACCGCCATCAGCTCGCGCAGATGTCGGCACGGGCGAACACGACCGTCGGCGACGATGGCCGCCTCGTGTGCGTTGCCGGCCGGCACGACCAGGTCGTCGACCGACAGCACACCCGCCATCGGGGCCACGCCGGGGACCGAGCGGATCGACCCGTCGAGTCCGAGTTCGCCGACGAAACCCATCCGCTCGATCGACTCGATGGGGATCTGCTCCGAGGCGGCCAGCACGCCCACGGCGATCGCGAGATCCAGACCCGAACCCGATTTGCGTTGACGCGACGGCGCCAGGTTGACCGTGATCTTGATGTCGGGCCACGAGGCGCCGCTCGACATGACCGCAGCGCGTACTCGATCGCGGGACTCGCGCACCGATTCGTCGGGGAGCCCGACGACGTGGAAACCGGGGAGCCCTTTGCCGACGTGGACTTCCACGGAAACGGGGTGGCCTTGTGCGCCGAAGAGCACGGCCGATGGGACGGACGCGAACATCGCTACCTCCTGGATCGTTCATTGATCTGAAGGAGGGGCGACTTCGTGACCCCACGACACGTTGGAGACCACCATACGCAGGGGGTGCTTCACAGTTTCGCCGGCTGCCCGTCGGGGCCCGGCGAGCGCAGCGATCGCGGCGCCGGCAGACGGCTCGGCCCTGACACCTGAACCGGGGACCGAGCTGACATGATCTCGAACGTGAAATCGGCCCGTCTGCTTCCCTGCCTCGTGCTCGGCGCCTCGCTGCTCGGTTGCTCCGACGACGCTCCGGGTGGAGACGCCGGACGGTTCTGCGGCGAGATCGCCGCCAATCAGAGCCAACTCATCTCACCGCAGCTCGACACATCGGCCGACATCGAGATGTTCCTCGATCTGTATCGGGAGATCGGAGACCTGGCGCCGCTCGCGATCGAGCCCGAGTGGGACCAACTGATCCTCAACTACGAGACCGCGAGCACCGTCGTGCCGGGCGATCCCGCATCGACACAGAGCGCAGTTGCGATGGCTCTCCAGAGCGAACAGGCCGGGGCCCGAGTTCAGCGGTGGCTGATCGAGAACTGCGCCCTCGACATCGGCCCTGTGGCCACACTTGCACCGCAGGGCTGAGGCGCACGACCGCTTGACCGGCAACCCGTGCCCCGATGATGCGACGGGATCAGGTCAGAGGATCTCGCCGCGACGGGTCTTCACCGAATCGCACAATCCGTACTCGACGGCTTCTGCAGCCGTGAACCAGCGGTCGCGCTCGGAGTCGGCCTGGATCTGCTCGACCTCGTTGCCGGAGTGGAAGGCGATCAGTTCGGCCATGCGCTTCTTGGTGTAGCGGAGTTGCTCGGCCTGGATCTGGATGTCGGACGCCTGGCCACGCAGACCGGCGAGCGGCTGGTGCATCATGACTCGTGCGTTGGGCAGGACGTAGCGCTTGCCCGCGGCGCCGGCGGTGAGCAGGAACTGACCCATCGAAGCCGCGAGCCCGAGGCACACGGTGGCAACGTCGCATCCCACGAACTGCATGGTGTCGTAGATGGCCATGCCGGCGGTGACCGAACCACCGGGGCTGTTGACGTAGAGCCAGATGTCCGCATTCGGGTCCTCGCCCTCGAGGTACAGCAGCTGAGCGCAGATCTGGTTGGCGATGTCGTCGTTGACATCCGAGCCCAGCATGACCACACGGTTCTTCAGCAGCCGATCGAAGACCGCCGACCTGGGATCGGAGCCGCCATCGAGTGCGAACGGTGCGGACATCATCTGCTCTGACATGGCGACATGCTATCGGTCACCGATTCGGAGTACGGTTCTGCGCCATGTCCGTGTCAGCATCATTCCAGCCCGACCGCATCGATGCGGCCCCTGGACAAGCTGCAGCCCTGTCGCTGCATCTGCAGAACAACACCGACGCAGAGCGCATGGTGACGCTGCGGGCGGGTGGCGGTCTCGCTGCTCAGACCGTGCTGCAGACCGAGACGATCTACCTCGACCCGAACGAACACTTCGAGGTCCCCGTCATCGTGGACGCCAACGCGAGCCTCGTCGCCGGCCCGCACACCTGCGTGATCGAGATCGTCGACGACAAGGAGACCACGAGCGCGGCGGCGACCATCCAGATCGCGTCCAGTGAGGCATGGAGCGCCCGTCTGGAACCGCAGCGTTCCAAGTCGGCGTCGGCAGGGCGCCACAAGATCGCCATCGAGAACTCCGGCAACGTGCCGGTCATGGTCGAGTTCGTCGCCACATCGGCGCCCGAGGTGGCCACCGAGTTGGCCGCTCCCGCCGTCAACATCGACCCGGGCAAGACCGCGAAGGTCGAGTTCCGGGTCGCTCCTCACGCCAAGTTCTGGAGCGGAGCATCGGTCGAGCATCCCTTCTCGATCGCCGTCGCCGGGAGCAACGGCGACCGCTGCGACCTCGAAGGTACGTACGAGCAGGGTCCGCGGGTCCGCCAGTGGTTCGGGCCTGCGGCTGCCGGAATGGTCGGGGCGCTCCTGCTGGGCACGCTGGCGTGGTTCACCGTGTTGAAGCCGTCGGTGCTCGACACCGCCCGCGAGGAAGCCGCTGAACTCGACGCCGTCCAGCAGGCCGACCTCGACGACCGGGTCACCGCGATCGAGGCCGCAGCGAAGGAGGCGTCGGAGTTGCCACTCGGCGATCCGACCGACCTGCGCCTGACGGTCGACGCCGACCCGTCCACCACCTCGACGAAGGAGTTCGACTTCGACGCCACCGGATCCGGGCGGATCCTGTCGATCAGTGACGTCGTGTTCCAGAACCCGACCGGTGCCGCCGGACGGGTCGAGTTGCTGCGCGACGACGAGGTGTTGCTCGACCAGGAGATGGCGAACTTCCGCGACCTCGACTTCCATTTCGTGGCGCCCTTCCAGATCGACAGCGGCAGCAGCGTCTCCCTGCGGGTGACGTGCACGACGCCGGGCCCGGGCACCGAGACCTGCGAAGCAGCCGCCACGATCATCGGCTTCGTCGACAACGTCTGACCCACGCCCGGCGACCCGAGGTCCGACACCGGACTGGTCGGCGGGAGTCCACGCAACTCGGCTCGGCACGGCGTTCACCGACTCGACTCCGGATGGGTGACGCCCGCCGTACACACCTGGCGACGCCGTGACTTCCGGCCGCTACAGGGGTGTGGTCAGCGGCCGATGTTCGGGCCGATGCCCTCGAGCACCGGCGGGCCCGAACGATCGGTCGTGTCGGTCACCAACATCGTCCCCACCACGTCACCGAACAGGTCGGTCTGACCGGCGACCGACACCCCGACCGGCCCGGTCTGGGTGTTCGGGAGGATGAGCACGGGGAGATCGAAGGTGCCGGAGTCGTCCACGGTGACCTGCAGCACCTGAGCCGACCAGGTGACATCGACGGTCACGCCGGTCGGAAACCCTGCTCCTGTCAGAGTGACGACCTGGCCGACGGCGGCGACGCCGGGCACGATCGTCATCGTGGGAGGCGGTGCGCCGACGCCGGTGACGGGAACGGCGATGTCGACCCCGTTCTCGAGCGAGGCGATCAGCGACACGGCCTGCGCTCCTTCGGCGGTCGGAGCGAACGCCAAGGTGACGGCACAACGGGCGCCCACGGCGACGGACTCGCCGGCACAGGTGGTCTCGACGATCTGGAACGCTCCCGGCTCGGCCGGTTCGAGGCGAACGCCGACGACGGTGACGGCACCGGAACCGTTGTTCACGACTTCCACGAGGCCCGTGCGGCGACCCGCGTCGATGATCGTCGGGGCGAAGTCGAATGCCGCAGGGCTGGCGGTCACGCCGGCACCCGGTGCGACCGTGGTGGTCGTCTCGGACGCACCTGCAGACGTGCCGGTCGTCGACGAACCAGTCGTCGACGAACCAGTCGTCGATGAGCCACCGGTCGATGTTCCACGAGTCGAACCGCCGGTGGTACTCCCTCGAGTGGAACCGGTGGAGGAACTCCCGGTCGAACCCCTCGTGGTCGACGATCCGCCCGACGACGTGCCACCGGTGGAGGACCCGCCCGTGGAACTCGGAGTGGTGGGGGACGTGGTCGTCGGTGTCGACACAGGCGGCGCCTCGCCGAGCGCCGTGACCTGGGTGGTGATCGGTGCGACGCCGAAGGTGGTCGAGGTGAGCGTCACCGTGGCGAGCGCATTCTGGAGTCGCTGCACGGTGAACGACACGTCGATCCCGCAGGTGGTTCCCGGGCGGATCACGGCGCCGCAGCGATCAGCGGTGATCACGAAGGTTCCGTCGACGGTCAGGGACGCCACTCCGACGCTGGACGGCCCACGGTTGGAGAACGTCAGCGTCGAGGTGAGGACGGCTCCGACGTCACCCGTCCCGAGGTCGAACAGTTCGGCATCGAACGACGCATCCGCTACGACGGTCGTGACCGCGATGTCGGTGTCGACCGCCGGGGTCTGCGCCGGTACGACGCGATCGCTGACGACGGTCGTGCCGAGCCGGTCGATGACGGGACCCGACTGCGTCGGGGCGATCGTCGACGTGAGCGACGTGCGCTGGATGGTGGCGAACGGCGCGGCTCCCTGCCCGGTGCGCGACACGATCGACAACGAACCGGTGGTGCCCACGCTCTCGAACACGACATGATTGCCGTCGGCGCTGATCGACGGTCGTCGGCCGGGGCCGAGGTCGACACGGGCGAACGGTGCGGCACCTCGACCGACGACGAGCACCCCGTTGCCCGACGACGCTGCCACCACGTTGCCGTCGGCGGACACCGTCGGCTGATCGGCGGCGGGAAGGATCGCCGTGGTGGTCGGCGGGCCGGTTCCGACGACGTTCGTGAACACCGTCATCTGGTTGATGTCGACCGGTTGCCCCTGCTCGGGTCTCGGACCGGCGGCGAAGACGATCACGGAACCGTCGTCGGAGACGTCGACCCGGTCGGAGACGGCATGATCGGTCGCATCGGTGTCGAGCCCGTCGAAGCGCCCCGACTCTGTGTATCCGACTGCGGGCGCTGGGTCTCGAACGAATCGGATGACGTCGTCGCCGTCGCTCACGGCGATGACCGACCCGTCGAAGGATGTTGCCGCAGGTCCGTATGAACCATCGACGGACACGCCGAGGTCGGTGAGCGGGCCTGCGAGACCTACAGCCGGATCGACACATCGGTCGAGAACCCTGATCGGAGCGCTGGCGGCTTGCAGCGCCAGGGGTTGCACCTGCACATCGGGTTCGGCCGAACCGCTCCCGGCGACGACGGTCGACGGGGTGGTGCCGGTCGTGGTGGTGCTGGTCGTGGTCGACGACGTGCTGGTCGACGTGGTGCTGCTGGAGGACGTCGTGGTGTCGCCGGTGGCGGACTGGTCGCCCGGACTCTGCTCAGGGGAGACAGTGGGGACCGACCAGGTGATGATGCACCCATTGCCGCTGATCGCAGGGTTCACCGCGCCCTGCGAGCCGGGGATCGGTGCGGTGGTGGCGGGGAGCACGGCACCGTCGGGTCCGAGCGGGCCGCGATCGTGGAACACGAGCGACGAGACGGCGTCGACGCCGACGGGGGTCGACACGAAGACGATCGAGCGTCCGTCGTGAGAGATTGCCGGTGCGGTGTCGACTCCCGGGTTGGCGATCGGGGTGGTGGCGACCGACTGTGCGCCTCCTGGCGCGCCGAACGAGGTCACTGCAGCCACGGCACCGACAGCCATGGCGCCCACGACCCCCGCCCGGGTCCACCTGGACTTCATGCGACGAGGCTACTCCTCCACTTCACGCTGCAGCCATCGCCCATGTCAAGGAAGGATCAAGTCCCGAGACGCGCCGGTCAGCGCTCGACACCGCTCATCACGACGGCCACTCTGGACGCCGCATCGAATCGGTCCGGATCTGTCTCCAGGATGTGCAGCAATCCGGCCAATCCCGCTGTGCCGGTGGCACTGGCGTCGAAGCCGGCGTCGTGGGCCAGATCGTGCGCCGCGACGATCTTCGCTTCCGATACCACCACCGACGAACCGCCGGCGACGCGCAGGGAGTGGGCGATGTCGACCCAGTCGTAGGTCTCGTCGTCGAGGATTCCGTCGGCGAGCGACGTCGGGTCGTCCCACACCGTCATCAGTTCGTCCCAGTGGAGCCCGACGTCGACGATCCCGCGGTCGCCCGCTCGCTGCAGCGCACGGTCGAGCGGAGCGCATCCCTGCGTCTGCACCGGGAACGTGGCCACGTCGAGCCCACTCGGCGCGAGGGCGGTGAACGTCGCGGATGCAAACGCACCACCCCCGACCTGAACGAACAGCCCGTCCAGCCAGTCGAGTTCGCGTTCACGCAGTGCGGTGGCGATCTCCCAGCCGAGCGTGCGGCCTCCGTCGAGGCACAGTGCGTTCTCCGGTCCCTGCACGGTGAACGGGATCGAACCCGCCGCCACTGCCTCGCGGAACCGGAGCATCGCAGGGTCACCTGCCGGGTCGGTCCCGGTGCGTGTGGTGCGATGTACGGCGGCGCCGAGTTCGTCGAGGCGGTCACCGAATCCGTCGCTCATCCATGTCGGTACGAAGACGTCGATCGGCCAGTCGACGGCCTTGGCGAGAGTGGCAGCGGCGAGCGCGGCATTGCCGCAGGACGCGATTGCGAGCCGCGGTCGCTCGGTGAGCACCCCCACCTCCTCGGCGGCGCGCAGGTGGAGCAGGATCGAGAAGAGGAAGCGCGCCTTCTGGCTACCGGCGACCGAGCCGGTCTCGTCCTTCACCCACACTCCCCCGTCGGCCTCGAACCCGAGCACGTCGGACAGGACCGACGATCGCTCGAACGGGGTCACGTGGAAACCGACGCCGCCCACGTCACGCACCGCATCGTCGATCTCCAGCACGAGGTCCCGGCGGCGCACTGCATCCATGCCGGCTGCGGCGGCACACGCCGCCCAGGCGAGGTGCTCGTCGGCGGCGACGAACGGGTGCTGGTCGGAAGGAATCTCGACCGGTGACGGCAGATCCACGATCGACAAGGCGTGATGCCGGTCGCTCGTGGTGGAGTTCGGGCACCGGAACGGCATCCAGGTCGACATCGCGACCTCGGCGCCGCAGCGCAGGCACTGCCACCGACGTGCGGTCATGGGACGATTCAGGACCCGGCGGCGACGCGACCGTTGAAGTCGTCGATCATGTCGTCCCAGACGCCGACGTAGCGGCGAAGACCGCGCCAGAAGTCCTGCGAGCGGCGGGCCTCGAACAACTCGAACGGCGTGCCCTGCTGCTCGACCCACGTGTAGTAGCCGAGGTTGAACAATCTGCGTCGATCCTGTTCGGTGCAGTCGATCATGTGCTCGGTCGAGGCACCGCGCAGGTGCTCGCCCACGGCAGCGGCTGCGTCGGTCGCCGTGAACTCGTTGCCGTAACGGCTGGCCAAGAGCTTGGCCCGTTCGCTCGGGTAGAGCGCCGCGCCGTCGGTGGCCACGGTGATCAGCGCCTGATTCTCACCGAGGTTCATCAACTTCGCCGTCTTGATCGCGGCGAGCATGTTCGCGATCGCGGAGAACCCGAAGTGTTCGAGCTTGTCGACGAGGCTCTGGGACACGCCCATCGACTGCGCCAGGTACGCCCGCCCCGCGTCGGTGTTGAACGCGAGGTCCAGTTCGTCGGTGGCCTTGTCGGAGATCGCCACGACCACATCGGTGTTGGCGATGTTGTGGATCAGCGGGATGTGCTTGTCGCCGATGCCCTGGATGTTGTGCTCGCCGTAGCCGTTCTCCAGCATCGTCGGGCACTCGAGAGCTTCGACGGCCACGATCTTCGTGCCGTACTCCTCCTTCAGGCGATCACCGGCGGCGATGGTTCCCGCCGATCCCGTGGCCGACGTGAAGGCGGCGAGTTCGAGGTCGCGCCCGACCACCCCGTACTCGGCACGCACGGATTCGAAGACGTGGGCGAGCGCTCGCCCGGTGACGTTGTAGTGGCCGAGGTGGTTGCCGAACTCGGAGAACTGGTTGAGCACGAAGTTCCCGGGGTCCTTGGCCAACTCGTTGCAGGCGTCGTAGATCTCCTTGACGTTCGACTCGGTGCCGTGCGTCTTGATGACGTCCTCGGCCGGGTTGGCGCACCAGTGGTCGAGCCAGTCGAAGCGCTCCTGACTCATGCCCTCGGGCAGGATCGCCACGCCGCGGCTGGCCATGATCTTGGAGATCGCGATACCGCCGCGCGCGTAGTTGCCCGTGGACGGCCACACGGCCCGGTGCACGGTGGGGTCGAACTGACCGGTCACGACCCGGGGTGCGAGGCACGAGTACGCGGCGAGCACCTTGTGTGCGGTGATCATCGGGAAGCGGTCGCCGAACACCACGATGATCGGGCACGGCACGCCGGTGAGGGTGGACGGCAGCACGACGTGTTCGGGCACATCGACACGCTTGCCCTGCAGGTCGTTGTACCAGTGGACGCGCCAGAGGTTGCGGGCGTCAGGGCCATTCAGATCGGCATCGCCGACCTTCTCGTCGTGGTCGAACGACGACGGATCCGCCAATTGGGCGAACGTGGGGAGCGTGATCTTCTGCTCGCGGAAGCGCTGCACGCTGTTGGCGAGCGCCTCCTCGTTCACGACCCGGTCGGCCAGGCCGAACTGGTTCTCCATCGCGGCTGCGGTGACTGCATCCATCGCAGCGGCCGTTGGATCGGTGGTCGTGTCAGAGGTCAGCGTCACCTTGACAGTCTGTCAAGTCTCGGAGCGGTCCACCATGCCCTTCGTCCATGCGAACGGTGAACGCCGCGTGACATCTCGCAACCGACGGTGCGGGGTCCGTTCCGGACACGGTGGTCGACCCTGCCAGCCCCGCCCGATGCCTCGGTGCGCATGGTGTGAGGCCCGAACCCGCTGCGAAGTCAGAACGGTCGGTCATCGGGCGGCTCCGTGCTGGGTCCGACGTGTGCGTCGAGCCAGTCGCAGACGTCGGCGGCACCGTCCCAGCAGTCACGAACCTTCTTCTCCGCCTGCTCGGTGTGCAGCCACTTCGGTGCGCCGAAGTTCTTCGAGAGCATCAGGCCCTTGCGACGGATCAGTTCGATTCGTGGGTGCCCGCGGTCGTAGCCGCGCGGTGCGGTCTTCAGTTCGCCGATCGCACCGACTTCGTAGCCATGGGCGGAGGCGGCAGCCACGAGTTCCTCGATCTGTCGACCGGTCGAGTCGGCCACCACGGCGTCTCGGAACCGCTGGAGTTGATCCTTGGCCATGGCGTAGTAGCCGGCCGCGACCATCAGCCCGTCGGCCGACAGGTGCAGGTACCGACCGCTCCCACCCTCCATCTCGCAGAACGCACCCTGGTGTGTCTAGTACGGCGGCTTGTTCTTGGTGAACCGCAGGTCGTTGTGCGGGCGGAACATGTGGAACGGCCCGTGGTCGTCGAGGGCTGCGGTGAGTTCCGACATCGGCGTCTTCACGTGGTCGGTGAAGCGCTGCTTGTTGTCCGCCCAGAACGTCTTGGAGTTGTCGGCCCCGAGTTGCTCGTAGAACTCGATCGCTTCGGGTGGGAAACCGCTGAACGCCATCGGCCAGACCGTAGCGATGCAATCCGAACCGGTCGAGACCGAGCCGCGATCGCCTCGACGCAGACCCTTTCCCTCCTCGCGGTCCGCACCACTACTCTCGCCGCCATGGCAGACCTCTTCCTCGGCGGCACGATCGACCCCGCCACACACGAGCGAACGACCGACGATGCAACGAGTCACGTCGCGGTGGCGACCGATCAGTTGACGACTCACGGGGTGATCGTCGGCATGACCGGGTCGGGCAAGACCGGGTTGGGTGTCATCGTGATCGAGGAAGCGCTGCGGGCGGGTCTTCCCGTCATCGCAATCGACCCGAAGGGCGACCTCACCAACCTCTGCCTCACCTTCCCCGACCTCGCGGCGAGCGACTTCCGGCCGTGGGTCGACGACGCGCAGGCCAAGAACGCCGACAAAACACCCGACCAGTTCGCAGCCGACCAGGCCGCACTCTGGACGAAGGGTCTGGCCGGCTGGGGGCTCGCAGGTTCCGACATCGGTCACCTGCGCTCGACGACCGACTTCACCATCTACACACCCGGCTCGCAGTCCGGCGTGCCGATGAACATCGTCGGCTCGCTGCAGGTTCCCGTCGACATGAGCGATGCCGAGGTCGTGAACGACGAGATCGACGGGTACGTCTCGGGCTTGCTCGGATTGGTCGGGATCGAGTCCGATCCGCTGTCGAGCCGAGAACACATCCTGCTCACGAACCTGATCAACCACTCGTGGACCGAGGGTCGCGCACTCGACCTGATGACCCTCGTCGGCCAGATCGCCACGCCGCCGATCCGCAAGCTCGGCGTGTTCGAGCTCGACCAGTTCTTCCCCGAGGCCGACCGGATGAAGCTGGCGATGCAGCTCAACGGGCTGTTGGCGTCGCCGGCCTTCGCCGCATGGGCGGCCGGCCCACCACTCGACATCGACTCGATGATGTTCGGCCCCGACGGGAAGCCCCGCTGCGCGATCGTCACCACCGCTCACCTGTCCGACGACGAGCGACAGTTCGTGACCTCGCTGATCCTGTCGAAGCTGGTCACCTGGATGCGTCGTCAGTCGGGCACGACCGATCTGAGAGCGATGCTCTACATGGACGAGGTGGCGGGCTACCTGCCGCCCACGGCCAACCCGCCCACCAAGAAGCCGATCATGCTGCTGATGAAGCAGGCGCGGGCCTTCGGCGTCGGGGTGGTCCTGTCCACGCAGAATCCGGTCGACATCGACTACAAGGCGATCTCGAATGCCGGAACATGGATGATCGGTCGTCTCCAGACCGAACGCGACAAGGCGCGGCTGCTGGACGGGATGTCGTCGGCGGCAGGTGGTGTCGATGTCGGAGCCATCGGCGACACGATCTCCGGCCTCGGCAAACGCGAGTTCATGTTGCGACGCGCTGGGAAGGATCAGCCCGAGGTGTTCACGACCCGTTGGGCGATGTCGTACCTCCGTGGACCGATGACCCGGGACCAGATCGAACAGATGATGGACTCCTCCAGGGTCGATGCGGAGACGGCGGCGGCGCCCGAGGCGAGCAGTGGGGTGCCCGGGCAACCGACGCCGATTCCCGGCGCCACTCCGCCCGGGCCGGAGTTGGGCGATGACGAGTCCGCCGTGATGCCCGAGGTCGCCGACGGCACCGCTGTCCGCTGGGCCGACATCGCCGCACCGTGGCTTGCCGAGGTCGGTGGCGACTCGCGGGGACCGAAGCTGGCCGCCGCCGCAGTCGCCAGGGTCAACCTGCGCTACGACGAGACCAAGGCCGACCTGGTCCACGACGACGAGTTCGAATGCGTCGTCTTCCCGCTCGGCGAGCAGGTCGACGCATCCGCGATGATTCGCGTCGACTACGACGATCGTGACCTTCGCCCCGAAGCGCCGAGCGGTGCGATCTACCGACTGACCGACGCGAGGCTCGCCAACACGACCTACTGGTCCGGCCTGGCGAAAGCCATCCGCGACGAACTCGTGCGCACGTCGACGGTGGACATCGGGATGAACACGTCCCTCAAGCTCTACGGCCGACCCGGCGAGTCGAACGACGACTTCGAAGCCCGGTGCCTGAAGTTCGCCGACGAGCGGGCCGACGCCGAGATCGCGAAGCTTCGCGACAAGTACGAGACGAAGGTGAAACGCCTACGCGATCAGATCGACGGCCTCGACGACAAGATCGAGTTGCTCGAGGAGCAGTCGAAGAGCACACGTAATTCAGAGATCCTGTCCACAGCAGGATCTTTCCTCGGCGGGCTGCTCGGCGGACGCAAGTCCAAAGGTGGGATGCTCGGTGGCCTCCTCGGCAAGGCGGGTACAGCGGCACGCCGTCGCGGGACGACGAACGCCGCCGGTGAGCGCGTCGATGCCGCCGAGACCAAGTTGGAGCGACTTCACCTCGACGTCGAGGAACTGGAGGTCGATCTCGCCGAGGAGATCATCGAGATCGACGAGCGCTGGATGAGTACCGCGAAGGA
>JBBSOH010000050.1:0-18724 GCA_038259945.1 Acidimicrobiales bacterium
CCGCAGCCTGTCGCCGCGTCTTGAGGATTCGTCGACGTTCGCGTTCGGAGCATCCGCCCCACACGCCGTGGTCGATGCGTTCCTCGAGGGCGTATTCGAGGCAGCGGCCCATCACCGGGCAGTCGCGACAGATCTTGCGAGCCTTGTCGACGCCGACGCCGTCGCTCGGGAAGAACGTGGCGGGAGGATGCAGACGGCAGTTGCCGTCGGACATCCAGGCGCTCTCCGAGTCGGGATCCGGGGGAGCGGTGGTGAGCGAAGTGGGGCGGCCGTTGAGCTCCGCGATCGCTTCCGCACTGAGGCCGTTGCCGGTTCGCTGCTGGGCTGCTCTCTTGCTTCGCTTGATCATGCGCATCCTTCGTGACGGGGTGTCGATCGCGACACCGTTACCCATATTGACGTTCGGGAATCGCATCCGGTTCCCGATTTCTCGTTCGTTTTCCTGGTTCGTGCCAGGCGCAGCCGTGGATCTCTTCGATCTGGTTGCTTCTGCGACAGATTTCGTCATCATGTCGACAGCGTCAGACAACCGTAACACAACTGACATGTAGAACACAACCGAATTGCATCGATGGCGTTCGTGGGCTGAGCGGTGAGCGGTGCCTCAGTCGAGAGAGTGCGCGCCATGTCAGACCTCGCCATGTCAGACCGCGCGGAATCAACGGAACCCAGGGCGCACGCACGCATCGTCTACCTGGGCCCGGTGTCTCCGCACTGGGAGGTGTACGGCGACTGGGGCGACCGCCAGACCCTCGACGAGTTCCGGGCCCGTTGCCTGGCCCGACTCGTCCTGCTGCCACGTGAAGATCCGCAGTTCCGTCGCAACCGCGAACGGATCGTGCGTGACGCCGAGCGCGAGATGATTTCCATCGAGTGGGATCTCGGTGTGGTCACTCAGCCGATCACGAGCAGCAACGCCGCCGAGGAGCGTGCCGAGGCCGCCGCTGCGGATCAGGCCGTGGCGGAAGAAGCGGCAAAGACCGAGACCGAGACCGAGACCGTCGCCACTGGCACCCTCGATTCTCCCGAGGCCGAGGATGGTCCCGGCACCGACGGCGCCGCGAGCGACGACGCTGCCACCGAGGCGTCGGCCGACACCTGAGCGCGGTCAGGATCGTGAGCGACGAGTCGTCCTGGCCGGCGCCGAGCGGGCGCTCGCGGTCGGGCGACACGTCCCCGGCGCTTCCGCTCGTCGCGCACGACGGCGCAGTCCGCACCGATACCGATCAGCGGTTCCTGAACCGCGAACTGAGTTGGCTCGCCTTCAACGAGCGAGTGCTCGAACTCGCTTCCGAACCGGGGATCCCGCTGCTCGAGCGCGCCAAGTTCTGCGCGATCGCGTCGACGAACCTCGACGAGTTCTTCCAGGTGCGTGTTGGTGCCCTCAAGGACCAGATCGCCGCCGGGCTCGATCGCCCGACGCCGGACGGTCGCACGCCCGCCCATCAACTGGTCGACGTGATGGCCCGTGTGCCCGACCTGATCGACGACCTCGACGCCGCCTTCGTCGACCGACTCGTCCCGGCGCTCGCCGAGCACGATGTTCGCCTCGTCCACTACGCCGACCTGACCGAGGAGGAGGTGGCAGCGCTCGACGCCTGGTACGAGGAGCGCGTGTTTCCGATCCTCACGCCGCTGGCGGTCGATCCCGGTCATCCGTTCCCCTACATCAGCGACCTGGCCCTCTCGCTCGCCGTCAACGTCGCCGACCCAGACACCGGTGATCGACGCTTCGCCCGCCTGAAGGTCCCCAACATCTTCCCCCGTCTCGTGGAAGTGGCGACCGGACGGTTCCTCCCGGTCGAGGAACTGATCGCCGCCAAGCTCGACACCCTGTTCGTCGGGATGATCGTCGAGGAATGGGCGCCGTTCCGGGTCAGCCGCAACGCAGACCTCACGCTCGAAGAGGACGACGCCGAGGACCTGCTCGAAGCGGTCGAGATGGAACTCCGGCGCCGGCGCTTCAACAAGGCGGTCCGGTTGGAGGTCGCGCACGACGTCGGGCCCGAGATCCTCGAACTGCTGGTGCGTGAGTTGGAGATCACGCACGACGACGTCACGTATCACCGTTCCCTGCTCGATCTGAGTTGCCTCTGGGAACTGATGTCCCTCGACCGACCCGATCTGAAGGACGAACCGTGGCCGTCGGTCACCGCGGGGCGACTCGTCGCCGCCGACGAAGCCGATCGGCCGATCTTCGACGCGATCCGCCAACGTGCGATGCTCCTGCACCACCCGTACGAGAGCTTCGCCACCAGCATCGAGGAGTTCATCTCCCAGGCGGCAGCCGACGACAAGGTCCAGTCGATCAAGATGACGCTCTACCGCGCCGGCGGCGACAGCGCGATCATCCGCAGCCTGATCCGTGCCGCCGAGCGCGGGAAGCAGGTCGCCGTGCTGGTGGAACTGAAGGCACGTTTCGACGAAGCGACGAACGTCCAGTGGGCCAAGCAGCTCGAACGTGCGGGCGTGCACGTGGTCTACGGCATGGTCGGTCTGAAGACGCACTCCAAGGTGGTGCTCGTGGTCCGCGATGACGGGGATCAACTCCGTCGCTACTGCCACATCGGCACGGGCAACTACAACGCCAAGACCGCCAAGATCTACGAGGACCTGGGCCTGCTCACGTGTGACGACGCGATCGGCAACGATGCGCTCGAACTGTTCAACCACCTCACGGGATACAGCCGCGCGGTGGGCTACGAGAAGCTGCTCGTCGCTCCGCGGGAGCTCCGGACGCAGTTGATGGACCTCATCGAGCACGAGTCGTCGTTCGGGAGTGAAGGTCACATCACGCTGAAGTGCAACTCGATCGCGGATCCGGACATGGCCGAGGCGCTGTACGCGGCGTCGGCGACGGGCACCCGGGTCGACCTTCTCGTGCGCGGCATCTGCTGCGTGCGCGTCGGTGTGCCCGGGTTGTCGGAGAACATCCGGGCGCGGAGTGTGCTGGGTCGATACCTGGAGCACAGTCGGATCTACCGGTTCGCCCACGGCAACGTCGTCGACGGTGAGCGCATCGCCGGTGCCGAAAGCGATGCTGTCCATCTCACGGGGTCGGCCGATCTGATGCCGCGCAACCTCAACCGTCGCGTCGAGGTGCTCGTGCCGATCGTGCATCCGCGCCACGTGCTGTGGCTCGATCAGGCCATCGACTTCGCGATGCGACCGGACGTGGTCGCCTGGGATCTGCAGCCCGACGACACGTGGTTGCGCGTGGGCCCTCGGGACGCGTTCGAGCCGCACCCGCAGGCGCTGATGTACGAGTGGGCCGTCGAGCAACAGACCGTCGGCAAACGCACCTCGGACTAACCGCTTCGCCGTTCCGTCCGGTCGCACGACGTCGTCGGATGAGCTTCTCGGAGGGTGTTCGCGCGATGGACGGTGTCCGTTCATCGTCCGTTCACCCACACGGCCATCCGGTTCACCTTGCATCCGTAGCGTGCGCCTCGCATCACCGGGTCCCGCCTCCTGGCGCCGGTGGTGCGTACTACTCCCAACAACCACAACACTCGATCAATGGAGAACGACAGCGTGAACAGCAAACGTCGCATTTTCGCCGGGGCCATCGCCCTCACCTTCGTCGCCGCTGCATGCGGCAGCGATGACGACACCACCGCGGACACCACCCCCGAAGCCGCCACTGACGCAGCCGAGCCGGCCGCGACGGACGCGATGGAAGAGTCGGCCACCACCGACGCGATGGAAGAGTCGGCCACCACCGACGCGATGGAGGACGAGGGTCCCGCAGCAGAGGCCGCCTCGGCCGCGGGCACGCTCGTCGGTGCCGGCGCCTCGTCGCAGGCCGCAGCGATGGAAGGTTGGCTCGCCGCCTACATCGGCGTCAGCCCCGACGCCACGGTGTCCTACGATCCGATCGGCTCGGGCGGCGGCCGCGAGCAGTTCCTCGCAGGCGGTTCCGACTTCGCCGGCTCCGACGCGGCGCTCAAGCCCGAGGAGTACGAGGCGTCGATCGAGACGTGTGCCGGTGACCAGGGTGCGATCAACCTCCCGCACTACATCTCGCCGATCGCGATCCCGTACAACCTCCCGTCGGTCGACGCCACGCTCAACATGACCCCCGAGGTCATCGCCGGTGTCTTCGCCAACGAGATCACCAACTGGAACGACCCGGCAATCGCCGAGCTGAACGAAGGCGTGGAACTCCCCGACCTGAACATCAACCCGGTGCACCGCTCCGACGAGTCGGGCACGTCGGCGAACTTCACCGACTACCTCGCTCAGGCCGCCCCCGACGTGTGGACCTTCGGTGACATCGAGATCTGGGACGACGGTCCCGGCGGCGGCGAAGGTGCCCAGGGCACGTCCGGTGTGGTCGGTGCCGTCGAAGCGGGTGAAGGCTCGATCGGATACGCCGATGCCAGCCAGATCGGTGACCTCCCCGCCGTGGCGGTCGGCGTGGCCGGTGAATTCGTCGAGTTCAGCCCGGAGGCTGCCGGTCGCATCGTCGATGCGTCCGAGCGCACCGGTGGCAACAGCGGCCTCGACTTCGCCATCGAAGTCAACCGCACGCCGGACGACGCAACGGTCTATCCGATCGCGCTCGTCAGCTACCACATCGTGTGCCTCCAGTACGAGGACCAGGAGACCGTGGACCTCGTCAAGTCGTTCATGACCTACGTCGGGTCCGAGCAGGGCCAGGCCGACGCCGCAGCGTCTGCCGGTTCCGCTCCGATCTCGGCTGAGGTCCGCGCCGACATCCAGGCGTCGATCGACGCCATTGCCGTCGGTAGCTGATCGGCGAGCGAACGAACACGTCCCCCCGGTGATCGCGTGACCGGTGACCTCCCTTCGTGGGCAGGTCGCCGGCCGCGCCGTCATCCGGCTCGTCGCTCGACATCTACGATGAGCCAGGCGGAGCCGTTTCCGTGCGAGTGTCGAACTCCACGGGATCCACCATCCCATTCGAGACGACCGACTGTGCGGAGCACCCACGAGTGACCAACACCGAGACCCCGATCCGTCCCAGCGACGATCTCCCCGACGAACCCGCTCCCGATCTCTCATTTTCCGATGAACGGGTGTCGAAGTTCGGCGATGCCATCTTCGGGGGCCTCTCCTTCGGAGCTGCCGCTCTGATCCTCGTCACGCTCGCCGCGGTGGCGATCTTCCTGTTCTTCCAAGGTCTGCCGACATTCACCGACGACAGCGGAGAGCTGGAGCAGTCGTTCCTCTCCTACGTCGGGCCCTTCGTGTTCGGAACGGTGTACGCCGCCACACTGGCCTTGCTGATCGCGACGCCAGTGGCGATCGCCGTCGCGTTGTACATCAGTCACTACGCGCCACGGAAGTTGGCCCACACACTGGGCTACTTCATCGACCTGCTGGCGGCGGTGCCCAGTGTGGTCTACGGCCTGTGGGGCTTCACCGTGCTGGCGCCGATCTTCTCCCGCAGTGTGTTCCCCTGGCTCGACGACAACCTGGCGTTCCTCCCGTTCTTCGGGTCGGACGTCAACTACTCGACGAGTGGTCGGGCGTTGTTCACGGTGGCCATCGTGCTCGCCGTGATGGTGCTGCCGATCATCACCGCCATCTCGCGTGAGGTGTTCCTGCAGACCCCCCGGCTCCACGAAGAAGCGTCGCTGGCACTCGGCGCAACTCGGTGGGAGGTGGTCCGGATGGCGGTGATCCCGTACGGCCGGTCCGGCGTGATCTCCGGGGCGATGCTCGGACTCGGCCGTGCGCTCGGGGAGACGATGGCGGTGGCCATCATCCTGTCGCCGGCCAGGGGCTACTTCTGGAACATCATCACCAACTCGAACTCGAACACGATCGCGGCGAACATCGCACTCCAGTTCCCGGAGTCCAGTCCCCTCGAGGTGAACCGCTTGGTCGCGACCGGCTTGGTGCTGTTCGTGATCACGTTCGCCGTCAACATCTTCGCCCGACGCATCGCGCGGGCCGGATTCTCAGGAGCAGACGGATGAGCCTCACAGCGGAAGTGATCGAAGCCGAGCACGACCCGTCGGGCGACGAGCGCAACGACCTCACGTCCGGCACCCTGGCCGGGAAGGGAGTCGTCCTCATCGCGCTCGGTGCCGTTGCGATCGGGTCACTCACCTGGCTCCCCTTCGGTGGCGTCAACTGGGCGAAGTGGATCATCTTGTCGGTGGTGCTCTACATCGTGGGCACCTACGTGATCGCCCGCATCGTCGAGAACCGGCGCCAGGCCACCGATCGTGTCGCCACTGCGCTGATGACGAGTGCGTTCCTCGTGGTGGTGCTGCCGCTGGTGTCGGTCGGCTGGACGGTCATCGAACGCGGCAAGGCGCGCCTCGATTCGGACTTCTTCACTCAGACGATGCGCGGCGTCGTCGGCGAAGGTGGTGGTGGCTACCACGCCATCGTCGGCACGCTGATCATCACCGGCCTCACCGCGTTGTTCTCGATCCCGTTCGGTCTGTTCACGGCGATCTACCTCGTCGAGTACGCCGGGGAGGGGCGCTTCGCGAAGGCGGTGACGTCGATGGTCGACGTGATGACCGGGATCCCGTCGATCGTCGCCGGGCTGTTCGCCTACGCATTGTTCGTGTCGCTCGACAGTGTTCCCCTTCTCGGAGTGCTGTCGACAGGAGTCGGCCATCGTTCGGGACTCGCAGGCGCCGTCGCGCTCACTCTGTTGATGACCCCGGTCGTCGTACGAGCGAGTGAGGAGATGCTGCGCCTGGTCCCGAACGAACTGCGTGAAGCGTCGTATGCGCTCGGCGTGCCGAAGTGGAAGACGATTGCCAAGGTCGTCCTGCCGACGGCCGTCGCCGGGATCCTGACCGGCATCGTGCTGGCCGTCGCACGGGTGATCGGTGAGACCGCTCCTCTGCTCGTGACCGCCAGCATCGTCCAAGGGGCGAACAAGAATCCGTTCGAGGGGCGCATGACCTCGCTGCCGGTGTTCGCCTACAACTCCTACGCATACCCGTCGTTGCCGCGAGACGCGAGCATCGATCGTGGCTGGACCGCCGCACTGGTTCTGGTGATCATCGTGGCGATCCTGTTCACCACGGCCCGCGTCCTCTCCTCCATCCTCAAACCGAAGGGCCTGAAATGATCCGACCGGCCGCACGTACCATGACGCAGAACGATTCCGAGACCCACCATCAGACAAAGGTCCCATCTTCCATGACCGAATCCATCAGTGCTCCGGCGACCACCGAGTCGGCGTCGACATCGCCCTCCGTCGCCGACCCGAATGCGCCGGTCGATCTCCCGAACCGGATCGACGTCACCGACCTGGACATCTACTACGGCGACTTCCGTGCCGTGGAAGGCGTCACGATGACGATCAACCCGAACTCGATCACTGCGCTGATCGGACCGTCGGGTTGCGGAAAGTCGACGTTCCTGCGGTCGCTCAATCGGATGCACGAGGTGATCAACGGGGCCTACGTCGACGGCAGCGTGGTCATCAACGGCCACGACCTCTACGGACCCGGTGTGGACCCGGTGGCGGTGCGTCGCAAGATCGGCATGGTCTTCCAGCGGCCCAACCCGTTCCCCACCATGTCGATCGCCGACAACGTGCTCGCGGGCAAGAAGCTCAACTCGAAGCGGATGAGCAAGAGCGACGCCGCCGAACTGGTGGAGCAGTCGCTCCGCGGTGCCAACCTCTGGAACGAGGTGAAGGACAGGCTCGACAAGCCGGGTTCGAGTCTGTCGGGTGGGCAGCAGCAGCGGCTCTGCATCGCTCGTGCGATCGCCGTCGAACCCGACGTGTTGCTGATGGACGAGCCGTGCTCCGCTCTCGACCCGATCTCGACGCTCGCCATCGAGGAACTGATGCTCGATCTGAAGGACACGTACAACATCGTGATCGTCACGCACAACATGCAACAGGCGGCGCGCGTCAGCAACCGGACCGGCTTCTTCTCGATCGAAGGCACCGGCAAGCCCGGCAAACTGATCGAGATGGACGCCACCGAGAAGATCTTCTCCAACCCCACGCAGCAGCAGACGCAGGACTACGTGACGGGACGGTTCGGATGAGCAAGGAACTCCGTTCCAGCTTCCACGAACAACTCGACGAGGTCCGCACCGGCATCGCCCGGCTCGGCGCCGGCGTCACCGAACTCGTTCCGCGTGTCACCGAGATCCTCCTCGACGGCGACCTCGAAGGAGCGGAGTACGTCATCAAGGGTGACGATGCCTACGACCAGAAGTCGATCGAGATCGAGGAGCAGTGCTTCAGCCAGATCGCGCTCCAGGCACCGGTCGCGAGCGATCTTCGTGCGCTGGTGTCGGCGATCAAGATCATCGCCGACGTCGAACGATCGGCTGACCTGTGCGTCAACATCTGCAAGGCGGCCCGGCGGATCTACAGCCACGATCTCGATGCGCAGCTCCGCGGGATCATCCAGAAGTGCGGAAGCCAGGCGTCGTTGCTCTTCAAGGAGGCGACCGAGGCGTACCTCAACACCGACGGGGTGCGCGCCGCCGCACTGCAGGACATGGACACCTACCTCGACGACCTGCATCGCCAGTTCATCCAGGTGATCTTCGAGAGTCACGCAGCCGGCAACATCGACCTCCAGGTCGCCGTGCAACTCGCTGTCGTCGCTCGGTTCTATGAGCGAATCGGCGACCATGCGGTGAACGTCGGCGAACGGACGCGCTACATCGTCGACGGGTGGATCCCGGCGATGCCTTACGCCGAGAGCCACAACGATCTCCCCGAGGCGTCGGACATCCCGACCTGAGCCCATGATCGTCGCCGTCGTGATCGCCCTCCTCGTCGGCGGGGCGATGGGTGTCCTGGTCGGCTCGCTCCGTCGCACCTCCCCCCCTCGCAGCGACTCCCGGGACCATCCGATCGAGCAGATCGCGTCGATTGCGGGTTCGCTGGCGATGGGCGATGCCGACGACATCGGCAGGACGTTGCGCGCTGCGGTCGATCAGTTGGCACTGGGCGTCGTCGTGGGGGACGGCGCCGGTCGTGTCGTCTATCGCAACGCAGCGGCGGCAGCCATGCAGGGAACGCACGCCGGCGTGATCATCGAGGAACACGTCGACCAGGTGCTGGCCGCCGGCCGTTCGGGGGCGAGGATCGACGACGAGTTCGTCCTGCACGGCCCACCCAAGATGATGTTGCAGTTGACCGCCGAACCGATGCCGGGTGGCTTCTCCGTGGCGACCATCGAGGACGTCAGCGAACAGAATCGGATCGCGTCGATGCGGACCGACTTCGTCGCGAACATCTCACACGAGCTCAAGACCCCCGTCGGTGCGATCGCCGTGCTCGCAGAAGCACTGTTCGGTGAAGACGACGAAGCGGTGATCACCCGTGTGGCGGGGCGGATGGTCGACGAGGCGCACCGGGCCGTCGCTGCCATCGACGACCTGCTCGAGTTGGCCCGGATCGAATCTGCTCCGCGTCTGGAGGAAGAAGTCGAGTTGGCCGATGTGGTCGCCTCGGCCATTGCGCGCGGCCGCGTGGTCGACGCAGCGAAGAACGTCCAGGTGACGGCATTCGACTCCGCCGAGCGGATCGTCGTGCGTTGCGACAGCCGGCAGCTGGTGTCGGCCATCGGGAACCTCGTCGAGAACGCGGTGAAGTACAGCGGCGACGACGGGGTGGTCCAGGTACGGACCAGGAGCGACGACCGGGGTGTCGAGGTGATGGTGGCCGATCAGGGTGACGGGATCCCCGCGCGCGACCTCGACCGCGTCTTCGAACGCTTCTACCGCGTCGATCGGGCGCGGAGTCGGGTCACCGGCGGAACCGGCCTCGGTCTCTCGATCGTGCGCCACGTCGCGTCGAACCATGGAGGCGAAGTGCTCGTGTCATCGACCGAAGGCGAGGGCTCGACCTTCGTACTGCGTCTCCCCGCCAGTCTGCTCGTCACTCCGGAACCCGGCAACGACAGTGACGAGCCGTCGACGCACTCAGAACATCGAACCGAAGGACAGACGACATGAGCGCGCCCACCATCTTCGTCGTCGAGGACGAGCCGAGTTTCGTCGAAGCGCTGATCATCGGCCTGACCCGCGAAGGCTTCAAGGTCGAGACGGCGACCGACGGTGCCGATGCACTCGCCCGCTTCGACGACGTGGCGCCCGACCTGGTGCTGCTCGACGTGATGCTGCCGAAGGTGAGCGGAATCGACGTGTGCCGCCAACTCCGCAAGAAGAGCCAGGTGCCGATCATCATGGTGACGGCCAAGAGTGCCGAGATCGACACCGTCGTCGGGCTCGAGGTCGGCGCCGACGACTACGTCACCAAGCCGTACCGGATTCGCGAACTGGTGGCCCGGATCCGTGCGCTGCTGCGTCGGGCATCGACCGGTGACGACACAGCACGGATGATGTCGGACCGTATCGAGGTCGGTGGAGTGGAACTCGATCCCACCGAACACGACGTGTCGGTCGACGGTGAGACATTGACGCTGCCGCTCAAGGAGTTCGAACTGCTTCATCTCCTGCTCGCCAACGCAGGGCGGGTGTTGCCACGCGACACCCTGATCGACCGGATCTGGGGCCACGACTACGTCGGTGACACCAAGACGCTCGACGTCCACATCAAACGGCTGCGCGGCAAGATCGAGAGTGATCCCGCCAACCCGATCCGCATCACGACCATCCGCGGCCTCGGCTACAAGTACTCCCGCTGAGTCCACATCGCCGCCGGTGTCCCAACCTGGTTACATCCATCCCGGATCGATGTAACCAGGTTGGATCGAAATGACCTGGTTGTTGCGGCTACGCCAATATTTCCGACAGGGCGGCGTGGAGGAGGGTGACGTTGCGGTGGCGGGCGGTGTGTCCCATCGTGCCGATCCGCCACACCTTTCCGGCGACCGGGCCGAGCCCACCGCCGATCTCGATGCCGTGGTCGGCGAGGAGGCGCGAGCGGACCTCTGCCTCGTCCAGTGCGCCGAGTCGCCCGTCCGGAATCGAGATCGAACTGAGTGGCGCGAGCCGGTGCCCCTCCGCGGCGAACAACTCGAATCCGAGGTCGACCATGGCAGCCTTCATCGCGTCGCCCACCGACTGGTGACGATCCCGAACCTGTTCGAGGCCTTCGTCGAGCACGGCGCCGAGGCCGGCGTGCAGGGACATGATCATCGAGATCGGTGCGGTGTGGTGATATGCGCGTGCGCCCGACCCGGTCACGTAGTTCGCGATCATGTTCAGGTCGAGGTACCACGACTGCGGCTTCGGCTTGATCCGCCCGATCGCTCGGTTCGACACCGTGAGCGGCGCCAGCCCCGGCGCGACGCCCAGGCACTTCTGGGTGCCCGAATACGCGACGTCGACACCCCACTCGTCGACGCGGAGATCGACGCCACCGAGCGACGTGACGCAGTCGACGAGCAGCAGGGCGTCACCCTTCGCGGCACCCATCGCTGCGACGTCGCTCTCCACGCCGGTCGACGTCTCGGCGTGGACCATCGCGAACATCGTCGGGCCGTTGTGCGCGGCGAGCATCCGCTTCACGTCGACAGGCTGACCCCACGCGTGATCGACGGCGATCGCGGTGGCTCCGGTCCGTTGGACCACGTCGACCATCCGACCACCGAACACGCCGTTGACGGCGACGACGACCGTGTCGCCCGGCCCGACGAAGTTGACGATCGCCGCCTCCATGCCCGCCGACCCCGTGCCGGACACCGGGAAGGTGAGCGCGTTCTTCGTCTGGAACACGGTGCGCAACCGGTCGTTGGTCTCGTCGAGCAGGGAGATGAACTCCGGATCGAGGTGCCCGAGCATCGGGCGACCGAGGGCCTGCACCGCCTCGGGGTACGGGTTGCAGGGCCCAGGGCCCATCAGGATTCGATCCGTCAGCGTCATGTCCACGACCCTATCCAGCCGCGATCCCGGCGTCCGGTCCTGCGGCATCGTCGCGTCCACGTTGGGGTCAGGCACAAACATGGACGCGGTCGGAATTGTGTGAGGGAGTGGTCCGGCCGACGCGATCGGCCCGACGTAGGGTGATCACGTGGAGCGGGCTGGGACGACATCGGTGAAACCACCGATGTCCAAGTTCACCAGGCTGGCGATCACTCATGCGCTGATGATGGGCGGCGACGCAGCCATGGTCGTGGCGCTCGCCGACTCCTTCTTCTTCAGCGTCGACCTCGACGCCGCTCGCACCCAGGTGCTGCTCTTCCTGGCGATCAGCTTCGCCCCGTTCCTGTTCGTGGCGCCGCTGATCGGCCCGATGATCGACCGAGTCGCCGGCGGTCGACGCATGGTGATCCAGATCGTCGCGCTGATCCGCGTCGTGCTGCTGCTGCTGATGGCGCGCTACATCGACGGCATCGCGTTGTTCCCGCTGGTCTTCGGGTCGCTCGTGCTGCAGAAGACCTATGTGATCTCGAAGTCATCGCTCGTTCCGTCGACGGTGCGCAACGAGACCGAACTGGTCGAGGCGAACTCCAAGCTCGGCCTCGTGTCGGGCATGCTCGGCGGAGTCGCAGTGGTGCCGGGCGGAATTCTGCTCACCACACTCGGCTCGGGGGCAGCACTCGTCTACGCCGCGATCCTCTTCGGCTGTGCGTTCGCCTCGGCACGACGACTCGCGCCCGAGGTCGTCGCTGCGACCGCGGTCGGCGAGCAGGAGGTCGAAGACCTCCAGTCGCCGTCGCTGCGGATCGGTGCGATCGCGATGACGATGCTGCGAGCGAACGTCGGCTTCACGTTCTTCCACCTGGCGTTCTGGTTGCGGACGTTCGACAACGGCACCGCTCTGTTCGGCGCCGCGGTCGCGGCCTCGGGCGCAGGCACCCTCGTCGGCAACGCCATCGCGCCACGCGTCCGTCGGATGATCCGCGAGGAGACGATGCTCGCCACGGCGCTGATCGTCAGCGCCGTGGCCGGGCTCGGGCTCGCCGTGGTCGGCGGACCTGCTGCAGGGATCGCGCTCACGGCGGTCGTGAACTTCGTCGCTGCGTTGGGTCGCCTCGGGTTCGAGAGCATCGTGCAGCGAGACGCTCCCGAGGCCAACCAGGGTCGCGCGTTCGCGCTGTTCGAGACCCGATTCCAGCTGTCGTGGGCCGTGGCGGCGTTCGTGGCGGTGGCGCTGCAGGCGCCCGGGGCTGTCGGCCTCGCGCTGGTCGGGATCGGGGCACTCGGCACACTGATCCACGTCCGGATCCGTCAGCAGCGACCCGATGCGACTCCGCGTCGTCGGCCCTCACGGGGTCGACGCCTGCGTGTTCCGAAGGGCGGCACCCGACGCGGCGGTCGCAGCAGCGAGTCCGGTCGACAGGGCGGGACCACGGGACGAAGTCGGTCGACGAAGCGCAGCGGGTCAGGTGGGCGAAGCGGGTCCACGCCGCCACGTGAGTCCGAGGGGCGCAAGCTGGCGCCGGGCGAGCAATCGGCTACGCGTCGGAGTTCGGAGACACACGAGCCAACCAGAGGCCCGGCGCCTCGATCTCGTTCGGCGTCGGAGCGGCCTCGGGATCGTTGAACAGGGGGTCGAGGCCACGCTCGCCCGCCCGATCGACCACGCCCTGGACGAAGGCCTTGCCACGGGCGGTCTGTTCTGCCCCGAGGCGGATCCCGAGCAGTCGTTCGACGAACAGATCGTCGGGTGAGGTCTCGGCGCGTCGACGACGGACGGCCTCGGCGATCTGCAGCGCATTGCCTCCGATGATCCGCACGGCCACGGCGTCGACCACCCAGTCGATCACGCCGATCGCTGTGGCGACTGCGGCGTCGAGGGTGGGTTCCATCGCGAGTTGCTCGTCGGAACGAACGGCACCCAGCAGGACCTCGGGGTCGCCGAACGCCTGCTGCATGGCGGCCATCGGGTCACCCTGGTCCATGTCGAGCGACGTCAACTTGTCGGTGACTGCCGACGGGTCCGGGTGGAACGCCCCGACGTGACGCTGCACGAGGCCGCGGAGGTGATCGGCCACGTGGGGGATCGAGAACAACGCCAACCCTGCCAGTTCGTGGGCGAGGACCCACAGGCGCATTTCGTCGAGCGAGATCTCCCACTCGGCGGCGAAGGCGTCGATCGTCGGCGGCACGAGGACCAGCGCGGGCGTGGCGCGTGGGATCGGGAGGTCGTACACCCCGAAGGCGCGGGCGGCCAGGTTGCCGACCATCGAGCCGACGGCCATGCCGAGCATGGCGGGCGCCATCATCTTCGACAGCCCCGCCATCATCTGCATCATCGGGTCCGAACCGGCATCATCGTTGTCCTGCGGTCCGAGCGACGTGGCCATGTCCGTGAAGAGCGGCTTGTACGCCTCGAGCGTCTCCGCAGCCCACTGTTCGGGCGTGGCGACCGACGGCTCGACCTCGGGGACGTCGACACCCATCACATCGGCGACGTGAAGGCGGGCGATGGCGGCCAACTCGGTGTACTTGATCCGCACCGACGGATCGACGTTCGCCGAGGCCGTGATCGCCGTACCGGGCGTACCGGGAAGCGCCGAGCCGCCGGTGGCCGACATGATCGCGAACTGTCGCGCAGCGTCCCAGTTCAACGGTCCCTGGCCGGCCAGCATCCGGGAGATGTCCCCGAACATCGGCATGCCTCCGAACATCTCGAACGGGTTGATGTTCTGATCGTCGCCACCGTCATCGGCCATGGACCGATGTTACGACCAGTCCACCCCTCAGCGGTAGCGTCCCCCCGATGACGACCGCGGTGCTCACGGGAGCGGACAGTCCGCTCGGCGTGCGGGTCGCCCGGTTGTTGCGCGAACCGCCCCAGGCCGCAACGGCGGGGGAGCAGGCGCTTCCGATCGACGTCGTGTTCCTGGAGGAGACGGTCCACCCGTCGGGCGCCACCGGAGCGAACAGCGAACTGCCCGATGTGGCTGATGTCATCATCGACCTGGGCACCAGCGACTACGACCGGCGCGCCGAGCGACGCGAGAGTGCGAGCGAGTTCGTGACGTCCTCTCTCGCGGCCGCAGATCGGTTCTGTGCCGACCAGATCGTCTTCGTTTCCTCGGCGCTCGTCTACGGCGCTGCGCCGAACAACCCGAAGCCGCTCACTGAGGACGCGGTCCTGCGCCCGGATGTCGAGTTCGTCTTCGCCCGTCAGTTGGCGTCGGCGGAGGAACTCGTCGACCAGTGGCGGCGCGCTCGCCCCGGTCGTGTCACCAGCGTCCTGCGTCCGGCGATCTCGTTGGCCGAAGGCGACAGTTCGAGGCTGGCGAGCGCCCTGGTGTCCGGTCTCGGTCGGCGAGTCGCAGAAGCGGATCCACCGAGTCAGTTCCTGCACCTCGACGACCTCGCTGCGGCGGTGGTGCTCGCCGTGCGACGACGCCTCGACGGCGTGTTCAACGTGGCGCCCGACGGGTGGGTGCCAGGCGAGCGCGTGCGCGCGCTGTCGGGTGAGCGTCCCCGTTTCCCGCTCCCCGAACGGGCGTCGGAGGTCGTGGCGTCGTTGCGGTGGCGCTTCCAACGTGGGCCGCTGCCGCCGGGGCTCGCGTCGTACACGCGTGAGCCGTGGATCGTCTCGAACGGTCGGCTGCGCGAGGTCGGATGGGCACCGACGATCACCAACGAGCAGGCCTACGTCGAGGCGACGGAAGCCCCGTGGTGGACGATGGTGTCGCCCAAACGTCGCCAGGAGTTGACGCTCGGCATCTCCGTCGCCGGCGCTCTCCTGGCCGCGCTGATCGCGACCTCGGTCGGCCGCCGGTGGTGGGCTCGGCGCCGCCGAATCCGAGGGCTGCCCGACTGATCGGGCCGCTACCGGACGTGGAGGACCAGTTCACCGTCGACGAAGGTCGCCAGGAGTTCGCCGTCGGCGTTGACCACCACCGAACCGTCGGGAGCGCCCAGGCGGTCGATCTGTGACCAGTCGAGGGCGTAGGTGTGCGACCGGTCGAGCACGTAGACCACGTCGGCTGAATTCGGCGTGCGTGTGGCGACGTCGAGCGCGTCCAGGTTCGACGGCGCCGTCGAGACGGCGTCGGGTGAACCGACCAGGGACAGGGCGCTGTCACGAGTCAGGGTGCTGCGGTCGATCCGGACGGCGTCGGCCTCCTGCGCAACGGCGACCCGATCGGTTCCCTGGATGGCGGTACCCCGCACCTGCACCGTGAGGGCCGGCAACGTCGTGGCGCTCACGGCGCTCGGCGCCGCCGACCTCGGAGGCGTGAGCGCAACGACCATCACCGCAGCCATCATCGCCGCCGCCACACCGGTGGCCAACACCAAAGCACGACCCCCGCCGATCGGTGTGTCGGGGCCGACCGCGGTCACGGCGAGTTCGGACGGGTGGCGCCAGGCACGCTCGTGCGGAGGTAGCGGTGCGGGTCCCACGAGTTCGAGAGCGTAGTCACATCGCGCTCGCCGCTGTCCTCGCGCGGCGGCATTCGATCGAGCGACGACCGGCGAGGCACGTGTCGGTCGGTCGCGCGACGGAGGCTCACCTCTGTGCGCCGAACGCGTCATCGAATGCGCCGGGGAGTGTCCGAACGGGACGCGGCGCATGTCCACCTCGGGACGTCGGACGCATCACCGAACGCGCTGGGACGTGTCCGGTCGGCGTCGATGACGTTGCGGAACTGCGAATTTCGTGACGCGATGCACGCGCGCGAGGCAACCGCTCGTGATGTCACGGATACCATCGGCGACCGTGAACGCCCCTGACGACGGAGACGACTGGCTCGGTCTCACCGACCAGGAACTCCCGATCGGGGCCGCCTACGAGTGGGCGGTGACGCCCCGATGTGGCGCCGTGGTCCTCTTCAGCGGAACCGTACGCGACCACGCCGAGGACCGCGACGGCGTCACGCACCTGACCTACGAGGCGTACGACGAGCAGGTCGAGCCGATCTTCGGCACCATTGTCGCCGAGTTGCGCGAGCGCTGGCCGGACACCGGTCGTGTCGTCCTGCTCCACCGGACCGGGCGCCTCGAGTTGACCGAATCCTCGGTGATCGCCGTCGTATCGGCACCGCATCGCCCCGAGGCGTTCGAAGCTGCGCGGTATGCGATCGACGCGCTCAAGGCATCGGCGCCGATCTGGAAGCACGAGGTCTGGGCCGACGGTGCCGACTGGGGAACGGGTGCACACGCAGCCTCGGATCCTCGATCGGTGCCCACCAGCGCGTCCACCGTCGGCCCGAACCCTCGTGGCACGGTCGGGATCGCCTAGGTGTTCCCGATCGTCATCGTGGGCGTCCTGATCGTCGTTGTGGTCGCCGGGATCGCCCTGCTCGTTCGACCCAAGAACGACCCGGTCGACTCGTTCCGACGTCAGATCGACGCACTGTCACCCGAGGCCCGCAGGCCGACGATCGACCAGGTCCGCGATGCGGCCGAGGATTCCGGCGACAATGAGCCGGATGATTCCTGACGAGCCAGTCGAACCACTCCGTGCACGGTTCGGCTCCGGCCGCGACATGATGGCCGACTTCCATGGCTCGTGACCTCGCAATCGACCTCGGGACGGCGAACACGCTCGTCTACATGAAGGGCCGCGGCATCGTCTTGAACGAGCCGTCCGTGATCGCCCTCAATCGCCAGACCGGCGAGGTGCTGGCGACGGGTCGTGAGGCGTGGCAGATGATCGGTCGGACGCCCGGCTACATCGTGGCGGTCCGACCGCTGCGCGGCGGAGCGATCACCGACTTCGAGATCACCGAACGAATGATCCGCCTCCTGCTCCAGCGAGTCGGTGTGTCGCGTTTCACCCGGCCCAAGGTGGTCATCTGCGTGCCGTCGGCGATCACCGAGGTCGAACGGCGCGCCGTCACCGACGCGGCGCGGCGCGCCGGTGCCGCAGACGCCAACCTGATCGAACAGCCGATGGCGGCTGCGATCGGCGCCGATCTTCCGATCGACGAGCCGGTGGGCAACATGGTGATCGACGTCGGAGGCGGAACCTCGGAAACCGCCGTCATCTCGCTCGGTGGGATCGTGTCGCTCGAGGCCGTGCGGGTCGGATCGTTCGACATCGACGCCGCCATCCAGAACCATGTGCGGCGCGAGCACGGCATCGCAATCGGTGAACGCACGGCGGAGGAGATCAAGGTCGCCATCGGCTCGGCGGACCCGACCCAGGACGAGAACCAGGCCGAGGTCCGCGGGCGCGACCTCATGACCGGGTTGCCGAAGACCGTCGTGCTCACTCCCGAGGAAGTGCGCGAGGCGATCGAGGACGTCATCTCGTCGATCGTTGCCTCCGTCATCCGCTGCCTGTCCAAGGCGCCGCCCGAACTGTCGCAGGACTTCCTCGTGCGCGGCATGTACCTCGTCGGTGGCGGCGGGTTGCTCCGTGGGCTCGCCGAGCGCATCGAGCGCGAGACCCAGGTCCCGGTCCGCATGTCGAACGTTCCGCTCGAAGCGGTGGTGCTCGGCGCCGGACACGTCATCGAGCACTACGAAGCGCTCAAGGGCATGTTCATGGGCGCCCGCCGCTGAGCGGCGCCAGCTTTCCGTCTCGCTGCGTTCCGACATCGCTGCTCACGGCCGGAAGGCCGCTCGGCTCGTCGCGCCTTGCGACACGAAAACCTGATCGCCGCTCAGCAAGCTGAACTTCGTCGGGTTTGATGCTGATCGGTGGACGGGTCCGGCCTTCCGATCGTCGTTTCCTGCCCGGCTCTCGGTTCCAGGGTTTGCCGTGGTGAGTCGGGCGGCAGACGGTTCGGGAGGCCGCGAGTCGGGTGTTTGCGTTGCGTCGGGGGTTTTAACCGGGGGCGGACCCCCGGGAAACCCCCCCCCCCAGGTGGGGGGCTGGGCAAAACCCCCCCCGCTGTGGGGGGCGTGGAACAACCCCCCCCCCGGGTGGGTC
>JBBSOH010000051.1:0-18469 GCA_038259945.1 Acidimicrobiales bacterium
CCAGGCGATGCTGCGCGCACGAGCGGCCGCCCCTGCGGACCTGGCATCGGAGGCGTCGCGCGATCAGATGGCGACGGAACGTGACGCAACGGACCGACCGGTGCCCTGGGCACCAGCGTCGACGGCGTCGGTCGACGCGAGCTCGGACCCGGTCACGACCGGCGATCCGGTCCCGACCCACTGACCTCGTCGGCGCCGGACCGTCTGAGCGGCGTGCTGATCCACGGCACGGCCGGTCGCAGCGTGCGACGTTCGCGCATCCCGCGCCACACGCCCCACCCGTAGGCCAGGTCGGTCGGCAGAGCGCTCGGATCGGCGAGCACGGATGCGAGCGCGATGCGTCGCGCGCGCCGAGACACGACGGCGAGCGGCACGACGAGCGGCCACCACACCCGCCGGATCGCTGTGGCCAGCTGTCGACCTGTGGCGATCTCGGCCGTCGCAGCCAGGCGCAGCGCGACCGCAGTCGGCACGCCGGGCAGCTTGCGCAGGGCGCTCGCAGCACTGCCGATCGCGCACGCTGCGCCGAGGACCGGGTGGCCGAGTGCGCCGATCACCCACGTCGATGCATGCAGCACGTCGGACCGGAACGGTGCCAGCGCGGTCGGGTGCCGGAGCACGAGCGGCGCCGCCGACGACCCGTACCCCACCTGTTGTCGCCACCGGCCGGCCCGGTCCGGTCGGGGTGCGTGCCACACGCTCGACGCCGGTTCGTAGCGGCACGACCAGCCGGCGGCGTCGAGTCGCCACACGAAGTCGACGTCCTCGCCGAACCTCAGCGTCTCGTCGAATCCACCGACGTCGTCGAAGGCCGCCGCCCGTACGACGATCGCCGCGGCGGGCACGTAGCTCACTCGGGTGCCGACACGGATCCGTGCAGGTTCGTCGCCGAGGTCGAGCGAGGTGTGGGGCCCGCCGAGTACACGGGGAGCAACGAGGCCGACCCGTGGATCGTCGAAGTGGGCCAGCAACGGTTCGAGCCACGACAGCTGACGCGCCCTCGACGGGTTGCCGTCGCTCACGCCGCGATCGGTGTCGACAGCGGCGTCGATGTCCACGTCCGCGTCGATGTGGACATCCGCGTCGACGAAGGCGATGAACTCGGTGTCGACGAGGCGTCGGCCCGCATTGCGTGCAGCGGCGGGCCCGCGATTCATCGGGAGTCGTGTCGTGGCACCGGTGATCGGTGGCATGGAGCCGTCGTCGACGGTGATCCGTCCGTCGTCGACCGCAGCCCCTCCGAGCTGCGGCGTCACGACCGTCACGTCGCCGAGCGACCAACGATCGGAGGCAGGCGGCAACGGATGGATCGCTCCGGCCTCCAGGAGTCGGTCGACCAGCGTCGACCGATCCGCCGGCTCGCCGTGCTCGACACGGTCGACCAGTCGGCCACCAGCCTCGGTCAGGCGGAACAGACGGAGTGGTGAGCCGCCCAGAACCAGTCGCCGGCCGTCGCCGGTCCGCAGCCAGGTCGAGTCACGGAGGTAGCGCACGTGGGTCAGGCCGGAGTGGGGTCGATCGGGCGCCACGCCTCGATCGTCATCACCAGGTCGTCGACGAAATCGTTCACGAACCGCTCGCCCTCGGCCCCGCTCGCGCCGTCGGGATCGCCGAGCACACCGTTCGGGCTGACGCTGCGCACACCGTCGGCTCGCAGCGTGGGCAGCAGTTGATCGAGCGGTGTGTCCGGACCCGCTGCGGACAATTCGAAGCGAACGAGGCCTGGGTCGATCGCGAGCATCAGCGACGTCTCGATCCGTCCGGCGTGCAGGTCGGGCGGACCTCCGTCGGTGCGCCGTCGCCACTTTGGCCACCACGCCATCACGCTTCGGCCCTCGGAGGTGAGCAGTTCGGACGCTCGGGTGAGCGCGTCGTGGTTGCCGCCGTGGCCGTTGACGAACACCACGCCAGCGGCCCAGTCGGCGCTGCGCCCCAACTCGACCGCCACCTGGGTCATCACCTCGGTGCCGATCGACAGCGTCCCGGCGAAGCCCGCATGTTCACCCGACGCACTGACGGAGATCGTCGGACCCATGATCAGCCCCGTGGTGCGGTGCAGCGCCCGCCCCGCCACCTCCTCGGCCACGAGGGTGTCGGTGTTCAGAGGAAGGTGCGGACCGTGCTGCTCGGTCGAGCCGACCGGGATGAGGATGATCGGCGACAACGTGCCGTCGTCGTCGCCCATCGACCGGGTCGCCGCGTCGACCTCGTTCCACGTCGCCTCGCCCAGCCTCACACGTCCCAGTCTGCCACCGCAATCACCGGCCGGACCTGGTCGACCGGAGTGGGTCAGACCCGGTACGGCCGCTACCGGAGTGACCGGCCGGACCTGGTCGACCGGAGTGGGTCAGACCCGGTACGGCCGCTCCGGCGCGGGGTGGGGGTGAGAAGTCGGCGGGGACGATCAGGTCGGCGGGGGAGAGGTCGGCGATCGACGCAGCGCCGAGTCCGAGCATGTTCGAGTCGATCCCCATCCGCAGCACGTCGAGCACGTTCTCGACGCCGGCCTGGCCGTTGGCGGCGAGGCCCCACAGGTAGGCGCGTCCGATCATCACGGCCTTCGCCCCGAGGGCGAGTGCCTTCACCACGTCGGAGCCTCGGCGGATGCCGGAGTCCATCACCACCTCGATCTCGTCGCCCACGGCGGCCACGACCTCGGGCAGCACGCGGATCGGTGCCGGGGTGCCGTCGATGTTGTTACCGGCGTGCGTGGACACCGAGATGCACGAGGCGCCTGCGTCGACCGCTCGACGCGCTTCGTCGGCACGGTTGATGCCCTTGACCATGAACGGGCCGTCCCATTGCGACCGCAGCCAGGCGACGTCGTCCCACGTGGGCGGCGGGGTCTGCATCCACGTGCCGTACGCCTCGAAGAAGCCGGGGACCGGATCGCTCGCCGACACCCGGAAGTTGGGCACCCCCAACTGCGGGATCGCACCTGACTTGACCCAGTCGAGCAGCCACTTCGGGCGCATCAGCGCCTCGGGGCCGTGCTTGATCATCGTCTTCAGGTCGACCGATTCCGGGATCGCCGGGCTGCCCCAGTCGCGCGAGTGCACGAACGACCAGTCGAGCGTGAGGATCATGCCGACGGCTCCGTTCGACTTCGCACGATCCATCCGCCCGACCATCGAATCGCGATCGCCGGCCCAGTAGATCTGGAACAGGGTCTGGGGGTTCGCAGCGATGACCTTGTCCATCGGCTGTGACGAGAACGAGCTCAATCCCATCACCACGCCACGCGCTGCCGCCGCCTTGGCGACCGCGACCTCGCCCTCGGGGTGCACCGCCTGCACTCCGGTGGGGCTGATCATCACGGGCATCGACATCGACTGGCCCATCACCTCGGTGGCCATGTCGCGTGTTGCGGGCTGACCGGCCGTGAGCGGGCGGAAACCGATCTCCTCGAACGCCGCACAGTTGTCGTCGCGGGTGATGCCCCGCTCGGCGCCGGCGATCAATGCGCCGTAGACGGACTTCGGCAACCGTCGCTTCGCGCGCTTCTGCGCCACCGCGATCGACTCGAACCACGGGTTGAACCAAGGATTCTCCACGGAGGCATCGTACGAGCCGGTCCGCCACCGCACCCAAGCCAGCCCGGTACCCGAGCCGTGGCCACGTCGTCGCAACTCGGCGACGCCGGCGGGACACCGGACGCGCCGGACGCTTCGGCGTCGCCGTCAGGTGAGGTGGTAGTCGGCGGGGTCGGGGGATCGGGTCTGCTGCCAGTACTCGAGCAGGCTGAACGGCCAGTTCTGGGCGACTCTGCCGGACTCGGCCTTGTACCAACTGTTCACCGTCGACACGCCCCACGCCATCTTCAGGTTCCCCTCGTCGATGCGCACGTTGTAGGTGTCGTGAACGTCCTGGCGACAATCGGCCGAAGCCAGACCGTCACGCAGCAGCATCTCGATCACGCCGAGCGCGTAGTGGACCTCGCATTCGGAGAAGTAGATGATCGAGCCGTTGACGACGATGTTCGTGTTCGGCCCGTAGCACAGGAAGAAGTTCGGGAAACCGGGGTGGACCACGCCGAGGTAGGCGCGGGCGTCGCCGTCCCACACGTCGTGCAGGTCGCGCCCGCCCGAGCCGACGACCTTCATCGGGGTGAGGAACTTCGACGCCTGGAACCCGGTGGCGTAGATGATCACGTCGGCCGGATGGCGCGTCTCGTGCCCATCCGCATCCGCCGTGACGACCGCGTCGGCCTCGATCCGCAGGATCGGCGTGCCGTCGAGGGTGACGTCGTCACGCTTCATGGTGGTCGACCACGACCCGTTGTCGAGCACGATCCGCTTCGACGCCGGGGGATACATCGGGCGCACCGTGTCGTGCAGGTCGGGCCGGTCCGCGTAGCAGAGGTAGAGCCACTGCTCCAGCAGCTCACGCAACTCCGCGTTGCCGGCCCCGGTGGCGAGGGACATGTCGTCCCAGTCCTCGTCGACCGCACAGGCGGGAAGCAGTCCTTCCGACGACCGCCAGAACATCCAGAACCGGTACCACTGTGCGTAGCCGGGCACGTGGCGGAAAAGCCACTGCAGACCGTCGGCGACGGGGTGGTGGTAGTTCGGAACCGGTACGAACCAGTTCGGCGTGCGCTGCAGCACGCTCAGGTGCCCGGCCACCTCGGCGATGTGCGGCACGAACTGCACGGCGCTCGCACCCGCACCGATCACCACGACGTTCTTGCCGGTCAGATCGACGTCGTGGTCCCACTGCGCAGAGTGGAACGAGGGCCCGGCGAAGTCGTCCATTCCACTGATCGACGGCATGTTCGGCCGGTTCAATTGACCCACCGCCGAGATCACAGCATTCACCCGGTGCGTCGATTCGCCGTCCGGACCGTCCAGTTCGAGAGTCCACACCTGGTCGTCGTCGGACCACGTCATGGCGGTCACCTCGTGACCGAACCGGACGTGTTCGCGCACACCGAACTCGTCGGCGCACGTGCGGAAGTAGTCCAGCAACTCGGGCTGAGGTGAGAAGTAGTACGGCCAGTCGTTGCGCTGGGCGAACGAGTAGCTGTACACGTGGTTCGACACGTCGACCCGACAACCGGGGTACGTGTTCTCCAGCCAGGTGCCGCCCACGTCATGGTTCTTCTCGTAGATCACGAAGTCCACACCGGCCTGCTTCAGACGGTGACCCGCGAGGATGCCCGACATGCCGGCGCCGATGATCGCGACGGGGAACGACCGATCGGGCGCCAGTTCCGCCGCACGCCAGGTCGGTGCCCGCAGGTCGTCGCCGGTGACGGAGAGTTCCTCGCGCATCAGCGGCACGTAGTCGGCGCCGATGTCCTCGCCGGTCGAGTGCGACATCAGGCGTTGGATGTGGTCGTCGCTCGCACCGACCGAGGCGTCACCGTCGCCATCGGGGCGACCGCCGCCGTTGCTGCCACCATCCTGAGCGGTGCCGCCGGTGACGAAGGATCGACGGCCGTCGCGTACGTCGATCAGCACCTCGATGGCGAGTCGACGGATCTCGGTCTGCTGGTCGGCGTCGAGCCCCGCGGTCTCGTCGCGGATCAGTTCGCCGTCGGGTCGAAGCGACTCGACGAGCAGCGAGTCGTCGTCGAGGGCGTGAGCGAGAGCGGGGAGCAGCGCCGGGAGGAAGCTCGCCAGATCTGCCCCGCGGACGGCGGACCGGATCTCCTCGTCGGAAGCGGTGATCGGTGAGATCCGGTTGTCCAGCAGCGATTCGGGCATCCACACATCCTTGCCACCGGACCGCCCGAGCAACGCACCGGCCATGACGTCCGCCGTGCCGGGACACGACCGGACGGTTCGCCCGCTGGACCGAGACCCCGGACGTCACCGGGTGACCTCGGTCGTCAGATCCCGAGCATCGACCTCAGCTCTTCAGCCAGAGGGTCGCGTCGGGTGGGACGACCCCCGGGGTGTGCATCTCGGCGGGCTCGGATGCGAAGACGGGGGTGGCGATCTCCACCAGCAGCTCGTCGTCCATGTCGAGCGCGATCGGCTCCGAGGTGGTGTTGGTCACGGCGACCAGGTCGCCACGCCTCACGGCGACCAGGCCCGGGCCGAGATCGACCACGGCGGCCACCATTCCCTCCGGCTCGGCGAACTCGTCGCGCGCCGCGATCACCGCTCGATACAGCTCGAGGATCGACGTGTCGTCCCCGTCCAACTCGTCGACGGCGCCGGCGCCCCACCAGTCGGGCTGCGGCAGCCAGGAGTCGGCCGGCGTCGCGTCGATGTCGATGTCGCCGCCATCGACGTCGTGGTCGGCGCTGGAGAACCCGAAGTTGGTCGACGGGTCGTCGGTCCACGGCAGCGGGATCCGGCAGCCGTCGCGCCCGATCCGCTCGCCGTGCGTCTGGAGGAACACCGGATCCTGGCGTCGGTCGTCGGGGATGTCGAGCACCTCGGGGAGCCCGAGTTCCTCACCCATGTACAGGTAGAGCGAGCCGGGCATCGCCATGGCGAGAGTGATCATCGCTCGAGCGCGCCGGAGGCCCCGCTCCACGTCGACGGCCCCGTCGGCGGGCTCCAACGCGTTGTTGGTGAGCGTGTTTGGGTCGGCTGCATCGGACCGGCCGAGGCGGGTGACGATGCGCTGCACGTCGTGGTTGTTCAGCGCCCACGTCGGCGTCGACCCGATCGTCATGATCGAGAGTGTGTCGGCGATGGCCCGCTCGATCTCGGTGTCGACCCACGGTGACAGCAGCAGGTCGAAGGCGAACGCCTGATGGAACTGCTCGTCGTTGACGAAGGCCGCCATGAGGTCGGGTCGACCGTTCATGTACGCCTCGGCCACCATCATCAGGTCACGCCCGGGATGGCGGTCCATGTAGTCGTCGATCGTGGTGCGGAACCGACGCCACACGTCGTGGCCTTCGGGGCGGAACACGGTGTACGGGTTCTCCCAGGCGACCTGCAGCATGCCGGTGCCCGGGGGAACGGGCGGAGCATCGGGCAGGTTTGCGTCCTTGCCGACCGGAGCGATTGCGTCCACACGGAAGCCCTCGACGCCGCGATCGAACCAGAACGTGAGCACGTCGTGGAACATCTGCTGCACGTCGACGTTGGTGTGGTCGAAGTCGGGCTGGTGTGGTGTGAACGTGCCGAGGTACCACTGCGCGTCGCCGTCGCCGACCCGGGTCCATGCGCTCCCGCCGAACGCGGCCATCCAGTTGTTCGGCGGGTTGCCGTGCGGGTCCGAGCCGTCGACACCCGGGCGGCCGTCACGGAAGTAGAAGCGTGCGCGCGCATCGCTGCCGGGCGCGGCGGCGAGTGCTTCGACGAACCAGGCGTGGTCGTTCGAGCAGTGGTTGGGCACGAGGTCCATGAGGATCTTGATGCCCCGGTCGCGAGCGTCGGAGAGCAGGGCGTCGAACGCGGCCAGGTCGCCGTACTCGTCGTGGATCGCGTGGTAGTCGGCCACGTCGTATCCGTGGTCGCGCTGGGGCGACGGGTAGCACGGGTTCAGCCAGATGGCGTCGACACCGAGCGAGGCGATGTGGTCGAGGCGGCTGCGAATCCCCTCCAGGTCGCCGATCCCGTCACCGTTCGAGTCGGCGAACGACCGGACGTAGACCTGATAGACGACGGCTTCCTGCCACCAGTGCTGTGCATTCATGCCGACAATGTAAGCGCTTTCATCGCGACGTCACAATGGTCCCCACAATGGTCGACGGTGACGCCGATGATGCCCGAGGCGGCTGATCCGATGCGACGGGGACGACGTTCGAACGCTCGTCGCGATCGGATCTCGAGACGTCGTCGAAGCGTGATGATCATGGTCACGTTCGGCACGGACGCTGCGCACGCTCGGTACACACATGCGTCGGGTCGGGCCGCAGCCCGGCACGAGTCGGCATGGAGGAAAGACAGTTGCACGCAGTGGGTGAGTGGTTGGGCGTCGAGGTCGACGAGGTGAGCAACAAGGAGAAACTGGTCTCGGCCGCCGGTGGTCTGGTGGCGATCCTGCTGATCATCGAGATCAGCCAGCGAGCGCTCGGCCTGCGAGATGCGTCGATGCTGATCGCTTCGATGGGGGCCAGCGCGGTGCTGCTGTTCGCCGTTCCGCGTGGGCAGCTGTCCCAACCGTGGCCTGTGCTCGGGGGCCACGTGGCATCGGCGTTCATCGGCGTGACCTGCGCGCTCGTGATCCCGCAGCGCGAGTTGGCGGCGGCCTGCGCCGTGGGCATCGCGATCGGGGCGATGCACCAGTTCCGGTTCGTGCACCCCCCGGGCGGTGCCACCGCCCTCACCGCCGTGATCGGCGGGCCTGCGGTGACCGAACTGGGCTATGCGTTCGTGGTGAAACCGGTGCTGCTCAATGCCGTGATCATCACGCTCACAGCGGTGGTGTTCAACTGGTTCTTCCCGTGGCGCCGGTATCCGATCCGGCTCCAACGCCGGGCGGTCGATCAGCCGTCAGCCACGGCGGAGGCTGGCCGGTCCGGACTCGAATCGATCGACTCGGAAGTGCCGACCCACGAGGACGTCCTCGACGCGATGAGGAGCCTCGATTCGTTCATCGACATCTCCGAGGCGGACCTCCTCCGGCTCCACGAGATCCTCCTGCAGACCCGAACCGCTCGGTGATCGCCGACACCCGAGGATCGTGACGGGAACGCGACCTCGCCACCGACGACTGCCGATGGCGCGCCGCCGAAGCCGTGTGGCACCGAAGCCGTGTGGAACCGAGACGGCGAACGAAGCGATGTGGCACCGAAGCGATGTCGCCGAACCGAGACGGCGAACGAACCGGTGGAGCGACGAAGCCGTGTGGCAGCGAATCGACGCCGTGGACGACCGCCCGGGCCGACTGAACTCAGGTGAGCGTGATGCGGATGCGCTGGTGCTCGTCGCCTGGCGCTGCCGAGGCAGCGAGCACGATGTCGTAGTCGCCGGGCGCGACGATCCAGGCTCCGGAATCGACGTCCCAGTGGTGGAACGCGTCGGGACCGAAATCCAGCGACACCTCGGTCGTGGATCCGGGAGCGACCGTCGTCTTGCACCATGCCTTCAATTCGCGGACGGGGCGCTCGACCGGGGCAGCGAGCGGCGCCACGTACCCCTGGACGACCACGGTGGCCGACCGCTCGCTCGTGCACGTGAGCGGCACGACGACGCGGATCGGCTGACCTCCGAGGTCGCCGGCCGCAACCGACGTGTCGGACGCCGAGGCGTCACCCCACTCGGTGCTGCCGTAGCTCAGTCCGTGACCGAGCCAGAACCGGGGTTCGATGCCGGTGCGCTCGAAGTGCCGGTGGCCGATGAACAGCCCTTCCTCGTAGCGCTGCTGAGGCGGGCCCTCGGCGGGGCGCTGCGGTTCGTGGTGGTCGAATGCGGCGTGATCGGCGAGTTGCTTCGGGTAGGTGATCGGCAGTCGCCCGCCCGGGTCGGTCACGCCGGTGAGCACGTCGATCAGGGACTCGGCTTGCTCCTGTCCCGCGAAGAACGACGTGAGCACGGCCGGGGCCGGGTTCGGGTGATCCTCGCCCACCCAGTCCATGGTGACCGGTGATCCGGCGTTGACGATCACCACGGTGTTCGGGTTGACGGCCACGATCGCCTCGACCAGCTCGTCCTGTTCACCGGGCAGATCCATCACCTCCCGGTCGAACCCCTCGGTCTCCCACTCGTCGTTCGTGCCGACGACCACCACGGCCACGTCGGCTGCAGCTGCGGCGGCGACGGCCTGGTCGAACAGGTCGTCGGGGTCGGGTGTGCGCACACCGACCCGCAGTGCAGCGAACCCGTTGCCGGCAGCGGTCTTCCACTTCACCGACAGTTCGATCGGCACGCCGGCGACCGCATCGATCACGGCGGTCGACTCTTCGCTGCCGTACCCGAAGAACTCCCGGGTGCGCGGGATCAACATCTCGGGGTCGTCGACCACGATGACGGGTTCACCGCCTTCGGGAGTCGCCGTCATCACGACCGGACCGGTGGACACGACGCCGATCACGTGCGGTCCGTCGATGTCGGGCACGAACGTCCCCGTCACGCGAGCGCCGAAGGAGACCGGGTCGACCTCGGGGGGCGTGGTCCCGAAGAAGCGCAGCATCGACGTGGTCGAGACCGTGTCGAACGAGACGGGCGCGTCCCAGTCCGACCCGTTGACGTACTCGAGACGGAGGCCCGGCTCACCGCTCGGTGTCCGCAACTGCTGGCGCCGGGCGACGGGAGTGAGGCGATCGATGCGGACCCCCGGTTGGTAGGTGACGGTGACGTCGCTGCTCTGCTCGCCCAGCCGGTCCTCGAGCGCTGCCAAGACGGTCCGGTACGCGAACGGCGTGAGGCTGGCAGAGCCACCGCCCATCGAGCGGTCGACCACCGCGTTCGGTCCGATCACCGCGACCGACGTGAGTTGTGCGGGATCGAGCGGAAGCACCGGGCGACCGAGTGACGGCACCGTCTCGTTGCGGAGCAGCACCGTGCCCGCAATTGCCGCGCGGCGCGTCAATGCGCGCTCGGTGGGGTCGTCGACCGACTCCTCGGGCTCGTCGCAACTACGTTCGTCGGCCCGGGTGCGGTTGATCACGACCAGCAGATCGCGCACCAGACCGTCCACCGTTTCCTCGGTGACATCGCCCCGCTCGACCGCCTCGACGAGGCGTTGGCCGTACACCCGGATCGGTCCGGGCATCTCCAGCGTCAGCCCGGCGTTCGCGGCGCCGACCGCGTCGTGGACACCGAACCAGTCGGAGACGACGTAGCCGTCGAAGCCCCACTCGGTGCGCAGGATGTCGGTGAGCAACCGTCGGTTCTCGGCGGCGTGCTCGCCGCCGACCCGGTTGTAGGCGCTCATGATCCCCCACGCGCCACCTTCCTTGACCGCCCGCTCGAACGGGCGAAGGTACAACTCGCGCAGCGGACGCTCGTCGACGTCGACGTTCACCGTCATCCGGTCGACCTCGGTGTCGTTGCACACGAAGTGCTTGACGGTGACCGCCACGTCGTGGGCTTGGACGGCCCGTACGTACGCGGCAGCGAGCGCGCCCGAGAGTTCGGGGTCCTCGCTGTAGCACTCGAACGTGCGCCCGCCCACAGGTGTGCGGTGCAGGTTGACCGTCGGGCCGAGCACCACGTGGGCACGTTTGCGGATGGCCTCCTTGCCGAGCAGGTCGCCGATCTCCGAGAGGAGGTCGGGGTCCCACGACGCACCGAGGGTGATGCCGGCCGGGACGGCCACGCCCGGTGTGCCGGCACTCCCGTGACCTTCCCCTCGGAGTCCGGTCGGGCCGTCACTCATCTTCAGTTGTGGGATCCCGGCCTCGGGGAAGGCGTGGGTGCGCCAGTTCGTCTCGCCGGCCACCAGGCGGCACTTGTCGTCGAGGGAGAGGGCGCCGAGCGCGGCTTCGATGTCGATCACCCGAAGATGATGACACGCACATTGCATCGTGCCCGCGATCGACGACCGCCCGCCGGTTCACCGCCGGTTCACGACCGGTTCACGCTCGCCCGTGATGGTGTGGGCATGGACATCTCATGGGGCAGAACGCCGGGCGCGATCAAGGTGGGCGGGATCTCTGCGATCCTCGGATTCGTCGTCTCGTGCTCGTCGACGAGTGTGAGGCAGAGCAACGGCAGCTTCGAATGCTCCTACTTCGACGGCGGTGCGCTCCTGCTCGGCATCCTCGCGATCCTCGGCGGCCTCGTGGGAATCGCCACGTGCGTGCGTCGCGACGAGGACGACCGGACCGCATTGCTCGCCGCGTCGGCCGTGATCGTCCTCGTCGGGATCGTGCACGTCCTGCGGGGCGTCGGCCAAGTGGGTGGCGCCTGCAACTGACACGCTGCGGGAATGCACCGACGTGGTGCCCGGCATGCAGCGTTCGCGCGAACCGCGCGAACATCGACCACTCTGCGCGCGAGGTTCTCTAACATCGGCCGCCATGTCCGAAACCTCGCCGGTGATCTCTCCCGGCAACATCGCCGTCATCACCGGTGGCGCCAGCGGCATCGGCCTCGCCGTCGTCGAGCACCTGATCGAACGCGGGATGCGTGTCGTCCTCGCCGACATCGACGAACCCAAGCTCCGTGACGTGGAGGCCCGCCTCACCGAAAGCGGTGCCGACGTCGCCGGCGTCGTGTGCGACACCTCCTCGGCGGCGTCGGTCACCGAACTGGCCGAAGCGACGCTGGCGCGCTTCGGTGCCGTCCACCTGTTGTTCAACAACGCCGGAATCGCAGGGATCGGTGACGCCTGGGACGGTCCGCTCGACCTGTGGGATCGGGTGATCGGGATCAACCTCTACGGAGTCGTCCACGGCATCCGGGCCTTCCTCCCGATCATGACCGAGCAGGGCGTCGGTCACATCGTCAACACGGCGTCGATGGCCGGGTTGATGGCGCTGCCCGGCGCCGCTCCGTACAACGCGACCAAGCACGCCGTCGTGGCGATCAGCGAGTCACTGTTCCTCGAACTCGGCTCGACCGGATCGCCGGTCGGCGTGAGTGTCCTGTGCCCCGGTTTCGTCAAGACCGACCTGATGCAGCACGAACCGAACGAGGTGTCGAGCCCGATCGGCGCGCTGATCGGTCAGATGTTGACATCCGGCGTCGACACCGGAATTCCTGCCGACGACGTGGCCGATGCCGTGGTGTCGGCGGTCGATGCCGGTCAGTTCTGGATCCTCACTCACGAGGAGATGCGGGCGCTGCCGGTCGAGCGGATGGAGCGGGCTGCGAGTCAGAGCAACCCGCCACTGATCGGTTCGGACACGTTGGGAGCAGACTGATGGGTACCTCGACCTCGGCGTTCGGCGCCGGCAAACGCGAGTCGCACGACGCGACCGACTTCTATGCACGGTTCGCCCCGCCGGAGGTGAGCGACGACGACACCCTCGGAGAGCGCGGCGACCTCGACGTGATCCACGTCGGCGACGCCCGGGACATGTCGCACGTGCCGGATGCCTCGGTGGCGTTCGTGGTCACGTCGCCGCCCTACTTCGCCGGCAAGGAATACGAGACCGCGCTGGGCGAAGGGCACGTGCCCGCCGACTACATCGAGTACCTCGAGATGTTGCGCGACGTGTTTCGCGAAGCCGTCCGCACTCTGGAACCCGGTGGCCGGATCGCGGTGAACGTCGCCAACCTCGGACGCAAGCCGTACCGCAACCTGGCCGCCGACGTGACGTCGATCCTGCAGGACGACCTGCGCCTCCTGCTGCGCGGCGAGGTCGTGTGGCAGAAGCAGCGCGGTGCGAGCGGCTCGTGCGCGTGGGGTTCGTACCAGTCGCCGGCCAACCCGGTGCTGCGCGACACGACCGAGCGGCTGATCATCGCCAGCAAGGGTCGGTTCGACCGCGTGGGTCGCGGCGGCGACGGCCGCGGCGCCCATGTGGAGGGTCGGTCCACCATCCCGGGCGACGAGTTCATGGAGGCCACGCTCGACGTGTGGGAGATCCAGGCGGAGTCGGCGACCCGCGTCGGCCACCCTGCGCCCTTCCCCGTCGCACTCGTGGAGCGGTGCCTGCACCTCTTCACGTACGACGGCGACGTGGTCCTCGATCCGTTCATGGGATCGGGCACGACCGGCGTGGCCGCCAAGCGGACCGGGCGCCACTACATCGGCTACGACACCGATCAGGCATACGTACGCGCCGCCGACGAACGGATCGCCTCTCTGGCCCCGACCGACCTTCCCGATCGACGCACGGTCAAGGACATGGCGCGCACGCTGCTCGCCGAGTGCGGCTTCGACACACTCGAGGAGAACGTGCGCGTCGCCCCGGGAGTCACGGTCAGCGTGCGGGGTCATCGCCCGGATGGCGTCTCGCAGGTGTTCGAGTTCGGCGGCGTCAACACCCCCTCGCGCCCCGGGATGAACCGGATCGACACCGTGTGGAAGACCATCGCGAAGGCGGCGATCGTCCAGGAGTCGACCGTCGACGGCGTAGCCGGTCAGTCGCTGATCGTCCTGACCGCCGGGACCGTCCGCGGTGGCCCGCTCGCCACGGTGACGGGACCGGGTCGTGCGATCGCAGCGATCATCGACATGACCCTCGACGATGCCGCCGACCGACTGAACGAAGCGGTCGCCGGTCTGCATTCCTGACCGACTTGGCATTCCTGATCGGACCGCAAGGTCGGAACCCAGGCTCGGTGCGAGCAATCGCATGAGGTTCCTGCGGTCGTGAGGCGCAAGAACGTCGCGCGTACCAGCGCGAGTCCGCACGTCTGGCGAGCGCAGATCGGATCGTGTCCAGGTCCCAGCGATCGAGAGTGTGAGTGTGGGAACGTGAACATCTCATGAGCGACGACGGGTTGTCAGCGACCGACCGGCGAGCGCTCACATCGGTCGCCGTCCAGTTCTTCGTGAACGGCGCGCTGTTCGCCTCGTTCGTGCCCCGACTGCCCGAAATCCGAGACCGGATCGAGATCGGCAACGACGCGCTCGGACGGCTCCTGGCGATCGGCGCGCTCTCGGGTCTGGTCGGCAGCGCACTGGTCGGTCGTGCAGTCGAGCGGTTCGGGACCCGCAACCTGCTGTGGGTCGCCGGGATCTGTCTGTGCTCGTCGCTGTCGATCGTCGGTCTCGCCACGGCGCCTGCCGTCCTGGTGATCGGTCTCGCCTCACTGGCGATCTTCGACGTGCTGGTGGACACGGCGATGAACCTGCAGGGCTCGTGGATCAGTGGCCGCCGACGAGCCCCCGTGATGAACCGGCTGCACGGACTGTGGAGCCTGGGCACCGTCGTCGGCGGCGTGGCCGCGTCACAACTCGCCGGCCTCGGCGTGACGCTGCGGGTCCATCTCCTCGCGGTCTCGGCGATCCTGCTCGTCGTCGTGATCTTCGTCGGCGCAGGCCTGCTGCGGACCGACGAGCACGCATCGCTCACCGGTGGACCGGCGACGGACGAATCCGGAGCGGATGCATCGACCGCGGTTGGATCGGCTGCGGGTGGACCGACTGCAGGCACGCCGGGTGTGAACGGATCGGAGTCGATCGCTGCGGTGGGTGGCTCGGTGATCGGATCGGGCCGTTCGGCACGATGGTTCCGCGGGCCGTTGTTGATCTTCGCGCTCGTCGGCGGTTGCTCGATCGCGATGGAACTGACCTCCAGCGACTGGGCGGCGATCCGCCTGACCGACGACTTCGGAGCGTCGGCCGGGATCGCCGGGCTCGCGTACGTGGCGTTCACGGTCGGCATGACGGTCGGGCGTTTCGGAGGCGACTCGATGATCTTCCGGTTCGGGCACCAGCGCGTCGCCGACATCGGCATCGTCGTCACGATCATCGGCCTGGTCGTCGCGGCATTCGTCCCGGATCAATGGGTCGTCCTGCTCGGCTACCTCGCCTCGGGGCTCGGCATAGCCACCCAGTTCCCGAAGCTGTACGACGACGCCGCCAAGCACCCGGGGCGACCCGGCGTCGGGCTCGGCGCGCTGACCGGCGGTTCGCGAGTGGCGTTGCTCGTCACTCCGATCCTCGTCGGCACCTTGGCGACGTCGCGGCTCTCGGTGGGAGCGGCGACGGCGATCCTCACCCTTCCCGCCGCAGCGGTCTTCGTCGTGGCCACACGCCGATCAGCCTGACCGCTCGCCCGATCGCGTCGACATCGCGGTTCTCAGGCGCCGGCATTCGTGCCCGTGTCACGGCCAGAGGTCTCCTCGACTTGCCTTTCGCGCCCGGAACGAGCAAGATTGGAACACTGTTCGAATGCGGCCAGTCAACGACGTCCCGTCAGGAGCAATGATGCAGATCCACCTCGATTCCGAGAAGTGCCAGGGGCACAACCGCTGTTACGCGCTCGCACCCGAACTCTTCGACGTGGACGACTACGGCCAGGCCGTGCTCCTCGTCGAAGGCGACGTTCCCGCCGACCAGCACGACAACGCTCGCCTCGCGGCCGCCAACTGCCCCGAGTACGCCATCTCCATCACGGACTGAAGGACCTCTACATGACCGACATCGTCGACACCGACATCCTCCCCGAGGACCCCCTCGTCGCTCCCGCCGGGGGTCGCTTCGGCGATCGCGAGCCGATCTTCGGCACGTCTCCCGAGGGCACCGACGTGTGGCAGCGGGTCCCGTACGACAAGGACCACTACGGCCCGGTGAGCGACTTCACCACCGACTTCGATCACGCCGATCCTGCGTACAACCCCAACGCACCCGAGGTGTGGAAGGAACTCCGCGAGGGCGGGTGCCCCGTCGCCCATTCGGACCGCTACGGCGGGATGTGGGTGCCGATCACCCACGAAGCCGTCCACGACGTCGCCTACGACACCGACCACTTCACGAGTCGCGCCGTCGTCGTGTCCGTCGGGCGCCCCGGCGACCTCGCGCTCCCGGCGCCGATCGGCACCGTCCCGCCGATCTCCAGCGACCCGCCCTTCCACGCCATGGCCCGCCGCATGCTGCTGCCGCCGTTCGCTCCCAAGCAGATCGAGCCGTGGGAGGACGAGATCCGCGTGCTGTGCCGTCGCCTGCTCGACGAGATGGGTGACATCACGCCGGGTGAGACCGTCGTCGACGCCGCCGTCCAGTACGCGCAGCACATCCCGGTCAACGTGATCGGTCGGATGCTCGGCTTCCCCGAGAAGGACGAGGACCTCTTCCGCAAGTTCGTGCACGACGCGCTCGAGCGGATCACCGAGGAGCCCGGGACCCGCGACGGTCTCGACGATCTGGGCCAGTACATCACCGACCAGATCGACGATCATCGGCAGAACCCGCGTGACGACCTCACGAGCTACCTGATGAACATGGAGATGGAGGGTGAGAAGCTGTCCGACGAGATCGTCGGTGGCTCGATCATCCTGCTCCTGATCGCAGGGATCGACACCACCTGGTCGGCCATCGGCTCGTCGCTCTGGCACCTGGCACAGACGCCGAGTGACCGCGAGCGGCTCACCGAGGACCCCGAGGTGATGACGTTTGCGATCGAGGAGTTCCTTCGTGCCTATGCGCCGGTCACCATGGCGCGCATGGTCGCCAAGGACCACGATTTCCACGGTTGTCCGATGAAGAAGGACGACTGGGTCCTGCTCCCGTTCCCGGCCGCCAACCGCGACCCGAAGCAGTTCGAGGACCCGGACACGTTCATCATCGACCGCGAGGTCAACCGCCACGCAGCGTTCGGGCTGGGCATCCACCGGTGCCTGGGCTCGAACCTTGCGCGGCTCGAGTTGAAGATCGCGATCGAGGAGTTCATCGCCCGGTTCCCGAACTTCGAACTGGCGGGCGACACCAAGTGGTCCGTCGGCCAGATCCGCGGACCACGCGCCCTGCCGGTCCGCATCCTCGCCTGAACGAACGCCCCGTGTTGCGGTGAGTCTTCGTCGTCCTCCGGACGACGGAGCCTCACCGCTTGATCGAGTGACGGGCTTCTGGTGAGACTCGGTCGTCTTCAGGTCGATCCAGCCTCACCGCTGGGCCCGGATGGTCGGGTTCCGGTGAGTCCTCGTCGTCGCCAGGACGACAGAGGTTCACCGATGATTCAGCGTGCGAGACGTCGGCGAAGGTCGGGACGTAGCGTGACTCGATGACAGCGGTGGAGCACTGGGCTGAGCAACTCGCGGCGTGGGCGATCCCGCAGCACATCCTCGATCAGGCGCCGACATCGCCGTACGCGCACGACTCTGCGACGTTCGCCGTCGACGACACACTCGACCGTTCCGTTCTCTCAGCGGAAGTCGCACGCGTCGTGCTGCCCTCGACCGGGGGATCGGTGCTCGACGTCGGGTGCGGTGGTGGTCGAGCGGCGATGTCGCTCGTGCCGCCCGCCGAGCGCGTGATCGGTGTGGACCAGGACGCGGCGATGCTCGCGTCGTTCACCGCAGCGGCCGCAGCAGCCGGCGTGCGTTCGATGACGATCCAGGGAAACTGGCCCGAGGTGGTTCTCGACGCGCCGGTCGCCGACGTGGTCGTGTGCCATCACGTCGCCTACAACGTCGCCGAGATCGAGCCGTTCGTCGGCGCCCTCACCGGCCGCGCTCGCCTGGCCGTGGTGCTCGTGCTCCCGACCGTGCATCCGCAATCGGCGTGGAACAACGCGTGGCGCCGGTTCTGGAACATCGAGCGTCCCGATGGACCGACCTCCGATGACTTCGCAGCGGTGCTCGCCGAGATGGGCCTCGACGCCGAGCGCTGGGAGATGCCTCGACCGCCCCTCGCGCTCAACGCCGACGACCCGGCCAACCGCGTGCCGGCCACGTTGCGTCGGTTGTGTCTGGGCGAGGATCGCGCCGACGAGGTGGCAGCGTTCCTCGAGATCCACGAACCCGAGTGGTCGAGAGTCCACTCGGTCTTCCGTTGGCCCGGCGACGCTGCCTGAGCCGCAGTCGAGGACTGCGCCCGACCGGTCGTTCATGCTCGGGGAGACACCGTCGGAGCAGCCGTGGAATGCTCGTCTGACCGTGTTGCGCCGATTCGCCATCCGACGAACGCAGCGGGCGGTCGCACATGTCGAAGGAACGCTCGAACGGGCCCGACGTGACGACCTGACCCCGCTGCGAGTGACCGACGTGCTGGTGAGCAAGCG
>JBBSOH010000052.1:0-18308 GCA_038259945.1 Acidimicrobiales bacterium
ACCCGATCGTGGAGAAGCTCCTCATCGACGTGCTCGTCGGCGCCGAGGACATGTACTCCGGCATCACCGACTGCGGTGCAGGCGGCCTGTCGTCGGCCGTGGGTGAGATGGCGGAGGGCATCGGCGCCGACGTCGACCTCGAGCTCGTGCCGCGCAAGTATCCAGGCCTCGAGCCGTGGGAGGTGTGGCTGTCCGAAGCGCAGGAGCGCATGGTCGTCTCGGTCCCACCACGCGGTGTCTCGGCGTTGGCGAAGCGTTGCGAGCGGGTCGGCGTGACCTGGGCCGACATCGGGTCGTTCACCGGCGACGGCGTGCTCGTCGTGCGCAACGGTGACGAGAAGGTCGCAGAACTCGACACCGCATTCCTCCACGATGGTCGACCCCAGCGCGAGATGGACGCGGTCATGCCGGACCCGAAACGCAGTGGTGCCACCACGCGCACCGTGGACGACCCGGCGGCGACGCTCCTGTCGCTCCTGCGACATCCGAACATCGCGTCCAAGGCCGCCACGATCCACCGCTACGACCACGAGATCCTCGGAGCAACGGTGGTTCGACCGCTGATCGGTGCTGCGTCCGACGGCCCCGCCGATGGCGTCGTGCTGGCGAACCCGATGGACACGCACGGCATTGCGATCGGCATCGGCGTGAACCCGTGGCACGGCCTCCACGACCCCGAGGGCATGGCGTTCAACGCTGTCGACGAGGCGGTCCGCAATGTCGTGGCGGTCGGAGCCGACCCCGACCGGATCGCCCTCCTCGACAATTTCTCGTGGGGCGACCCACGTCGCGAATCCACGCTGGGTGACCTCGCCGCCGCCGTCGACGGCTGTTGCGCTGCGGCCTACATGTTCAACGCCCCGTTCGTGTCGGGCAAGGACTCGCTCAACAACGAGTACGTCGGCGCCGACGGCGAACGCCACGCGGTGCCGCCCACGCTCGTGATCACCGCTGTCGGACACGTGCCCGACGCCGATCGCTGCGTCACGCCCGACCTGCTCGGTCCCGGGAACGTGTTGATGCTGATCGGCTCCACGAACACCGAGTTCGCCGGATCCCACCTCGACCTCGTGCAGGGTGAACCCGACGACCCGGGCGTGGCACCGGCACCCGACCCCGACGCGGCGATGCACTACCGCCACCTCCACGCCGCCATCCAGGCTGGTTTGATCGTGTCGTGTCACGACGTGAGTGAAGGCGGCCTGGCGGTGGCGCTCGCCGAGATGTGCATCGCCGGACGACTCGGCGCCACCATCGACGACCTCCCCCACGAGGACCTCGTGACGGCGCTGTTCAGCGAATCCGCTGGACGACTGGTGGTGGAGGTCGAGGAGCGCAGCGTCCCCGCATTCCTGCGGATCATGGACGACGACGCCTTCCGCCTCGGTGAGGTGTCCGAGTCCGGCACGCTGTCGATCGCCGGAGTCGATCCGGTCAGCGTGTCCGACCTGGCCGACGCCTTCAACAGCCGTGCGACGAGAGGAATGACGACATGAGTCGGCTACCTGCGGTGGTGATCACGGGGCCGGGGACGAACCGGGACCACGACGTGGCTGCGGCGCTCGAACTCGCAGGTGCCGACGTCCGCATCGTGAGTTCGCGTGCGCTCGTCGACAGCCCACGTCACCTCGACGACGCTCGCCTCGCCGTCGTGGCCGGAGGGTTCAGCTATGCCGACTCGCTCGGAGCCGGGCGGATGCTCGCGCTCGACCTCACGCTCGGACTCGGCGACCGACTGCACGACTTCGTCGGGCGGGGCCGCCCGCTGCTCGGCATCTGCAACGGCTTCCAGGTGCTCAGCCGCACGAGCCTGCTGCCCGGCTCGCTCGGACACAACGCGCAGGGCGACTTCGACTGCCGCTGGGTCGTGCTCGATCGAGTCGAGCGGAGCAACAGCGTCTGGACGAAGGGCATCGAGGATCCGATCCACTGCCCGATCGCCCACGGAGAGGGTCGCTACGTCCACCCGGACCCTGAGTCGTTGGCGGCCGCCGGCCAGGTGGCGCTGCGATATCGCAGCACGAATCCGAACGGGTCCGTCGACGACATCGCCGGCGTGAGCGATCCGACCGGACTCGTGCTGGGGCTGATGCCCCACCCCGAGAACCACATCGTGTTGCGCCAGCATCCGCACCACCGCCGTGGTGGCGGGGGTGCTGCCCACCTGGGTCTGCGCATCTTCGAGGCCGGCGTCGCCCACGCGAAGAAGCTGTGATCCAGTCGTGGCCGTGATCGAACCGCTGACCGACATCGATCTGCCGTTCGCTGATCGTCGCGACGGCAAGGTCCGCATCTCGTACGCCCTCGGCGGCGACCGCACCGGTCAGCGTCTGTTCGTCACGACCGACCGCCTGTCGGCGTTCGACCGGATCATCGCGGGGGTGGCCCACAAGGGACAGGTGCTGAATCAACTGTCCGCGTGGTGGTTCGAACAGACCACCGACATCGTCGACAACCACATCGTCGACATTCCCGACCCGCACGTGACCATCGCCCGCAGCGCGACGCCGCTTCCCGTCGAAGTGGTCGTGCGCGGGCACATCACCGGCGTGACCGACACCGCTCTGTGGACGGCATACGCCCGCGGAGAGCGCACGGTCTACGGGCACGAACTCCCCGACGGACTCGCCAAGAACGACCCGCTCCCCCAGCCGATCATCACGCCCACGACCAAGGGCGAAGCCGGCACCCACGACACCCCGATCACCTGCGCCGAGGTCGCTGCGACCGGGCTCGTCGAGCCGGCACTGTGGGACCGGGTCCAGACCGCGGCGTTGGCAGTGTTCGCACGGGGAGTCGATCGTGGACGGGAGTCGGGCCTGATCCTCGCCGACACCAAGTACGAATTCGGCCTCGCCGGCGATGGCACACTGCTGCTCATCGACGAGGTGCACACCCCGGACTCGTCGCGCTGGTGGGTCGCCGCCACGTATGACGAGCGGGTGTCCGCCGGCGAGGAACCCGAGAGCCTCGACAAGGAAGTCGTGCGCCGAGCGCTGGCCGCGGTGGACTTCCGCGGCGACGGTGATGTGCCCGACCTCCCCGCGGAAGTCTGGAGCGCCACGACCGCGCGCTACGTTGACGCGTACGAACGTCTCACCGGTGAGAAGTTCGCGTACGCCGACTACCCCGCAGCACCACGCATCGCCCGTGCGGTGTCGACCCTGGAGTGACATGAAACGTTCGATCCCGGTTCACGCCGTTCCCGCCGAGTCCGAGCACGTGCACTCGGCGTTCGCGACCGATCCGACCGGGGACGATGCGGCGCACGACGAGTGCGGCGTCCTCGGACTGTCCACCCCTCACGGCGACGGAGTGGCACAACTCGCCTTCTTCGGGCTGTTCGCACTGCAACACCGCGGGCAGGAGGCAGCGGGGATCGCAGTGAGCGACGGCAAACGCACCCGCATGCACAAGGAGGCAGGCCTCGTCGCCAACGTGTTCACGCCCGAGGCGCTCGCACCGCTCACCGGCTACCACGCGATCGGCCACACCCGCTACTCCACGACCGGCTCGAACGCCGAGCGCAACATCCAGCCGTTCCTCGTCGAGACCATGCACGGGCCACTGTCGGTCGCCCACAACGGCAACCTCGTCAACGCCACCGCGCTTCGTGACGAACTGCTGAACAAGGGCTTCGGACTCACGGCAACGAGCGACACCGAGGTGTTCACGCTGATGCTCGCGGCCGCAGGTGGACGCACCTGGCAGGAACGAATCGAGCGCACGCTGCCGGCATGGAAGGGCGCCTTCTCGCTCGTCATCCTGGCGTCCGACCAGGTCATCGCGGTCCGCGACCCGTGGGGTTTCCGTCCGCTGTCGGTCGGTCGTCTGCCGCACGGTGGCCACGCCGTCGCATCCGAGACGTGTGCACTGTCCACGCTCGGTTGCGTCGACATCGACGAGATCCAGCCGGGCGAGATGGTCACGCTGCGCGGCGCCGAGATCGAGCGCCAGCAGGTGCTGGCCCCACAGACCAACAGCGCCCGATGCACGTTCGAGTTCGTCTACTTCTCCCGACCCGACTCGGTGTGGGACGACAAGTCGGTCCACCACGTCCGCCAGCAACTCGGGCGCGAACTCGCCCGCGAATCCTTCGTCGACGCCGATGTGGTCATCCCCGTGCCCGACTCCTCGATCCCTGCGGCCATCGGGTTCGCGAACGAGACGGGCCTCCCGTTCAACGACGGGCTGATCAAGAACCGCTACATCGGACGCACCTTCATCGAACCGACCCAGGACATACGCGAGCGCGGCGTCGCCCTCAAGTTCAACGCACTGTCCGAGAACCTCCAGGGCAAACGGGTGATCATGATCGACGACTCACTGGTCCGCGGCACCACCGCCGGCCCGCTCGTGAAACTCGTGCGTGACGCCGGCGCCAGCGAGGTCCACCTGCGGATCACGTGCCCGCCGATCACCCATGCCTGCCACTTCGGGGTCGACATGGGCCACGACGGAGACCTCATGGCGGCCCAGAAGTCGGTCGAGGAGATGCGCGAGCACATCGGTGCCGACAGCCTCGCCTTCCTCTCCCTCGACGGGATGATGCGCGCCGTCGCCGGGCGCGAGAGCGGACCCGACGACGGCTACTGCAACGCGTGCTTCACCGGCGCCTACCCGATCGCCGTCGGCGACGCCCAGGCCAAGCTGGCCTTCGAAGGCGTGTTGTCGTGATGCTCGGCGTCGGTCGCTTCGCTCCGAATGGGCTCGCTCGGGAGTCGGGGCACAGCCCTCCGCCTGCGGCGCTTCCTGCAAGTCACATCGGAAACCTCGTCTGAATGCGTGTCTTGATTCTGGGCGCCGGTGGCCGAGAGCAGGCGATCGCGTGGGCGTGCCGTCGATCGGGGCACGAGGTTCGAGTCTCGCCCGAGTTGGGTCATGCATCGTCGGCCGACACCGACCTGGTGATTCCGGGCCCCGAGGCGGCGTTGGTCGCCGGTGCCGCCGACGAGTGTGCGGTTCGCGGAATCCCCTGTTTCGGGCCGACCGCGGAACTGGCGAAGCTGGAGGGTTCCAAGGGCTACGCCCGGCAACTCGCATCTGATCTCGGGATCCCGGGCCCGGCCTTCGCCCGGTTCGATCCGTCGGCATCGAGCACGATCGTCGAGGATGCTCGCGCCTGGTGGCGTGAACTCGGACGCCCCGTCGTCGTCAAGCTCGACGGACTCGCAGCCGGCAAAGGCGTCGTCGTCCCCGACTCCGACGGCGAGACCGACGCTGCGATCATCGACGCCGCGTCGGCCGGTGCTTTCGTGTTGGAGGAACGGATCTCGGGTCCTGAGTTCTCGCTCGTCGCACTGTGCGACGGCACGCGGGCGGTGGCGCTTCCCCTCGCACAGGACCACAAGCGGATCGGCGAGGGCGACACCGGACCGAACACCGGCGGCATGGGAGCGTTCGCCCCGGCCCCTGTTCCGTTCGACCCGAACGACCTCCTCGCCGCATTCGTCCAGCCGGTGGTCGACCACTTCGCTGAGGCGGGTACGCCGTACATCGGAGTGATGTACGCCGGGCTGATGCTCACCACCGACGGTCCGCGCCTGATCGAGTACAACGCTCGATTCGGCGATCCCGAGACCCAGGCGGTGCTCCCGCTGCTCGAAACCGATCTCGCCGAACTCGCCCTTGCGGCGGCAAACGGCGACCTCTCGACCATTCCCCTCGTGACCCGGGCGCGCTCGGCAGTCACCGTCGTGGCCGCAGCGGCCGGATACCCGACCACACCGCAGTTCGGTGCGGTGGTCACCGACCGCGTCACCGACGCGACCTTGTTCGACGACGCGTCCGGTGGCGTTGCGCTGCGGTTCGATGCCGGCGTCTCGGACGAACAGACCGTTGCGGGCGGCAGGGTGTTGGCCGTCACGGGGATCGGACACGATCTCGCCGAGGCCCGACGGATCGCCTACGAGCGGATGGCGGCGATCTGCTTCGACGGGATGCAGGTCCGTCGTGACATCGCATGGCGCGCTCCCGGCGCGGCGCTCGTCTCCTACGCAGATGCGGGCGTCGACATCGACGAAGGGACGCGAGCGGTCGCCGAGATGCGCGCTGCAGTCGAGTCGACACACGACGTCGAGTCGGGCCGCGGCGTGTTGCACGGCGTGGGCAGCTTCGGTGGCGTCTTCTCGGGCGCCGCGATCAAGGAACTCGACGACCCCGTCCTCGTGGCGTCGACCGACGGTGTCGGAACGAAAGTCGAACTCGCCGCACGACTCGGGCGGGTACGCGGCGTCGGCGCTGACATCGTCAACCACTGCATCGGCGACGTGCTCGTCCAGAACGCACGACCGCTGTTCTTCCTCGACTACATCGCCGCAAGTGTGCTCGACGCCGACATGGTCGCCGAGATCGTGTCGGGGATGGCCGACGCGTGTCGAGTCGCCAACTGTGCGGTGCTCGGTGGTGAAACCGCCGAGATGCCCGGCGTCTACCAAGCGGGAGCGTTCGACATCGCCGGCACGTTGATCGGCGTCGCCGAGCGCTCCACGCTGCTCCCACGCACCGATGTTTCATCCGGCGACGTGCTGATCGGCGTCGCCTCGTCGGGGCCGCACACGAACGGCTACTCGTTGCTCCGCAAGGTGTTCGAGTGGGCACCGATGGATGTCGCTCCGGCCGGCATGGACCGTCCGCTCGGTGACGCGCTGCTCGAACCGCACCGCAACTACCTCGATCCGCTGCGTGCAGCGCTCGAGAGCGGTCGGGTGAAGGCACTCGCACAGATCACCGGTGGCGGACTCCCCGAGAACCTCCCCCGCGTCCTGCCCGACGGAGTGGGTGCCGAGATCGACCTCACCTCGTGGCCGGTGCCGCCACTGTTCCGCCTGGTGCGGGAACTGACGCCGCAGATGTCGACCGACGAGTTGTACCGCACGCTCAACATGGGGATCGGCATGGTCGTCATCTGCGCCGACACCGATGCCGAGTCGGTCCAGGCTTCGATCCCCGAGACCACGTGGCGGATCGGTCACCTCGTCACCGGCGACCGCTCGGTCAGCCTGCGCTGACCTCCGTGCTCTGGAAACGGTGCGCTGACTCGATCGTTTCCCACGGAGCGTGGTCGGGTAGGCCCGGTCATGAATTCCCCCGACGTCCAGTCCACCGATCGCACCGGCTCGTTCGCCGATCTTCGTGAGCTCGTCGAACGCGGCGGTCCTTTCCTCACCGCGATCGTTCCTGCTCGCAGCGATGTGGCCGATGCCTCCGAGCGGCTCCGGATCCAGACCGGGAATGCGCTTCGTGATGCTCCGTCGGAATGGTCCGACGACGTCGAAGCCATGGAGGCCGAGATCGGGGCACTTCACCACGGTGACGGGGCGGCCCTGATCGCCATACGACGGCGTGGTGGACCAACGTTCTACGAGTTCGTGGCCGACGCCGTCCATCGCGCGTCCGTGTCGGTCGGGCCTCTCCCCCGCCTTGCTCCACTTCTGGAGGCACGACAGCGCACGATCGCTCACGTGGTCGTCGAGACCGACCTGTCCGGGGCGGACATCACCGCTTTCGACGGCGGCGAAGTGGTCACTCGGCAGCAAGTGGAGGGCGACACCACGTACATCCATCGGGGCCACCCCGGCGGTTGGTCGCAACGTCGGTTCCAGCAACGTGCCGAGAACACATGGGACGACAACGCACGTGAAGTGTCCGAGTCCGTTCGTGCCATGGTCGATTCCGTCGGCGCCCGCCTGACGCTCGTCACGGGGCCGACCCGGGCACAGTCGATGCTCGTCTCGCTCCTCGAACTGCAGCGTGTGGCTGTGCGGGCGATCGAAGCCGGTGATCCGGACGGCATGGCCGACGAGATCGTCCGACACGTCGCCGACCTCCACGCCTCCGACACCGTTGCGGTTCTCGACGACGCAAAGGAGCGTATCGAACATCGTGCCGATTCAGCTCGTCACGTGGAGTCGGCGCTCGCCGAAGGGCGGGTCCAGACCCTCCTCGTCCACGATTCCGACGAACCGACGAGCGCCGGCGAGGACCGCCTGATCGACCGGTGCATCGCCGCAGCGCTCGCCACCGACGCCGACATCCGCATCGTTCCGAACGTCGCTCTCCTCGATCAAGGCGTCGCTGCGATCATGCGTTGGTGACGTCCACCCGATTGCGATGAACCGGTGAACGGTTTGTTCGGTCCGATGGATCGACCCATCACCCGTCGGTAGCGTCGGATGATGGGTCGTCCGCGCATCGTCGTGCTGATCTCGGGTTCTGGTTCCAACCTCCAGGCCGTGATCGATGCCTGCGCTGACGACAGAATCGATGCCGACGTCGTGGGGGTCGTGTCGAACCGGATCGACGCCTACGGTCTGGTCCGAGCGGACGCAATCGGGATCGACACCGAACTCGTCGTGCTGCACGCCGACGAGGATCGCCGGGCATACGACACACGCCTGGCAGGCGCAGTCGCATCGTTCGAGCCGGACTGGGTGGTGCTGGCCGGGTGGATGCGACTCCTCACGATGGCGTTCCTCGAGCAGTTCGCCGGCAAGGTCGTCAACCTGCATCCTGCGCTCCCGGGCGAACTCCCGGGAACGCAGTCGATCGAACGGGCGTGGGCCGAGGCTCTCGCCGGTCAACGCTCCGCCTCCGGCGTGATGGTCCACCTCGTCCCCGACGAAGGGGTCGACGACGGCCCGACGCTCGGTTCGCGAGCCGTTCCCATGAACACCTCTGGCACACTGGAGCAGTTCGCCAACGACGTCCACGACGCCGAGCACTCGCTGCTCGTCGAAGTGCTCGCGTCCCTGTGTGCGCCCCACGACGACTGATCAGGAAGGTCCCCCGACATGACCGACACGCCTCGTACTCACCACAATGTGAACGACGACTTCTTCGACCGGTTCGAGGCTCTCACGTTCGACGACGTCGTGGTGATCCCCGGCTGGTCCGAGACGCTCCCCGACGCCGTCGACACGAGCGCCACCTTCGCCGCCGACATCGAACTCGCCGTGCCACTCGTGTCGGCTGCGATGGACAGGGTGACCGAGGCGCGCATGGCCGTCGCAATGGCTCGCCATGGAGGGATCGGTGTGATCCACCGGAACATGTCGATCGCCGACCAAGCCGCCGAGGTGCAGAAGGTCAAGCGCTCGCAGTCGGGCATGATCACCGACCCGGTCACGTTGCCACCCACCGCTCTGCTGCACGAGGCCGAGTCGCTGATGAACCGTTTCAAGTTCTCCGGCGTCCCGATCACCGACGTCGACGGCCACCTCGTCGGAATCCTCACGAACCGCGACATCCGTTTCTGTGAAGGCGCCGACTTCGACCGACCCGTCTCGGAATTCATGACCACCCCCGACGGACCCAGTGGCCTGATCACCGCCGAGGTCGGCACCTCGCTCGACGAAGCCCGAGCGATTCTCCAGAAGTACCGGATCGAGAAGCTGCCTCTGGTCGACGGAGCGGGCGTCCTCGCCGGCCTGATCACCGTGAAGGACATCCAGAAGCGACTCGACTACCCCAACGCATCACGAGACGGTCGTGGTCGCCTGCGCGCCGCAGCCGCCGTGGGTGTGGGTGCCGACCTCGAGGAACGAGTCGCTGCGCTCGTCGAGATGAGTGTCGACGCGGTGTCGATCGACACCGCGCACGGACACTCGGCGAACGTCGTGAAGGCGATCGAACGGATCAAGGGATCGTGGCCGGAACTGCCCGTCACCGCGGGCAACGTCGTCACCGAGGAAGGTGTCGAGGCGCTCGTGAAGGCCGGAGCCGACGCGATCAAGGTCGGGGTCGGAGCCGGTTCGATCTGCACGACTCGTGTGGTGTCGGGCGCAGGGATGCCTCAACTGTCCGCGATCTGGCACACCACCCGCAGAGCACAGCAACTCGGCGTCCCGATCATCGGCGACGGGGGCATCACGTTCTCGGGCGACATCGTCAAGGCGATCGCCGCCGGATCCGAGACGGTGATGATCGGTTCGCTCCTCGCGGGGACCGAGGAGTCGCCCGGCGAGATGGAACTCATGGACGGTCGCCGCTACAAGAGCTACCGGGGCATGGGTTCGATGGGTGCAATGACCGGCGACAGCGCCGACCGGTACGCCACGAGCCAGTCCGAGTCCGGCAAGTCGGCCGTGGGAGCCGCGAGTCAGAAACTCGTCCCCGAGGGCATCGAAGGGCGGGTTCCCTACGCAGGGCCGTTGGGCGACGTGCTGTATCAACTCGTCGGTGGGCTCCGGTCGGGAATGGGGTACGCGGGAGCGTCGACGCTCGATGGCCTACGACAGGCCCGATTCATGCGGGTCACCACGGCCGGTCGCGAGGAGTCGCACCCGCACGACGTCACCATCACGGCCGAGGCACCCAACTACCAGCGCGGCGGTTGACCGCTCGCTCGACGGATCACGATCGGCACCCGACGTTCACGTCGTCACCGTTGGACGAAGCGCTCGGACAGGTGTCGGGCGAGTTCGGACATGCCGTCGGCATGCAATGGGCCTCGACGAGCGAGTGCTGCGTCGAGTTGCTCCGGTGAGAGGATCTCGATCGCGTCTGACGTCATCGTCGCTTCGTTCGGACCGGCGACCATGAGCACACAGCGCACGTCGACGGCGTAGGAGCCCAGTCCCCGAAGAACGCCGGCAACCGCTTTGCGGGCGCTCCGGATCCGCTTGAGTGTCTTGTCCTGATCGATGCCGTCCACATGGACTCGTTCCGATCCCCGTCGTTTCGCCACGGTCACCACGCCGGCGGTGAGACACTGTTCGATCAAGAAGACCCCGGTGGGGGTCACCACGATGTGTCCGATGGTCGAACGGCTCTTCGGAATCCGACGGTTCGACAACGTCACCGGGGCGACCGCGGAGACTTCGGCGGTCGGGGGCGAGGGCGGCGGGTTCGTCGCCCCGACGTCCAGCATCGGCGACGACACGGCCGCCGGGGCCCCCGGCTCCTGAACCACCGGCAGGTGAGGCGTGGACACCAGCGAGCCGACCGACTCGTCAACATCCGGCTGTGGCTGTGGCTGCAGCCGCGGGCTCGGGGGTTCGTCGGGCGCCGTCCCGAACGTCGCAGACGCGGTCTGGACCACGCCCGAGACGTCGTTCGGGCGAACGGTCGGCGCGACGGGGACAGGAGCAGGCATGAGCATCGAACGGAGCCCCGCAGGCGGGGCGAACCCATTCGGAGCTGCACCGTCGAGCACGTCCTGCGGGGCCTCGACGACCTCGAAACACTCCAGGTCGCCCGTGTTCGACTGCGCGATCGCCGGTTCGAGGTCGGTGACCGGTTCGAGGTCGATGACGGGCTCGAGGTCGATGACGGGCTCGTCCGTGACGGACTCGTCCGCGCCGGAGGACCATTCATCAGACCCGCGAGGGAGTTCGATCTCGGCCGTGTCGTCTTCGTCGGCAGCGGCGGCGGCGACGAGGCTGCTGCCGGCGAGGGAAGCAGCGTGGATGACTGCAACTGCGTCGGCAACCGCCGACTGGACGTCGAAGACGTGCAGCGCCGGTTGCTCGAGCGGGTCGGAGATCGGCGGCGAATCCAGCCCGACGACGCTGGGTCCTTCATCGTCCTCGGGCCGGACGGGTGCGTCGGGGCGACGCGATCGCGTCACGGTCGCCACGACCAGTCGACGCGTTCGGACCTCCCTCGTCGCGCATGAAGCGCACTCGATTGCTGCTGCGAGCGGATTCCACGTGAGGGTGGCGCCGTCGTCGATCGACGACGCGCAGGAATCGCATCGGACCTCGACGTCGACGGGCTTGGTCGTCGAGATCATCGTCGTCAGGTGTTCGATCGTCATGATGCGCACGCAGCGATGGATGACGACCTGGCGATGCGTGCGTCGCCGGCGTGGTCGGTGATGTCGATTGAATCCGGCATGGCGGCCCTTGTCGTCTGTGTGGTTTCCGTGAAGAACACATCTGTGTTTCGGCCGGGATCCCCGGACCTTGAGCAGTTGTGACCGCCCGTCCCCGACCGCCGACCGCAGAGAGATCGGCTGGTCGGTAGCGTGCCGTTGTGCGCCGGGTTGCCATCGTGGGTTCATCCGGTGCCGGCAAGTCGACGTTGGCGAACGCGATCAGCGACCGGCTCGGGGTCACGCTGATCGAACTCGATGCGCTCATGCACGGTCCCGACTGGACACCGACGCCCACCCCCGAGTTCCGTGCGAAAGTGGTGGCGGCGATCGAGGCGACCGGTGACGGTGGCTGGGTGATACCGGGCAACTACCGCTCGGTCGCCGACATCGTGCAGCGCGGCGCCGACACGATCATCTGGCTCGATCTGCCGCGCCGAATCGTCATGACCCGATTGGTGCGGCGTTCGTTGCGTCGGGCCGTCATGCGTGAGCGGGTGTGGGGCGGCAACCGAGAGACGCTGCGCAATCTGCTCTCACGCGATCCGAAACGCAACGTCGTGCTGTGGTCCTGGCACCACCACGGCGACTACCGCACCGTCTACGAAACGTACTCAGCCGGCGACTTCTGGGCGGCTGCAGACGTTCACCGACTGCGGTCCGGAGCAGAGGTCGATGCATTCCTGGGCTCGCTCCGGGCAGTCGACTGACCCGATCGACTCAGCCTGCGAGGTCGGTGATCACATCGGCGAGTTCGTCGGAGGGGTAGAACTCGACCCCGTCGATGGTGCCGTCGAAGAACGTCGGAATCCATTGGAGTCTGCCGTCGCGCCACCAGTAGAGGTGCGGGCTCACCGATCCGGGGCCCTGCTTGAACAGTTGTCGGGTGATCGGGATCATGCCGGCGATGGCCATCCGGACCTCGTCGCCGTCGACGGGGTGGACGAGCATGCTGTGGCGCAGCGGCATCGACACGATCGCTCCGGTCGCTCCGATGTGGGCGATCTCGGCGACCAGACGATCGACCACGCCGATCATTCCGGCCGTGAACGATCGCTCGCCGAAGACGTGGATGATGTCCACTCCACCGATGTCGATGGTGTGGATCTCCTCGGGCGCCTCGAACATCTCCGTCTGGGCCAAGGCACTCAGCCATGCTTCGTCGAGGTCCCAACCCAGCTCGGTCACCTCGGTGCCCGGAACACAGCGGATCGCATCGGCGACGTCGATCGCAAGGACCTGGACGATCCCTTCAGCGAAGGGGCGCCCACCCAGCGCCCGCAACGTGGCCGCGTCATCGGGCGTGTCCGGGACCAGGCGCACCCGGAGGTCGAACATCGAGAACGATTCGACGATGTCGTGGAGGTGTGCGGTCATGGTGCGGAGGTGGTCGACGATCAACTGACGCCACCGGTCGGGTGAGCGCAAGTGACAGTGTTGCGCGAGTTGCAGCAGACCGAGCGAACGGCCGTTGCGGAGTCGGATCGCGCCCGGTCCGATCGTGGACACCGCCAGGTCGAGTTCGCGCACCACGTCGTACAACTCGCAGTGGAAGTCGAGCCACTCCGACGCATCCAGGAAGTCGAAGTCCACTGGTCGAGCGGGCGTCGGGGTCCGTCCCGGTTGACCGTCGGCGGACTGCTCTGTGGGACGCATGACTGTTCCTCGCTCGGGTCGACGTCAGGGTTCCGATCGTCGTGGCAATGTCTCGCGACGTTCATCGGCCGCACTTGACGGCACCTTGAGAGATCCGCCTGCTGCGAGGGGGGTGAGATCTGGTTTCGCCGACGGGGTGCGGAGCCCACCCCAACGGGAGAACCCGCAGCATCGAGGACCGAGATATGGTCCGAGGGTGTCTCGATCGGCATCCTCGACCGGCTCCACGGCTGCGAGCGAAGCGCAGCGACTGCGGGAACTGCAGCGGCTGTTGCTCCCTGCCGCCCTGCCTGCGGTCGGATGCACCGAGGTCGCCGCCGGCTATCGATCCCACAACGACGACCTCCGATTGGGAGGCGATTGGTACGACCTCGTGGATCGGTCTGATGATCAGGTGGTGGCGATCGTGGGAGACGTCGTCGGTCACGGACTCGAGCAGATCGGTGTGATGGGCCAACTCCGGGCGGCAACGAACGCCTTGAGCCGCTGCTGTGACGAGCCCAACGACGTCATCGCTCATCTCGACGGGTTCGCCCGGGACTTCCCCGGCGCGCTGATGACGTCGGTCGTCATCGTCATGCTCGATGGGACGACGACGGGGCGTCTCGCTGGGGCCGGCCATCCGCCGATGCTCCACGTTCGGTGCGATGGTGTGTACGACGTCATCGGCGAGGGAATGCGCCCTGCGTTGGGCTGTGCCGTCGACCTGGTGGAGCCGGTCCGCTTCACGTACGCAGTCGACGACCTGCTCGTGCTGTTCAGCGACGGACTCGTCGAACGGCGGGGGGCGTCCTGGGACGCACGTGTCGAACGCGTTGCACGACTCGTGCGCGAGCACTTCGACGAGTCCTGCGCCGACATCGTCCGGATCGTGCTCGACGACGCCATCACCGATTCCGAAGACGACATGGCACTCATGATCATGCGTCCGCGCAACCATCGCGCTCCGGACCACTTCCTGCGTCGCCTCGACATTCCCGTGGTCGTGGAGGCGTAGCGGCGGCGCACCGTCCGGTCGTCCCCGCGAGTGGCAGTCTGTGTTCGTGGAACTCACTGATGTCCAGGCCCGGGTCGTCGCATGTCTGATCGAGAAGGCGGCGACGACTCCCGACCACTACCCGCTGACCACGAAATCACTCGTCACCGCATGCAACCAGACCACGAATCGCGATCCCGTCGTCGCGTTCACCGACCGGGACGTGGACACCGCGATGATCGAGTTGCGGGAGATCCACCTCGCACGAATGGTGAGCGGCGCCGGGCATCGCAGTTCGAAACACAAACACGTCGTGGGCGACACCCTCGGACTCGACGGCTCCGAGCTCGCTGTGTTGGCGGTCCTCACGCTCCGTGGACCCCAGACCCTCAACGAGATCGCGATACGGACCGAGCGCTACCTCGACGGTCCGGGCGGAGACGCCGACGCAGTCGATGCGGCGATCAACCGGCTCGTCGAGCGGTCCGATCCGCTCGCACGACGAATCGATCGCCGACCCGGTGAACGCGAACCTCGAATCGAGCAACTGTGGCAACCGACCTCGGATGACGCTGTCCGTCCCGATCCGTTCGCCGATGCTGCGCCGAACCGCTCCACCCTGGACGTACGGCGATCCGACGACCTCGCCGACCGGGTCGCGACCCTGGAAGCTTCCCTCGCTCGCCAGACGGTGCGCCTCGACGCCCTCATGGCAGAACTCGGAGCCGCCGACGCCGACGACGCCGAAGATCCCTTTCTCGCGTGACCGTCGTTCAGTCGTCTTACACCTTTTGGACAGTCCGGTCGTCTGGAGACAAGGCGCACAGCGACGAAGGTGCCTCTCGGCACCGAGGAGCTGCGCAACGCAGGATCCGGGCGGTCCGGGCTAGGCCAAAAGGTCGACGAAGGATTCGAGTTGGCGCAGGTTGCGGCACTCGAACACGCCGTCGGTGAAGGTGCCGTACTCCCCCACGATCGAGTCGCCGGTGTTCCAGTAGCTCTTGGGTTCCGGGTTCAGCCAGTACACGTGGCGAGCCTTCTTCTGGATCTCCTTCACGACCCAGGCCTGACTGGCGTGGTAGTTGTTCCGGGCGTCGCCGAGGAAGAGGACGGTCGACTTCGGGCCGACGTCCTTGCCGTGTTCGTTCCACCATGCCTCGAAGGCGTGGCCGTAGTCGGAGTGCCCGTCGACCCACACCACGTCGGCCTCGGTGTTCACCCGGTGGATCGCCTCCTGGATGTCCTCGGTGGCCTTGAAGTAGTCGGTGACCTCGTCGATGCCGTCGATGAACACGAACGAACGGACCTTGCTGAACTGGTTCTGGATCGCGTACACGAGCATCAGCGTGAAGCGCGCGAACGCAGCGACGGAGCCCGAGATGTCCGCGATCACGATCAACTCGGGCTTCGCGACACGCGGTGCCTTGAACTTCGGCTCGGCCGGCACACCGCCGTAGCTGAGCGAGTGGCGCACCGTGCTGCGGAAGTCGAGCGGACCCTTGCGCTTGTGCTTGCGTTTGCGGGCGAGACGGGCGGCGAGCTTGCGGGTGAGCGGGCCGAGTGACTTCTTGAGCGCCTGCATCTCGTCGCGCGACGCATGCATGAACTCGACGTCTTCGGGCAGCGGCTTGCGGAGGGTCTTGGCCATCGCCTCTGCGCCGCGGTCGGCGACGAGGCGACGACGGATCTCGGCTTCGATCTCACCCTTGAACTTCTCGATCCGGTCGTTGAACTCTTCCTTCTCCAGACGTTCCTCGAGCGAGGTGAGTTCGCCGCCGGTCTCCTCCTTGGAGGCCTGCATCATCTTGTCGAGCATGTTGTCGAGGTCGAGATTGCGCAGCGTGCGATAGAGGTAGTAGGTACCGCCGACAGGGCGGCCGGGTTCCATCCCGGCGAAGCGCTGCACGGCCTGTTTGGCCATGGCGCGCATCATTCCCTGGTCGCCGTTCATCAGCGCCTGCATCAGCATCTTGGCGATCTCTTCGGGCGTCATCCCGTCCATGCCGCCCTGGCCCTGGCCTTCGCCCTGCTGCTGCTCCTGCATCTCGCGCCACAGGTCGTCGATGGCGCTGTCGCCGTCTCCGTCACCGATCTTGTATTCGGGGCCGCGCAGGCTGAAGTACACCTCGAACACGGTCTCGAAGCTGCGCCAGTGCGAGTGGTTCTTGATCAGCGTGGCGCCGAGGGCGTACTTGAAGGCATCACGATCCTCGATCGGGATGTGCTGCACCGCCTGCATGGCGTCGAGGTTCTCCGTGAGCGACACGGGAAGTCCCGCGTTGCGCAGTTCCACGACGAAGCCGTTGAGCAGGTCGAGCATCCCGCCCGGCTGCTTGGTGTGCGAACCCACCAGGTCGGTCATCGGGCCGGGTCACTCATCGATCGAGAGTTCCTTGGTGGCCTTCGCGATGTCGGTCTGGTACTTGAGCAGGATGTTCAGGGTGTCCTTCGCGATCTGCTCATCGATCGTCTCGATGTTCAGCAGCATCAGCGTGCGCGCCCAGTCGAGGGTCTCGGACACCGACGGCGACTTCTTCAGGTCGAGTTGGCGGATCGAGCGCACGACGCGTGCGATCTGGTCGGCGAGGTTGTCGGTGATGCCCGGGGTCTTGGCGAGCACGATCGCCTTCTCGCGCTCCAACTGCGGGTAGTCGACGTGGAGATAGAGGCAGCGACGCTTCAGCGCTTCGGACAGCTCACGCGTGTTGTTCGAGGTGAGGAACACGAGCGGGATCTGCTTGGCGACGATCGTGCCGAGTTCGGGGATCGACACCTGATAGTCGGAGAGGATCTCGAGCAGCAGCGCCTCGGTTTCGACCTCGACGCGGTCGACCTCGTCGATCAGCAGCACGACCGGCTCATCGGAGGTGATGGCCTCCAGAAGCGGTCGGGTGAGCAGGAACTCGTCGGAGAAGATGTCGTCGCGGACGTCGGTCCAGTCCTCGCCCTGTTCGACGCCGTCGGCGCCCTTCTCGGTCTGGATCCGCAGCAACTGCTTCTTGTAGTTCCACTCGTAGAGCGCCTTGGACTCGTCGAGCCCCTCGTAGCACTGCAGGCGGATCAGCTTCGCGCCGGTGATGTCGGCGACCGACTTGGCGAGTTGGGTCTTGCCCGTCCCGGCCGGCCCTTCGACGAGGATCGGCTTCTGCAGCCGATCGGCGAGGTACACGATGCCGGCGATGCCGTCGTCGGAGAGGTACTGGGCGTCACGCAGTGAGTCGCGCACCTGCTGAACGCTCTCGAAACGGGGCTCGGCGTCAGCCGGGTTTGCGGCGTCGGGGATCGTCGTCATATGGGTCGAACTTACCGGCCACTCGACGCTGCGCTGGAATCGGATCGGGCTCAGGTGACCTAACGTGCGTCACATGAGTCAGAACCTCCAGAGTTTCGTCAAGGGTGCTTCGATGCTGCGCAGCGTCGTCAACCGGGTGCCTGCCGACCAGTGGGACAGCGCGTCGTGCTGCGAGGGTTGGACTGCGCGGGAGGTTGCCGGGCACATCTCGTGGGGGCTCGAAACCGTGGCGAGCTTCGCCGACGGCGGATCGATGGCCGGCGAGATGCCCGAGGCCGAGCGTGCCGGTGACGACCCGGCGGCCACGGTGAGTGCAGCCGTCGACTCGGCGATCGCCGCACTGGATCAGCCCCACGCCCTCGACCAGAGCACGTCGTTCGGCATGCCGCTCGACGGGTTCCTGGCCCTGATGAGCGCCGACACGATGACCCACGCATGGGACATCGCCGATGCAACGGGGATCGACCACGGCATCGACGACGCAACTGCGGAGGCGGCTCATCAGGCAATCGGACCGATGGCCGAACAGATGCGCGGCCCGGGTCGATTCGGTGATCCGGTTCCTACCG
>JBBSOH010000053.1:0-18165 GCA_038259945.1 Acidimicrobiales bacterium
ACGGAGCGGCCCGGAGCCGGTGGAAGCGTGGTCACCCCGACGATTCTCGCAGTCGCCGAAGCAGATGCGGTCCACCACCCGAGATCGGACGGACTACTGTTTCGTCATGACGCAATTCGACGGCTCCGGGAACGGCAGGGGAGCGGAGCGGCGGTGCCGCTGGTGCCGTCGAGCGCTCCTCCCGCGGTCGGGTCCCGGCCGCCCGCGCGAGTTCTGCAGCCAGAAATGCCGCCAGTGGGACTGGGTCTCGCGTCAACGAGCCGCCGACCTGGCACTCGGCGCCGAGGAGATCGTCGTCCGTCGTGACGAACTGAACCGACTCCACGACGACCTCTACATGCTCGCCTGCGCCGTGGAAGACGTCGAAAGAGACCTCGGCGACCTCCCGACCAACAAGGAACTCGCCAGCGCCCTCGCCTGGCTCCTCGACGCCGCGAAACCCCTGCACAACCGCGAGATCTCCGCACCCGCACACGAGCGACACAATTCGTCATGACGATTCCCAACCGAGGTCATTGCGCAGCAGAGGCAGGACACACCCGACCAGGAAGATCGATTCCGCCCATTCCGGCAAGATCTCGAGTTCAACACTCAGCGCCCACAGCGCGACACACGTAAGTCCCAGACAGATCGACGACAGCACGAATCCGAGCGACAACCCGTCGAGACGCTCGATCACGTAAGCCAGGACCGGTTCCACGTGTCGAGAACTCGACGCAAGAAGTTTCGCCGACTCGCCACCCGGGGTTCGACAGCACCGGCCTGTGTGGAAGGAAGCTCCGGGTGGCAGGCGTAGAGGTGCGCATGATCGGCGCTCCGCAGGCAGCCGTGGGTCCATGCGTCGCAGACGCCCCCACCTCGGCGCTCCTGCGAAGCGCCGATAATGTCCGTTATGTCAATTCGACGTAACCGAATGGACATGAGCGTCGAGATCCGTCATAGTGACCCCTGCGACGGGAATCCCCTGCTGGGGGTGGTGATTCATGAGCTGGGGCGGATTTCTTCGAGGAATCCTTCACCAGCCACGAGTCTCGACCTGCAGTAAAGAGTTCAAGTCGAAGTGCGGGCGGACGAAGAGAACCTCATGCAGGAGGCACGTCGCCGATGACAACTTTCCCACGCACCACCCACGGGCCAGCAACAATGCGATCGTCGAGACGGCGCCGGCTGATCCATGGTGCCTGCGCCACAGTGGCCGCTGCTCTCGCGTTCGGGGTGTCCGGTGCGACAGCGTCGGCTGCTCCGCGTCCGACGATCGAGACACCGCTGGTGTCGGCTGCGTTCACCGGGCTGCGCGTCGGGAGCCAGGGCACCGATGTCCGAGATCTCCAGAGGGCGTTGATCGCAGCCGGAGTTTCTGTTCCCGGAGGTGCTGACGGGGTGTTCGGCCCAGCGACCCGGCAGGCAGTGGTCAATTTCCAGACTGCGAAGGGGTTGGCTGCCACCGGCGAGGTCGATCAGGCGACTGCGACGGCTCTCACGTCATCTTCGACTCCCGGTTCGACGGGCACGACCTCGGGATCGGTCCTGGCGGTCGGAGCTCGAGGCCCCGAGGTCACCGCGGTGCAAGAGCGTCTGATCGCCGTCGGGGTGTACCTCTCCGGTGGCGCGGACGGCGTCTACGGCAACGCGACCAAACGGGCCGTCACCCAGTTCCAGGGGTGGAACGGCCTCGAACAGACCGGCACCGTGAACGAGGCGACTGCACGGAAGCTGGGAGTCGGTTCGTCTGGTGGTGGCACCACCGCACCGCCCGCCACAGCGCCCACGACCACTCCGGCGGCCGGCAGCAATGCATACGTCGGTCTGGCCCAGGGTGCGCGAGGAGCGCTGGTGAAGGATCTCCAGACTGCGTTGCAGAGCACCGGACTCGTCGTACGCGGAGGCGCCGACGGCGTCTTCGGCACCGCGACCACGACGGCCCTCACGGCCTTCCAGCGCGTCAACGCACTGTCCGAGACGGGAGTCGTCGGCGAGCGAGAGGCAGCGATCCTCCGACTCGGCACCGCAGCGTCCACGCCTGCCCCTCCCCCCGCCACGAGCCAGTACCTCGGACTCTCCGTCGGCGCCCGTGGCCAAGCGGTCAAGGACGCGCAACAGGCATTGATCACCGGAGGCGTCACCGTCCGTGGTGGTGCCGATGGAGTGTTCGGCACTGCGACCAAGGACGCTCTCACGACGTACCAGACCGCACTCGGCATCACCGCCGACGGGACGGTCAATCAGGCGACGATCGACAAGCTCGGTCTCGGAACCTCGACGGCCCCCACACCGATGCCCAGCGGCGGGTCCGCGCCGGCCTCTCCCCCATCGTCGAATTCGAATCCCTACGTCGGTCTGACCGTGGGCTCGAGCGGCCCGCTCGTACGAGAACTCCAGACGGCGCTCCAGAGCACCGGACTCGTCGTACGCGGTGGAGCAGACGGCTCGTTCGGTGCTGCTACCAAGACGGCACTGATGGCCTTCCAGTCGGTGAACGGCATCCCTCAGACGGGCGTCGTCACGCTGCAGGGTGCAGCCATCCTCGGTCTCGGCTCGGGCAGCGTCGGCATCGTCAACCCCAACGGCGGCGGGGCCGTCACCCTCGCCCGCTTCCCGGTGCAAGGCCGTTGCTTCTTCGGTGACACCTGGCAGGACGCACGTAGTGGCGGCCGCCGACACGAAGGCGTCGACATCATCGCCAACGAAGGCAAGCTCCTGTACGCGGTCGTCGACGGGGAGATCTCCAAGCAGTACTGGGACACCCCGGGGGCGCTGTCCGGCAACGGCTTGCGGGTCGCTCAACCGAACGGCACCTATTTCACGTACCTGCACATGTCGGGATTCGCGCCCGGAATCACGGTCGGAACCCAGGTGAAGGCCGGTGACGTGATCGGATTCGTGGGGAACACCGGGTCGAGTGCCACAGCTCACCTCCACTTCGAGATCCACCCGGGCGGCGGTGCGGCGGTCAACCCGTACCCGTACGTGAAGCCGATCGACGACTGCTCCAACACCACGCCGCAGTACCAGTCCAGCTTCACCTGATCGAGGGACGCCCGATCCGTCGGGATCGAGACGGAGGCCACGTTCATGGGATGATCTCGCGATGCCGCGCTTCACGATCGATCAGCCACTGCGTTTCGGGATCTTCCTCCCGCCGATGCACAAGACGGGGGTCAACCCGACGCTCGCGATGCATCGGGACCTCGAACTGATCGATCACCTCGATCGCCTCGGCTACGACGAAGCGTGGATCGGCGAGCACCACTCGGCGGGGTCGGAACTGATCGCCAGCCCCGAGGTGTTCATCGCCGCAGCGTCGCAGCGCACCACCCACATCAAGCTCGGTACGGGTGTCAACTCGCTCCCCTACCACCATCCGATGATCCTCGCGGACCGCATCGTGATGCTCGACCATCTCACCCGCGGCCGGATGATGTTCGGCGCCGGGCCGGGCCAACTCACCTCTGATGCGGCGATGCTCGGCATCGACCCGAACGACCAGCGCCCCCGCATGCACGAGGCGTTCGACGTGATCATGCGCTTGTTCCAGGGCGAGGTCGTCACGAAGCACACCGACTGGTTCACCTGCCAGGACGCCGTGCTGCAGATGCGGCCCTACTCGGACTTCGACGTCGCTCTCGTGTCATCGGTGTCGCCCTCGGGCTCCAAGCTGGCCGGCCGTCACGGAACCGGGCTGATGTCGATCGCCGCCACCGAGCCTGCCGGGTTCGGAGTGCTCGACTACAACTTCAACGTCTGGCAGGAGGAGGCCACCCTCAACGGTCACACCGCCGACCGTTCGGACTGGCGGTTGATGGGCCCGATGCACATCGCCGAGACGGAGGCCCAGGCTCGCGAGAACTGCCGGTACGGGCTCCAGTGGGTGTTCGACTACCTCGGCCACATCCTCCCGATGGGCGACCCGAACGATCCCCCGCCGCCGAGCGACTACGACGAGTTCGTCGACTTCCTCAACGAGTCGGGTCGGATGGTCATCGGCACCCCCGACATGGCCATCGCCCAGATCGAGCGGCTCCAGGACAAGACGGGCGGGTTCGGGTGTTACATGATGATGGGTGCCGACTTCGCCCCGTGGCAGGCCACGAAGAACAGCTACGAGCTGTTCGCATACGACGTCATGCCTCACTTCACGGGCCAGGCTGCACCGGTACAGGCCAGCTACGACAAGATCATCGACGCCGGAACGCGCTGGGTCGATGCGACGCTCGGTGCGCAGTTGACGGAGATCGGCAAGTACGAGGAAGAGCGCGCCGCTCGCTGACCACTTTCGTGTCACGGGAGCGAGGTGGCGCCCACTTTTCGAACTCGACGGCAATCGACTCAAGTCGGCAACCGGGGGCACCGATGTCTCATTCGTGGAGGGTTCGTCGTCGCTGCTGTCGGGGAGGGTGACGCGCCAGACCATGTCGTGGCTCGTGGGAATCGTGCTGCTCGCCATGCCTCTCGAGAGCCAGGCTCACGATCACTGGGGCGTGCTCGCCACGTGGCCGGTACGTGCCGCCGTGCTGCTCGCTGTCCTGTACGGCCTCCGTTCCGAGAGGCTCCCGCCGATCGTGGCCGGTCGGGTCGTGCTCGCGCAGGGCGTCCTGAGCGCAGTGGCGTGGTCCCTGCTCCTGGAGTCCAGTCCCGACCGCATCGCACTCGAAACCGTGGCCTACGGAACGATCCTCTCGATCTTCACACTCCTGCTCGCTCCGTCGGAGCGTCGCCGTGCCTGGTCGTATGTGGTCCTCGCGATCATGCTCGTCCTCGGAGCATTCCGGTTGCTGCCCGATGACCCGGTCCTGCTGTGGCAGACCGCGGTGATCCTGGTGGTCCACGGCGCGGGCGTCGCTGTGCTCGACGTGCACGCCAACCGCGCCGAGGCATTCGGTGTCATGGCCGGAATCGATTCACTCACCGGGCTCAGTAACCGACGCACCATCTTGTCCCGGCTCGACGCGTTCGCCGAGTCGAAAGACGGACGTCCGCACCCGACACTGGTCCTCCTCGACCTCGATCACTTCAAGGCGTTGAACGACTCGCTCGGGCATGCAGCGGGCGACGATGCGCTCGTTCGGGCCGCCCGGGCCCTGGAGGCGAATGTTCGGCCCGACGACCTCGTGTCGCGCTGGGGTGGCGAGGAGTTCCTCGTTCTGCTCGAAGGAGCGGACCCACGTGCGGCGTGGGACGTGGCCGAACGCATGCGCATGGGGTTGAGCGCCACCGGGGTCACCGCATCGATCGGCGTGGCGACGATCGAGTCGGACGAATCGGTCACCTCGTGGATCGGGCGCGCCGACGCCGCCATGTACGAAGCGAAGCGCGCAGGTCGGAACCGGACGTGCGTCCATCGCACGGCCACACCCGAACCCGCCGACGTCGTGTAGCTTCGGGTCACAATCGAAAAGCCGTCGTCTTCGATCGGGAGAGTCACCTCCGAGGTGGCGCCGAAGGAGCAACCACCCCGGAATCTCTCAGGCACCCGGACCGGTCGGAGCAGGCACGCTGGAAAGAGGTCGGTCCGGCATCCGTTCGTCGGATGCCGGAATCGGCCCGCCCACGGGGATCAAACTCTCAGGCAGCCACGACAGCGGGGGATCCAACCATCACCACCCCCGTCCGGAGGCGCCGTGCCCACTCCCCTCTCCCACCTGATCGAGTCCGACGAGTTCGTTCGTCGCCACATCGGACCCTCTGAGTCCGACCTCGCCCACATGTCGAGCACACTCGGTGTCGATTCGTGCGACGACCTGATCGACCAGACCGTACCCGACTCGATTCGTTCGACGGAACCGCTCGCGCTCGGCCCCGCCGTGCCCGAGCACGAAGCGATCGCACGGCTGCGGGCGATTGCCGGTCGCAACACCATCGTCACCAGCCTGATCGGGATGGGCTATCACGGCACCATCACTCCGCCCGTCATCGCACGCAACGTGCTCGAGAACCCTGCCTGGTACACGGCGTACACGCCGTACCAGCCCGAGATCAGCCAGGGCCGTCTCGAAGCGATCCTCAACTTCCAGACCCTGATCTGCGAACTCACCGGCCTCGACGTCGCGAACGCCTCTCTGCTCGACGAGGCGACGGCTGTCGCCGAGGCGATGACGATGGCGAGACGCCGCTCGAAGGCGAAGACTCAGCGATTCTTCGTGCATCACGATCTGCATCCCCAGACGCTGGCCGTGCTGCGCACGCGTGCCGAGCCGGTCGGTGTGGAACTCGTGGTGGGCGACGTCGACGTTCTCGACGGCGACGTCTCGGACGTCGCAGTGTTCGGCGCAGTGTTCGGCCACCCGGGCTCGAGTGGTTGCATCACCGACTGGACGGACGCAATCGCACGGGTCCACGAGCTGGGTGGGGTCGCGATCGTCACCACCGACCCCCTGGCATGTGTACTCGCCGCTCCCCCGGCCGCAATGGGTGCCGACATCGCCGTCGGGTCCGCTCAGCGGTTCGGCGTCCCGATGGGCTTCGGTGGCCCGCATGCCGCATTCGTGGCGGCCCGCGAGGATGCTGCTCGGGCGATGCCAGGGCGCATCGTCGGCGTGAGCGTCGACACGCAGGGGCGTCCGGCGCTTCGCCTCGCGCTGCAGACACGCGAACAGCACATCCGTCGGGAAAAGGCCACCTCCAACATCTGCACCGCCCAGGTGCTGCTGGCGAACATCGCAGGCCTGTACGCAGCGTGGCACGGACACGACGGACTGACCCGGATCGCAGAACGGGTGCATCGACTGACGTCGATCGCAGCGGCAGGTCTTCGAGCGGGCGGCGTGGAGGTCCGAAACGACACGTGGTTCGACACCCTGACCATCAGCGGCGAGGCCGACCGGCTCGTCGCCGCCGCTCTGGCCGCCGGTTTCAACATCCGCCGGGTGAGCGACGACACGGTCGGTGTGTCCTTCGACGAGACCACCACTCCGCTGATGGTCGCCGACGTCGTGGCTGCGCTCGGTGGGCAGCCCGTCGACGCCGACTCGTACGACTCGGTGCCCGACGGAATCCCGACCGAGCTTCGACGCACCGACGAGTTCCTCACCCAGTCGGTGTTCGATCGATACCACTCCGAACACGAGATGCTGCGCTACCTGCGTCGCTTGAGCGACAAGGACCTCGCCCTCGACCGCACGATGATCCCCCTCGGGTCGTGCACCATGAAATTGAACGCAACGAGCGAGATGGTGCCGATCACGTGGCCCGAGTTCGCGAACATCCACCCGTTCGCACCCGACGACCAGACGGTCGGCTACCGGACGATGATCGCCGATCTCGAGCATCGGTTGGCGATCGTCACGGGCTACGCCGCGGTGAGCATCCAACCCAACGCCGGGAGCCAGGGCGAGTTCGCCGGGCTGCTCGCGATCCGGGCGTACCACCGGTCGAACGGTGACGAGCAGCGCACGATCTGCCTGATCCCGTCGAGCGCACACGGCACGAACGCGGCGAGTGCGGTGATGGCGGGCCTCGACGTGGTCGTCGTGCAGTGTGACGAGGGCGGCAACGTCGACCTCGACGACGTGCGGGCCAAGCTCGCCGAGTACGGCGACCGGATCGCCGCGCTGATGATCACCTACCCGTCGACTCACGGCGTGTTCGAGGCCGGCGTCGTCCGGATGTGTGCCGACGTCCACGATGCGGGCGGTCAGGTCTACGTCGACGGCGCCAACCTCAACGCCCTCGTGGGTCTTGCCCGACCAGGGCGTTTCGGCGCCGACGTGAGCCACCTGAACCTGCACAAGACGTTCTGCATCCCACACGGCGGCGGCGGCCCCGGTGTCGGGCCGATCGGCGTCGGCGAGCATCTGGTGCCCTTCCTGCCCGGTCATCCCTTGGACGAGGACGCCGCAGTGGGTGCAGTGTCGGCGGCGCCGTACGGGTCGGCCGGCATCCTGCCGATCCCCTGGATGTACATGGAGATGATGGGTGCCGAAGGGCTCACGAAGGCCACGACGGTCGCCATCGTGTCAGCCAATTACATCGCCGATCGCCTCGACCCTCACTTCCCCGTCCTGTACCGGGGCGAACAGGGACGAATCGCACACGAGTGCATCATCGACCTGCGGCCGGTCACCAAGGCGACGGGCGTCTCGAACGACGATGTGGCCAAGCGATTGATGGACTACGGATTCCACGCCCCCACGATGAGTTTCCCGGTCGCCGGCACGCTGATGATCGAGCCGACGGAGTCCGAGACGCTGCGTGAGGTCGACAGGTTCATCGATGCGATGATTGCCATCCGACGCGAGATCACCCAGATCGAGGAAGGCGTCTGGTCGATCGACGACAGTCCGCTGCGCCACGCACCGCACACCGCAGAGGATCTCCTCGGTGAGTGGGATCGGCCGTACTCGCGAGAGCTGGGTGCGTTCCCGGTGCCAGGCCTGAGAGCGTCGAAGTACTTCCCGCCGGTCTCACGCATCGACGGCGTCCACGGGGACCGCAACCTCGTGTGCAGCTGCGAGCCCCTCGAAGCCCTCGCGATGCGCTGACGGGGCGGACCTCAGAGGTGGAGGCCGCACTCCGTCTTCTCGGTGCCGGCCCAGCGGCCGGAACGGGGGCCGTCGGTCGGGCGGACCGTGCAGGTGCGGCAGCCGATCGAGTCGTAACCGTCGTCGAGCAGCGGGTTGGTGATGATCCCGTGACGCTCGATGTACTGCCGGCGGTCGTTGTCGCTCCACTGGGCGATCGGACAGATCTTGATGGCACCGCGCCGATCTTCGCCGATCAACTCTGCATCGGCTCGCTGCTCAGTCTCGATGCGCTGCAGGCCCGTGATCCACGCGTCGCGACCCGAGAGCGCACGATCGAGCATCGACGCCTTGTCGGCGCAGCACTCCCCCGACACCACGTCGCTGCGCTCCGGAACCAGCGACGCGATCCGCTCGACCGCGATGCCGTAGTGCTGCTCGACGCGGTCGACGGTCTCCAACGTCTCGTCGAAGTGGTAGCCGGTGTCGAGGAACACGATCGGGATCCGGCGATCGATCCGCATGGCGAGGTCGATCACGACGGCATCCTGCATCGACGACATCACGCACACGCGGCCGGGATGTGTGGACCACGCCCAGTCGATCGCAGCGAGTGCCGTCGCTGCCACGACGTCTGCGAGAATACCTGACTGGTCTTGTCGGGTTTGCATGTGCAGAACATAGCGATCGATACCCGACAAAACAAGTCGGGATTCGAGAACTCCCGTGTCGGCGTCCGAGGTCCACTGCTCCGCACGCCCCGAAGTAGGTTTGCCGCATGGCCGATTCGGATCCGTTGTCCCAGATGTTCAGCTTGTTCGCAGCGCCGCTGTCGGCGACCGTGCAGTCGTTCGAACAGTTCCGCAGAGGTGTCGACCAGTTCCAGCGTGGCGTCGAGAACTTCAACCGGACCATGGAGAACCTGAACGAGACCGCCGAGAGGATCAACTCACTGCTCGCCGAGGTGGAGGAACCGATCCGGGCCGTCGTCCCCCAGGTGACGCGCACCGTCAAGGCCGCCGACGAGATGATGAAGATCGTGTCCGGACCTGCGATCGCGGTGGCGCCGGGCCTCCAGGTGCTGGCCGAGACGTTGAACAATCCAGCCATGCGACAGATGCCCCATCAGATCGCTCAGATGAACGAGGTGCTCAGCGACGTCACCGCCCGCTTGGCCCCGCTCGGTCACATGGCGGAGTCGGCGAGCGGCCTGTTCGGCGGTTTCAAACTCCCCGGATTCGGCGGATCGTCCCAGCCCAAACCGGCCGCAACGACCCCGGCCGCAACGCCCGAGCCCGACCCGGAACCAGTGAAGAAGGCGCCCGCACGCAAGGCGGCGGCCAAGAAGACCACGACACGCAAGAAGACAGCATCCCGCAAGAAGTAGCGCTCAGTCGTACGCCGAGTTCACGTCGACCCAGGCGTCGTCGGCCTCGCTGTCGGGTCGATCGGTCCACGATGCCGTCGGCATCCACACCTCGGCATCGGATCTCGTTGCGTACGGACCGATCAGCAGATCGTGGTGGCCCGCGTTGTCCACCCTCACGGCGACCTGACGGTCGATGTCCCAGTACCAGTCGTGAGTGGTCATCGGAATCGACCCTGTCAGCTCTTGGGCACGAGAGCACGATTCAGCGCAGGAACGGCAGGTCGACGATCGTTCCGGCGAGCGGCTTGCCGCGAACGTCGACCTCGAGGGAGCGGCCGACCTCCAGGTCCGGAGTGACGAATCCCATCGCGATGCCGTGGCCCAGCACGGGTGAGAAGTTGCCACTCGTCACGACACCGACCGACTCATCGTCGATGCGGATCTCGCAGCCGGTGCGGGCCGGCCGACGCCCTTCGGTGGCGATGCCCACGAGCCGGCGCGCCACGCCCGAATCGCGTTCGGCGATCGCCGCGTCACGCCCGATGAATTCGGGCTTGTCCCAGGCGACGACCCATCCGAGCCCGGCCTGGAGCGAGGTGATTCCCGGCCCCAGTTCCTGGCCGTGCAGCGGGAGGCCCGCCTCGAGCCGCAGCGTGTCTCGTGCCCCCAGGCCGGCGGGGGTGATGCCGGACTCGACGAGCGCCTCCCACAGAGCCGGTGCGCCGCCGACCGGGACGGAGATCTCCAGGCCTGGCTCGCCCGTGTAGCCGGTGCCGGCCACGACACAATCGATCCCACCCCAGTCGCAGTGGGCCACCCGGAAGCGACCGACCGCAGCGGCCTCGGGGAAGATCGGCTCGAGGAGAGCCCGTGCGTCCGTTCCCTGTACGGCGATCACCGCTCGGGTCGACGTCGTGTCGACTCCCCCGAGCGCGGCGACCACCCGGTCGGTGTTCGACGCATTGGGCATCACGTCGAACACGTCGGGTGCGCCATCGGGACGCGGATGCCACCAGACGATGATGTCGTCGAGCACGCCCGCATCGTCGGCGTCGAGCAGATGCGTGTACTGGGCGCGCCCGGGCGTGATCTTGCCCAGGTCGTTGGTCAGCGTCGTCTGCAGGCGCGCATACGCATCGAGGCCGTCGACACGCATGGTGCCCAGATGCGACACGTCGAACATCGCCGCACCACCGCGGCAGGCGAGGTGCTCGGCAATCGTGCCTGTGGCGTACGCAATCGGCATCTCCCACCCGCCGAAGTCGACGAGGTTGGCGTCGAGCGCCCGGTGCTGTGCCGCCAGCGGTGACTGGCGCAACGTCATCCGAGTTTGCGGAACGGCGCGCGGTCCGTCGGCGTCTCGGAGACGGGCGGAGCGAGGTCGGCTTCGAGTTCGGTCCGGACCCCGCCCATGGAGAGCACGTTCAGCACGCTCTGGCCGGTGTTGATGAGGTCGATCAGTTCGCCCTGGTTGTTGCACAGCGTGACGCTGCCGCCGTCGATGACGATGTGTGCAGCAGCGATGTCGACGCCCACGTGCTCACGAAGGTTCTCGAAGACCCTGCGGACCTGTTCGAGCTTGATGCCGGCGTCGAGCAACTTCTTGATCGCCTTCAACTCCAGCAGATCGTTGTACGAGTACCGCCGACGGCTTCCGCTGCCGGCTGCGTCGTTGAGCGATGGTCGGATCAGGTCGGTACGCGCCCAGTAGTCGAGTTGACGGTAGGTGATGCCCACCACCTTGGCGGTGCGCGTCCCGCTGAAGCCGACGACCTCGGGAGCGTCGACCGCTTCGGTCAGCGAAGTGTGCGATGTGTTCGTCATGGGTGTCCCAACGTCCGGACAGGCACGTAGTTACGCGCATGTGAGGTCGTGACCTTACGCATGCGTCGACGCAACGTCAACCTCGGGTCGAGGGTTTGGGGTCGAGGGTTCGGAGTTCGGATGCCTGCGAGAGCGGCAGGCTCAGGCGAAGTCTTCGGGGTTGACCTCGTCGAGGAAGTCCTTGAACTCGTCGATGATCTCCGCAGCGTCCTCTTCGGGTTCCTCCGGAGGCTCCTGACCGTGCTCGTCGAGCAGTTCGTCACCGGCGAAGAGCGGGGCGCCACAGCGCACGGCGAGTGCAATGGCGTCCGAAGGTCGACACGAGATGACTTTGTCGCCGTCGGCACCCGTGATGTGCAACTCGGCGTAGAACGTGCGCTCACGCATCTCGGTGACCACGACCTTGTCGAGCGATGCGCCCAACTCGTCGATCGTGGTGAGGAACAGGTCGTGGGTGAACGGCCGCGGTGGCTCGATGCCTTCGAGCGCGTAGTGGATCGCCGAGGCCTCGGGCGTGCCGATGTAGATCGGCAACAGGCGGTGACGGCCTTCCTGCTCGCGCAGGAGGACCATCGGGGTGTTCGCCGGGATCTCGACCCGGACGCCGACGAGTTCGACAGGGATCACGAGATGAGCGTAGCCGCGCCGTTGCGTCGGCGGTCAGCGATCGAGGTGCTGGCGCAACAGCGTGCGCATCATCGCCGCACGCAGTTGCCCACCGAACTGGGCCAACTCGTTGAGTTGCGCGACGGCGTGCCCGTTGGACTGCGGGTTGCGCTGGCGGATGAGCGGCTGGATCACCTGCTCGAACAAGCCGGCCTCACGATCCGCAGCGACCCGCCAACCTCGCAGGTGGCGAGCATCGACACCGAGGTCGAGGAAACGCTTCGCGATCCGGGCGATCTCCAAAGCATCCTCGTCGTAGCTGCCGTTCGCTGCCGGCACGACCACGCCGTACGACTCGGCCTGTGCGAGCTGCTCGGCGCTGAGTCCCGACATGGAACAGACCTCAGAGGCATCGAGCACGACGCCCGAGCGCTGAACGCTCGATCCGGTCTCGTCTCGCGTGGGAGGCAGGGCCGTCTGCATCCTCGGCTCCGGGGTCGGCGGTGCGCTGCGACCTGCCGAGCCGCTCGACGCAGGGTGTCGTGACGCGCCGAGCGAGCCGTCGACGGGGACCTCGGCGGTCTCGTCGACCAGGTGTGAGAATCCTCGCGGTCGTTGGAGTTCGCTGGTCGGGTCGATCTCACCGGTGTCCAGGCGATCCTTGATCACCTTGAGCGGCAGGAAGTTGTCCTTCTGCTCGCGCAGGACGCAACGCAGCAGTTCGACGTCGTCGTCGTAGAACTTGCGGTATCCCGACGCGGTGCGCTCCGGTTGGATCAGCCCTTGGCTCTCCAGGAAGCGGATCTTGGAGATCGTGACGTCGGGGAAGTCCTCCAGCAGCAGCGCGAGCACTTCGCCGATCGAGAGGTGAGACCCCGGCGAGGCGTGCGAGGTCGCGGTCATCGAGATGTCGTCACCCATCCGAACGCTCGAAGAACACGAGACGGAACTTGCCGACCTGCAACTCGTCGCCGTGACGCAGCAGCATCCGGTCGATTCGCTCCTGGTTGACGTAGGTGCCGTTGAGCGATCCTGCGTCGGATGCGATGTAGCCGTCCGACGTGCGTTCGATGTCGACGTGGCGGCGCGACACGGTGATGTCGTCGAGACTGATCTCGCTCTCGGGGTGGCGGCCGAGTCGGGTCATGTCTGCGTCGAGCGTGAACCGGTCGCCCGCCTGCTCCCCTGCCCGCACGATCAGCACGCCGACCTCGATCGGCAGGTCGCCGACGGGGACGACCAGGTCGTCGTCGACTCCGGGCGCATCTTGCAGAGGGTCGATCCGCGTCAGGGTGATCGTGCGATCATCGAGGCGGTCGAGCGCAGACCCGCAGCTCGAACAGAAGGTGCTCGACGGAGGGTTGCGGTGCCCGCACTGGTTGCAGAAGACGTACTCGCTCATCGTTGCCCGATCATCCCTCTGTGAGTTGGCGGTACGCAGCGGCGTCCATGAGGCCGTCGAGTTGCGCAGGATCGACCATGTCGATCTTCACGATCCATCCTTCGCCGTACGGGTCCGAGTTCAGCAGCTCGGGCTGGTCGTCGAGTGCACCGTTGGCCTCGGTGATCGTGCCCGACACCGGTGCGTAGATGTCGCTCACCGACTTCGTGCTCTCCACCTCGGTGAACGTGTCGGCGGCTGCCACCTCGGAGCCGACCTCGGGCGCTTCCACGAACACGACGTCGCCGAGCGCGTCCTGTGCGTAGTCGGTGATCCCGATCGTGATCGTCGAGGAATCAGCATCGACGCGGATCCACTCGTGATCAGAGGAGTAGCGGAGATCGTCGGGGATGTTCATCGGTCTTCAGTTCCTGTCGAGGTCGAGGCTCGGCCCGCGGCGAGTCCGGATCGGATGAGTGGAATATAGGCGATTCCGGTCCAATAGCTCAGAACGAGTCCGGGGACGCCGAACGCCCAGGCGAGCACAGCGAAGAACGGCGCTTCCCACACGTCGGTCGAGCCGATGAGGAAGCTGGGCACGGCGCCCATCAGCAGGAAGGTCGCCGTCTTGCCGAGCCGTGTCACCGCGAAGCGTTGCATGTGCAGGAACAGGACACTGAATGCGATCACCCCGCCGACGAGAACTTCCCGGACGAGGACGGCCACGGCGAACCAGATCGGAATCGATCCGTCGATGATGATCGCGATCACTGCGACGAAGAAGAACAGTCGGTCGACGGTGGGGTCGAAGATCTTGCCGAACTCACTCCCCTGGTCGAAGCGACGGGCGATGTAGCCGTCGATCCAGTCGGTGCTCCCGAGGCCGGCGAGCAGCCATGCTGCGCCGGCCCGGTTGTCGGCGCCGAACAACAGGTACAGGAACAGTGGAAGGCACAGCAGGCGCGCCAGGGTGAAGGCGTTGGGCACCGTCCACAACCGGTCGAACACACCCTCGGGCTCGCCGGGCACCCGGGAGTCGAGGGTCGGGTCGGCGGTGCTCACGCGGCCAGGTTACGCGTGGCCCTCCGTCGATGCGTCATGATCGGAGCGATGACCACCATCTTCACCAAGATCATCGACGGCGACATTCCCGGCGCCTTCGTCCACCGCGACGACCGCTGCGTCGTGTTCATGTCGATCAACCCGATGGCGCCCGGCCATGCACTCGTCGTACCCATCGAGGAGATCGACCACTGGATCGACGCATCCCCGAGCCTCACCGCCCACCTGTTCGCCGTCGCCCATCGCGTCGGCCTGGCGCAACAGCAGGTGTTCGGCTGCGAGAAGGTCGGGATGATCATCGCCGGCTACGAGGTCCCGCATGCACACATCCATCTCGTGCCGACGAACGAGATGAGCGAGTTGAGCTTCGCGAACGCTGCTGCGTCGGTCGATCGCGACGACCTGGAGGCGTCGGCCGCACGAATCAGAGCAGCGTTGGCGCTTCCGGGCTGACGGGCTCGACCTGGTGGGCGGGTACCGGGTCGATCAACTCGGGTCGGTTGTTGCGCACCGAGTTCACGTCGGTCGACACCGGGTGCATCACGAGCGAGGTGTCCGCAGTCATGTCGAACAAGGTGCTCAGTGAGACGACGTCGTCGTTCGTCGGATCGAGCCACTCGGCCCATCGCGATCGCGGGACCATGACCGGCATCCGGTCGTGAACCGGCGACATGGTCTCGTTCGCTGCCGTCGTCACGACCGTGGCCGACTGCAGCCACATCGCCGAACCGGCAGCCTCGCTCGCCTCCGGGTCCTTCCATGCCGTCCACAGTCCGGCAACGGCCAGCGGTTCGTCGTCGGAGCGATGGATGAACATCGGCTGCTTCGCAGGCTTGCCCTTCGAGGTGAGCGGGCCTCCCGCCACGCCCGCCTTCCACTCGTAGAAGCCGTCCATGGGGATCAGGAGTCGCTTCTTGGTGAACAGACTCTTGAATGCCGGCTTCTCGGCGAGGGTCTCGGAGCGGGCGTTGATCATCCGCGACGCGATCTTGCGATCCTTGGCCCAGCTGGGGATCAGCCCCCAGTGGAACGCCTCGACGCGTGGCGCCGCATCGGGCTCGTTCCTCGGGGCGACGACGGCGTACACGTCGTGGGTCGGCGCGACGTTGTAGTTCTCGCCGAGGGTCTCGACGGCGACATCGGCGCCGAAGAAGGCCGCCACCTGGTCCGGTGGGCTGGTGGAGACGAATCGCCCGCACATGAACGCCCGATGGTACGGCATCCGCCGGCGGCAACGCCGGCAGGCCCGTCGAACGAGTGATCCTGAACGCCCGACAACTTCGGGAGTCGACCGAACTGCTACACCACGGTCATGGGGAACTGGAATTTTGCTGACATCTGGGAAGTCGTGGCCGAGGAGCAGCCCGACGCTGACGCGCTCGTCCACGGCACGATGCATCGGTCGTGGGGGGACTTCGACCGCCGTGCGGACGGACTCGCCCGTCACCTGCTCGATGCCGGACTGGAGCGCCAACAGGCGGTTGCGCAGTATCTGTACAACGGGCCCGAGTACGTCGAATCGATGTACTCTGCGTTCAAGGCAGCGCTCGTGCCCGTCAACACGAACTATCGCTACACCGCCGACGAGTTGCTGTACCTCTGGGACAATGCAGACGCCGGAGCCGTCGTGTTCCACGGATCCTTCGCTCCGACGATCGAGACCATCCGGAACAGCCTGGCGAACGTGCGAGCGTGGCTGTGGGTGGACGACGCTGAGGGCGAGTGTCCCGACTGGGCCACTCCGTACGAGCGGGCTGCGGCCACCGAGACCGATCGTGTCGTCCCGGAGTGGGGACGCACGGGCGACGACCTGAACATGCTCTACACCGGCGGCACCACCGGCATGCCGAAGGGCGTGATGTGGCGTCAGGACGACCTCGCCGTCAAGCTCACCGCCACCCTCGGCAATCCGCTCAGCGACGACGGATCACCCGAGGATCTCCGCGGCACGGTCGCAGGGCCGGCGTCACGATTCCTCCCGGCGTGCCCGCAGATGCACGGAACCGGGAACTTCCCCGGCCTGTCCACGCTCACCTCCGGTGGATGCATCGTCACGCTGGAAGGACGCACCTTCGACCCGGTCGAGTTGCTCGACACGATCGAACGCAACGGCGTCACCAACATCGCCATCGTCGGCGATGCCTTTGCGAAGCCCATCCTGCGCACACTCGACGCCGAACCCGAGCGCTGGGACCTGTCGAGCCTCGTCGCCATCGTGTCGTCGGGCGTGATGTGGAGCAAGGAGTCCAAGCAGGGTCTCCTCGGCCACCATCCGCAGATGTTGCTGCTGGACGCGTTCTCGTCGTCCGAGGCGCTCGGCATGGGCTCCTCGGTGTCGGGCGCGGGCCAGGCAGCCGAGACGGCCAAGTTCGAACTCAGTCCTGACACGATCGTGATCGATGATCTGAATCGACCAGTGGCGGCGGGCTCCGGAGAGATCGGTCGCTTGGCCGTCGGCGGGCGCCAGCCCCTCGGGTACTTCAAGGACCCGGCCAAGACCGCAGCGACGTTCCTCGAGATCGACGGCGGCCGGTACTCGTGCCCCGGCGATTTCGCGACGGTGGAAGCAGACGGGTCGATCACGCTGCTCGGGCGGGGGTCGGTGTGCATCAACACCGGTGGCGAGAAGGTCTTTCCCGAGGAGGTGGAAGAAGCACTCAAGACCCATGATTCGGTCCTCGACGCCGTGGTCGTCGGGATCCCCGACGAGAAGTTCGGTGAGGCAGTCACCGGAGTGGTGCAGTTGCGTACCGGCGAATCGCTCGACGAACGGGCGGTCATTGCACACGTCCGGGAGAAGTTGGCTGCGTACAAGTCACCGAAGCGGATCCTGACGGTCGACTCGATCGGTCGCGCGGCGAACGGGAAGGTCGACTACAAGCGACTGAAGGCCGAGGCGACGGCTCTGCTCGCGACCTGAGGTCGCCGGCGGGGCGAATGCGACCCTCGAGGGCAGCGTTCCGTCGCCGAGAGTGCTGCATTCACATCGTCCGGTGATCGTCAATTCAAGGCACGTTGTTGATTGATGTTCAGCATGCCTAATATCGGCGGGTGTCTACGTCGACTCTCGAGGGCCGAATTTTCGTGTCCGACCTGTTGCGGCGTGCGGACGGTCCTGCCCTCGTGTCCGGCGACACGACCATCGGGTATGCCGAGCTCCGAGATCGCATCGTGCACTTCGTCCGGTTGCTCGACGTCGCCGAGCGGTCGCTCGTGGTGGTCGAGATGGGACGCACCGTCGAACATGTTGTTGCGTACCTGGCGCTGCTCGATGCAGGTCACGTGCCGTTGCTCGTCGGTGAACGAGGTGTCGACCTGATCGATGTGTGGCGACCGCGTGCGGTCGTTCGGGTCGGATCGACCGGCGAGTTCGAGATCGAGAGATGCGCAGACTCCGAGCAGATCGAACTCCACGATGACCTTGCGCTGCTCCTGAGCACGTCGGGGACCACCGGCAGTCCGAAGCT
>JBBSOH010000054.1:0-18078 GCA_038259945.1 Acidimicrobiales bacterium
ATGAAGGGCGACGTGCCTGCCGTGACCGATGGTCGGATCCTCGGCCATGAAGCGGTCGGCACCGTCGAGTCCGTCGGATCCGGAGTGAAGAACGTGAAGGTGGGCGACCGCGTCCTCGTGTCGTGCATCTCCGCATGTGGTGCCTGCCGATTCTGTCGGGAGGGACGCGCCGGGCAGTGCCTCGGCGGCGGCGGCTGGATCCTCGGTCACAAGATCGACGGGACCCAGGCCGAGTACGTGCGGGTTCCGTTCGCCGACACCTCGACCTACCCGGCACCGGCCGGGATCGACGACGAAGCGCTGCTGATGTTGGCCGACATCCTCCCCACCGGCTACGAGGTGGGCGTGCTCAACGGGCATGTCCAGCCGGGTGACGTCGTCGTCGTGGTCGGTGCCGGCCCGATCGGACTCTCCGCCATCATGGGCGCACAACTCTTCAGCCCCAGCCACATCGTCGCGATCGACCAGGCCGACTCCCGCCTGCTCGCCGCGAAACAGTTCGGTGCCGACATCACGATCAACAACAGCCGTGAGGATCCCCTCGCCATCGTCCAGGAACTGACCGGTGGGCTCGGCGCCGACGTCACGATCGAAGCCGTCGGTGTCCCCGCCACGTTCGAGTTGGCCACCGAACTCGTCCGCCCCGGCGGCCACGTCGCCAACATCGGCGTGCACGGAACACCGGTCACGCTGCACCTGGAGACGTTGTGGATCAAGGACGTCACCATCACCACCGGCCTCGTCGATGCCTACTCCACGCCGACCCTGCTGCGCCTGGCGACCAGCAAGCAGATCGCCGCCGACCAGTTCGTCACCCACCGCTTCGCACTCGACGACATGGTCGAGGCGTACGACGTGTTCGGGCGGGCTGCCGACACCGGCGCTCTCAAGATCGTCCTCAGCCGAAGCGAGGCCACGAGCGGTTGATGCCGCAGGGTGCGCCTCAGAGACGAGGGGTGACCCAGGTGAGCGTGGTTCCGCAGCCGGGTCGGCTGTCGATCGTGATGGTTCCGCCGACCTCGCGTGCTCTGGAGGACAGGTTGTCGAGACCGTGGCCACGCCGGCCGTCGGGGGCGATTCCTACGCCGTTGTCGGACACGGTCAGGGCGATCACCTGCTGATCCACCCTGAGCGAGATGTCGACGGTGGTGGCTCGCGCATGGCGGGCGACGTTGGAGAGCGCCTCGGTCAGTGCCGGAATCAACTGCTCGGTGAGTTCGGGGTGGATCGAGTCGGCGTCTCCGTCGATGTCGACGGTCGGGGTGCATCCGAGATGGTCGGCGGCGTGGTCGATGATCGCTTCGATCTGCTGGGCGACCGTGGCCGTGGTGACATTGGTGAGCTTGAAGATGGCGACGCGCAGGTCCGCGATCGTGCGGTCCAGTTCGTCGACGGTGTCGGACACCCGTTGCGCGACGTGCGGATCGGCGATCGAGCCGACGACTGCCTGCAACCCCATGCCGGCAGCGAACAGCCGCTGGATGACGGTGTCGTGCATGTCCCGGGCGAGTCGCTCGCGGTCGTGCAGGATCCGGAGTCGGGATTCGTTGCGGCGCAGGACGTCGTCGACGGCGAGGCGATCCGTGATGTCGCGAACGGTCGCCACGACTCGCAGACCCTGCTCGGTGGTGATGGGACTGAGCGACACTTCCACGGGGAACTCCGTGCCGTCCTGGCGCCTCCCTTTCAGGGGGAGTTCGCTCCCCATGGCACGTGGGCGCGGCGCAAAGGCGTACCGGGTGCGGTGCAGGGTGTGCGCGCCCCGGTGCCGTTCGGGGATCAGCCTCTCGATGGGCAGGCCCAGCAACTCGCCGCGGTCGTAGCCGAACAGTGTCTCGATCTGGGTGTTGACGAGCACGAGCACCCCGTGCTCGTCGGCGAGGAGCATGCCGTCGGGGGATGATTCGACCATCGCCCACGTCACCGCCTCGTCGAGATCGGCGAGGGGTTGAAGTCGTGGAACGGTGATGCTGGTGTGGATCGATGCCATGCGATACCTCCGTGGGCGAACCGCTCTCGCGGTCGGTGCGAGTCAGTGTTGGTGGGGCTCCGTGGTGAGTGTGTTCAGGTCGACCCGTCCGGCGACGATGTGTGTCGAGAGGTCCGTGAGCTTGGTGTTGGTGTTGCGGGACATCGCACGGATGCGGTCGAACGCGGTGGCCATGTCGATCTGTGCACGTTCCGCCAGCATCCCCTTGGCCTGCTCGATGATGATCCGACTGTCGAGCGCATGTTGGAGTTGCTCGTCTCGACGCCGTGCCTCGGTCGCCGCCTGTGCCTGCAGGATCGCGATGCTCGCGAGATCGGCGAGTGCTTGCGCAACATCGATGTCTCCGTCGCTGAGCGAGCCGGTGTCGTTTCGGAACAGGTTGAGGGCACCGATGATGTCGCCACGCAGCCGGAGCGGGATCGCGTAGACGGAGTCGTAGCCGGCGACGATGGCGTGCGGAGTGAACCGTGGCCACCGCTCGGCTGCAGCGTGGAGGTCGGTGTGCATCACCGGGGTGCCGGTCGCGAAGGCCTCGGTACAGGGACCTTCGTCGTTCTGGATCTGGAAGAGTTCGAGCAGGCGGGCCTGTTCGCTCGATGCTGCGATGACGCGGAGTTTGCCGTCGGAATCGGCGAGCAGGATGCCGGTGGCGGCGGTGTCGAGGAGTTCGACGCACCGCGCCGCGAGAACGGTGAGTGAGTCGATGATGTCGAAGTCGGCAACGAGGGTGTCGGCGAGTTCGACGAAGGCGCGCACGATCTGCGCCTCCCTCGTCGGAGCCTGCTCGAGATGTCGATTCATGCGGGTGCTCCCGATCGTCGTGGGCCATCGTCGCCCAGATGGAGTCGATGCGCCAGGATCTCCTGTGCGACCTCGGCGACCGTGTGGTCGTTGGAGAACGCGTGCGCCCGAATTCTCAGCAGAGCTTCGCCGACGTCGACGCCGAGCTGGACGGCGGTCATCCCGGACGCCTGGTGGACCTCCGCACGATGCGCCTCGGTGTCACTCAACTCCCGAGCCAGCAGAGGAGCGGGTTCCCGGTCCTGGATGGCGGTCATGAGCGCGGGAAGCATGCTCGCGAGAACGAGTCCGTCTGCGTCCTGCTCGTCGGTGAGAAGTCCGACCGCATCCTGATAGAGCGTGAGCACACCGATGGTTCCCTTCCCGACGTGCAGGGGAAGTGCGAACACGGCGCACGCTCCGAGGTCGAGCGCCGGCGGTGCGTAGTTCGGCCAGGTGCCGTTCGGCCTGTTGGCGAGGTCGGGTTCCGAGACGACGGTCCCGCTCACGAATGCGTCGTGACACGGACCTTCGCCCAACGAGAACTGGAGGTCCTCGAGCCGGCGCACGCGCTCGGATGAACTGCACACCGGGCCGCTGTTGTGTCCGCTCATGATCGAGATGCCCGCGCCGAACACGTCGAGGACGTCGACACACGTCGCGCACAGGCTGGCATTGGGCCACACACCGGCGCCCGGAGCGAAGCGCGAGGAGACGCGTCGTCGTCGGTCAACGTCCACGAGAGACCTCGGAGGTTGCCGTCGAGCATCGTCGAACCGCGCAGTCGACCTGCCCGGAATCGCCGGTACTCACCTGTTGGAACACGTCGAACCTCCTGGTTCAACGCGCAACCAGGGATCCGGAGCGACGCGTCAGCGGATGGAAGATCATCCGCACGAACACCCTAGCCCCGTGAGGTGGTGATGAGGAGAGCGGTGTACGCGTGGGTTGAGCTGTCCAGGCAGGGACACCAACCTCGTCAGGAGGCTTCGACCGGTGAGAGCTCCTCGACCCGTGAGGTCGGGAGCGGCGCCGCATCTCGGTAGAAGAACCAGGTGACGGGCACGAGGTATGCGAGGTATCCAAGGACACGGATCCGCTCCGGGTTCGGGCTCCAACCGAAGAGTCCCTTGAGGAAGTCGTGCGTCGTGGAACCTTCGGCGAACGGTCCCGAGGTGATCGTCCAGACCGGGTCGGACACGAGCGCCCACTCGATGCCGAGCAGCTCGCGGAATTCGTGCAGACCTTTGGCGAACAGGCCGGCTGCGAACAGGATCAGCAGGAATCCGGTGTACTGGAAGAAGCGTCGCAGGTCGATGCGTGCGCTGCCGGCGTAGAACGCAACACCGAGGACCGCGGAGATGACGAGTCCGACGAGTCCGCCGATGATGACGGACGCACCTGAGGAGGCGGAGGTTTCGGCGCCGATGAGGAACAGCGCGGCCTCGAAGCCTTCGCGTGCGACGGCGACGAAGGAGATGAGAGCCAGCGCCATCGGGGAGCGTTCGAGTGCGCTGTCGATCTTGGCGTGCAGGTCGCCCGAGATGTTGCGTGCGTTGCGACGCATCCAGAAGATCATCCCGGTGAGGACTCCGACGGCGAGGAAGGCGAGTGACCCTTCGATGGCCTGCTCCCATTTGCCCTCGAACTCCCCGATCACGATGTCGAAGACGAAGCCGCTGGCGATCGACGCTGCGATCGCGGTGCCGACGCCGAGCCACATCGAGGGCAGATGGCGTGAGTTGCCCGTCTTGACGAGGTAGGCGGCGATGATCGCGACGACGAGGGAGATCTCGAGCCCCTCGCGCAGTGTGATGAGGAATGCTGATCCCATTGGCGAAATGTTAGCCCTTCCTAACGAGCTCCCATCAGCGAGCCCACCACCAGTCTCAGCTGCTGAGGCGGCGACCGTTCTTCAGCTTCCATTCAGGTCGGGGATGACAGGATCACCTCGTGCTCCGACCGTCCCGGTCGGAACCGGACAACGAGGACGGCTGAGATGCGACCGCTGGTCGTGGAAGACGAGAAGAAGCTGGCGATGTCGCTCAAGCGCGGCCTCGAAGCCGATGGCTTCGCGGTGGACATCGCGCTCGACGGCACCGACGGCAAGTGGATGGCGACGGAGAACGACTACGACGCGATCGTGCTCGACATCATGCTCCCGGGCATCAACGGCTTCAAGCTGTGCGGGGAACTCCGTGACGCCGGGAACTGGACGCCGATCCTCATGCTCACGGCCAAGGACGGCGAACTGGACGAGACCGAAGCGCTCGACACGGGCGCCGACGACTTCTTGCGCAAGCCGTTCTCCCACCTCGTGCTGGTCGCCCGCGTCCGGGCGTTGCTGCGCCGCGGAAAGCCGGAACGTCCCGTCGAGTTGCGCGCCGGTGGGTTGCGCGTCGATCCGAACGAACGACGTGCCTATCGCAACCAGGACGAGATCGAACTCACTGCACGTGAGTTCGCAGTGCTCGAGTACCTCGTCAGCAACGCCGGGAATGTGGTCTCGAAGGCCGAGATCCTCGAACACGTCTGGGACTATGAGTTCGACGGCGACCCGAACATCGTCGAGGTGTACGTCCGCCATCTCCGCAAGAAGATCGACATCCCCTACGACGAGGAATCGATCCAGACAGTGCGCGGCGCGGGCTATCGCCTCGTCGGCGCATCGTCGTGAAGTCCCGGCTCGGCACCGTTCGCGTTCGCGCCACGGCGGCGTCGATCGTCATCGTCGCGGTGGCGATGACGATCGCTGGTGTGGTCCTGCTCGATGTGCTCCGATCCTCGCAGCTCGACTCGGTCGACACGACACTCGAGTTACGAACGAACGACATCGAAGCGCTGATCGACGAAGCAGGCGGCGTCGGCACCCTGTCGGTCGAGGACGAGGAAGACGGCTTCGTGCAGATCGTCGATGAGGACGGGGTCGTCGTTGCGTCGAGTATCAACATCTCGGGCGACCCTCGCATCGTGGCCGGTGGCGAGGGCAGCAACACCACGATGAAGTTCCCGCAGCTCGACAGCGACGACTTCCGCGTGCACGTGAACTTCACCGAGAACGATCCGCAGTTGGCGATCGTCGTCGGGACCAACCTCGAGAACGTCAACGACGTGATGGCAACGACGCGCAGGTCGCTCGGTGTCGGCCTGCCCGCGCTGTTGACCCTGATCGCCGTCATGATCTGGATGGTGATCGGCAGAGCCCTGCGGCCGGTCGAGGCCATCCGGGCCCAGGTCGCCGACATCGGCGGTGGAGACCTCCACGAGCGGGTTCCCGAACCACCGACCAATGACGAGATCGGACGGCTCGCACGAACGATGAACGCGATGCTCGACCGGCTCCAGGTGGCAGATGCGGCACAGGCCCAATTCGTCTCCGACGCATCCCACGAACTCCGCACACCGATCGCCGTCATCCGCCACGAGTTGGAGGTTGGCCTCCACGGAACCGATGACGTGCTGCTGCGCGAGATCGCGGCCGAGGTGCTCGACGAAGACCTCCGCATGCAGCGCCTGGTCGAAGACCTCCTGCTGTTGGCGCGCCGCGATGGCCGGGCCGGCGAACCCGTCGCGGCGAAGCGAACACTCGTCGATCTCGACGACATCGCACTCACGGAAGCCCATCGCGTGAACACCGACAAGCAGGTCATCACGTCGGGCATTTCGGCGGGTCAGGTGCGAGGTGATCCGGATCACCTCGTCCGCGTGGTTCGCAACCTCGTCGACAACGCGCTGCGTCACGCGACGTCCGTCGTGGACGTGGCAGTCATCAGCACCGGCGACGGCCGAGTGGTACTGAGCGTCGACGACGACGGATCCGGTGTTGCCGACGCCGACCGCACTCGGATCTTCGAGCGGTTCGGTCGCCTCGACGAAGCCCGCGCCCGCGACGACGGTGGCTCGGGGCTCGGCCTTGCCATCGTCGCCGGGCTCGCTGCCGATCACGGTGCCACCGTGGCGGTCGACGCGAGCCCGACTCTCGGAGGTGCCCGCTTCACGGTGACCTTCACCGATGCCCGAATGTGACGAGCGAAGCCCGACGTCGAGCGAACGGGCCGCATTCAGCGAAGCTTCAGGTTCGGTGGATCATGATCGAACGATGCCTTCACCCCACACTGCTCGACGGGGCGCCAGCAGATCGAAGCGTGTTGCGCTGGCGACCGGAGCGGCGGCACTCCTCCTCGGTTCGGCGGTCACGCTGACGGTGCTCGCGACCGGAGCGGACAGCCAGGCAGACTCCATCCAGGAACTGCCGCAGGTCACTTCCTCCCCGGCTGCACCAGTGACCGGACCGGCTCGCGCCTCCACCACCGCAGTGCGTGTCGTCGGTGCGGGAACGACCGCTACCGCACGGCTCCGCATCGCGGTCGCTGGCGACGTGGGCACCGGCGGAGTGGAGGAGGTCGCGACGGCCGACGCAATGGATCGCCTCGAAGGGACCGACGAGTACGCGGCGCTGCTGATGCTCGGCGACAATGTCTATGAAGACGGTGACCCGTCCCGACTCGGTCCTGCGGTCTTCGAACCATTCGCCGGTGTGCTCGATGGCAAGACGCGGTTGCTCGCTGTGCTCGGCAATCATGACGTCGACAGCGGATTCGGCGACGCGCAGGCCGCCGGACTCGGGATGCCGGCGGCCTGGTACGCCACACGCTTCGCCGATGCGCTCGTGATCGCCCTCGACTCGAACCGCCCGAATGACCCGAACCAACTCGACTTCCTGGAACGGTCCCTCGCTGCTTCGACCGAGACGTGGAAGATCGTGATCTTCCACCATCCTCCGTATTCAGGCGGAGCCCACGGGTCGGACATGGCCGTCCGCGATGCGTTCGTGCCGCTCTTCGAGCAGTACGGCGTGCAACTCGTGCTCACCGGTCACGACCACGACTACCAACGCAGCGAGCAGATCAACGGCGTCACCTACGTCGTCTCGGGTGCTGCCGCCAAGCTGCGAGACACACAGCTCGCTGACTTCTCCGTCGTCGCCCAGTCCACCTTCCACTTCGTCGACCTCGAAGTGTCCGCCGATCGGCTCGTCGTGCGAGCAATCGATCAGAGCGGCGGCGAGATCGACTCGGTGACACTCACGGCGTCGCCGATGGCCGGTGGCGTCGCGACGGCGGTGCGCGCATGGGGTCGTTCGAAGTGATCGATGGGTTCAGTCAGGGACGTGGGCTCGAAGGCGATGGGACCGGAACGGGAGACGGTGACCGCCCTCGGGCGTTGCGTACGGCTGGATCCGGTCGGTCATCGCCGAGGCCAGTGCGTGTCGTCCTCCGTCGGTCAGCGTGGTCAGGCTCGGTCCCCAGGGGGTTCCTGCGGTCTGGGCGAGGAACCAGGGTTCGAAGTCGGCGATGTCGACTTCGTGTTCGAGGAGCGTGATCTCGATGCCGTGGAAGTCGGCTGTCTCGGCGGTCGAGCGGAGAAAGTCGTCGGCGTTCGCTGGAGTGGCTCGTCGCACCGAGGCTGCGAGTGAGGAATCGAGATCGGCGAGGAGTTCGAGCTGATGCTCGATGTAGGGGTTGTGGCCCGGCGTCGCCCAGACCGTTGCGATCAACACCCCGGACGGCGCGAGCACGCGTCGTGCCTCGCTCATGGCCGCGACCGGGTCCGGGAAGAACTGGAATCCCTGCTGGCAGATCACGTGTGTGAACGTGTCGTCGTCGAAGGGGAGGGCATCACACGACGCCTCGACCCACTCCACTTCAGTGGCGGTGTCGCGGGCGATCTCGAGCATTGCCGGGTTGATGTCGGCGCCGACGATCCGACCATCGGGTGAGACCAGTGCTGCGGCGTGGCCGGCGACCAGTCCGGTGCCACACGCCAGATCCAGCACGACATCGCCTGCGTTGATCAGCGCACCTTCGGCGAGAAGTCGAGCCGATCCTTCCATGAAGACGTGCGTGAACGACGCGTAGGCAGTTGCTTGATGCTGAGCGAGTTGGAAGCCCGAGGGCATCGAGCCCTCCGATCTGTGGTGAGTGTCGAACACTACGCCTCGGCGACCGACCGGTGAGCGACACGTGCCGGTCGATGTGCGTATCTCGCTGCTGAATCCCGCCTGGATCAGTCGGCGGTCTCTGCTCCGCCGGCGTCCTTCATCACCGAGGCGGTCTGGACAGCGGCGTCGGTGGCGCTGACTTCCACGGTGACCTCCTGGGCGTTGGGCGACGTCTTGTAGAGGCTGAAGTCGTTGACGGCGAAGTGATCGGGTGCTCCGGTGTCGTCGAAGTGGGCGATTCGGGTGCCACCCGCTGGGATGGTGAACGAGTCGGGCAACTTGGTGTAGTAGCTCTCGCTGATGTTGTCGGTGGGGTCGGTGAACGTGTAGAACACCTCGACTCCGGTGAGGTCGGTCGTGCCCGTGTTCGACAGTGCGATCTCGAGGTGGTCATCGGTTGCCTGGCCTGTGGCGCCGACATTGTTCTCGACGAGAACGGAGTCGATGGTCAGCGTCTGGGCAGTGGCGGTGTTGGTGATCGGGTCCGCCGTGACCGGAAGGATCTGCCCTCCACCGGCCGTGGAGCGTGATGCTGCGGCCGACCCGGCTGCGGGCGTGGACGCCGTCGTTGCTCCGGCCGTGTCAGCCACAGCGGGTGTGCTGTTCGGAGCTGGTGTTGTGGTGCCCGAGCTCGAGCCGCATGCGGCGAGGGTCAGTACTCCGGCGGCGGCTGCGGCAATGAGCCCGGCTCGTCGCCTGCCTGTGAGCTTCGTCGGTGAGGCGACGGTTTCGGCCTGTGTGGTGGTGTTCATGGGTGGCTCCTCCTACGAGCTCGGGGGGATGGTGGGTTGGCGGCGGAAGCTGCGTTGGAGGCCCCAGACGAGGGCGGTCGGATAGGCGACGAGCCATGCGATGTCGTTGCGCTTCTCGTCGAGGAGTTGGCCGAGGCTGAAGCCGCGGTATTTGTCCTGCACCTCGGTCATCGCGAACGAGAATCGTTCGAAGTGTTTGGCGAACGACAGTTCTTCGATGCCGATGCGGGTCGTTTCGTACAGTCGGAAGTGCTCGAGGATCGTGGTCTCGCCGGCTCGGTCGAGGCCGAGCGCCGAGAACAGTCCGCCGGGGATCTGGTTGTCGGCGTCGAGGGTGTCGCCGAGCTGAGGGAGGATGAGCACGACGAGCAGCCAGATTCCGAGGGCGATCATCAGGCCGTTGGCGGCGACCTTGGTGTTGGCGGTGGCGATTGCGCCGATGCAGTAGAAGGCGCCCATGTAGATGATGGCGGCGAGGTAGGCGAGGAGCAGCTTGAAGCTCTGCGCTGCGTTGATCCAATCGTTGCCGATCGTGCCGACGCACACGATGCCGACCATGGCGGTGACGGCGACGAGGGTGGCGATCACCGCCAGGGCGCCGAGCAGACTGCCCATCGCCTGCTCACCCGAGCTGACCGGCCGGGAGCGGATCATTGCGAGGGTCCGGTTGGACCGCTCCCGCGAGACGGTGAGGTATCCGAGCGCGATCGCGATGACAGCGCCGATGATCTCGAGGTATTCGAGCGATCCGCGCAGCAGCGACAGCGGGGCGAGCAACGACGGCGCGATCCGGGCGACGCCGCCGGCCTCGGCGGCAGCCTTGTACGCCTCGTAGTCGGCGAGTCGGCTGCGGTAATCGACCGAGGCGATGTACACGGACACCGCGGTGACGGTGACGAGGATGCCGAGCAGTGCGAGCAGGATTCGGCTGCGAACCGCCGCCCGGTACTCGTGGTGAGCGAGGGTCAGCACTCTTGTTCGGCCGCTGTCGGTCGTGGCGGCCGGCGTGCCGGTTCGTGGCGCAGGAGCGGTCCCGGCTGGTGCGGTGCCGCTGGTGGTGGTCGTGTCAGTCACTGGAGGTTCCTGTCGAGTAGTCGTGACGCTGAACGAGGAGCACCGTCGCAACGGCCAGCAGCACACCGAGGACGACGATCGGGACGAGGCCGACGAGCGACCCGTTCCTGGTCGAGGTCTCGAGGATCCGACCGCTGATCGCCTTGTACTGTTCGACGACCGAGTATGGCCGCGCCTTCGAGGTTGCTCGGAAGAACGCCTGAGAGGTGCTGACCGGGTCGGTGATCGGGTTGAGGGATTGGGTGGGCCGCAGCCCGGAGGTGATCTGAGGGATTGCGAACGTGATCACCAACCAGACACCCATCGCCGAGAGCAGAGCGAGCGAACGGCGGCGGGTGATCAGAACCGTGGCCATCCCGACGAGTGCAAAGACCATCAAGTACAGCCATGACAGTGCGTAGAAGCCGGCGAGGCGGCCGAACTCGGTGGGACTCGGCAGCGCGCCGTTGACGATCATCAACGACAACGTCGACACCGCGAGGCTCACGGCCAGGATCGCGAACAGGACGACGGCTGCACCGACGACCTTGCCTGCGATGTAGGTGGTGCGGTCGACTCGGCGGGAGAACAGCAGCCGACCGATGCCGTTGGTTTCATCGTCGGCGAGGCTGACGTGTCCGAGCACCACGGCGAGGAGTGCACCGATGAGCGGGATGTAGACGACCAGGTTCGACAGCAGCGACAGATTCGGCTTCAGCCGGAACGGGTTGTCCGGCGCCGGCAGACCTCGCGAGGCGAGCAGCTTGACCGACTCGTCGTAGACACCGACGATCGTTCGATGGCTCGACCAGCCGAGCACCCCGGCGAGCGCGGTCATCACGAGGAACGTGGCGAGCAGCCCGACGAAGGTGCGTTGTCGGCGCAGCGACAGGATCTGCTGGCGTGCGATCGTTGCGATCAAGGACATCGCCGTCATGTCGGGATCGCTTCCATCCGGACGTAGATGTCTTCGAGTGATGTTTCGTCGGGGAAACGAGCGGTGGTCGCCTCGATCGTGTCCTTGTAGATCAACTCACCGTGATCGAGAACACCGATCGTGGTGCAGACCTTGGCGACCTCGCTCAGCAGGTGCGTGTTCATGAACACGGTCATCCCGAGTTCGCGGTTGAGGCGCACGATCGTCTCTCGCAGCTGGCGCACACCGACGGGGTCGAGTCCGGCGGTCGGTTCGTCGAGGAAGAGCACCTTCGGTTCGTGGACGATGGCCTGAGCGATGCCGATGCGTTGGCGCATGCCGGTGGAGAAGGATCCGATGCGCCGGTCGGCAAGGTCGGTCGAGTCGAGGTACTCGAGGGTTTCGGCGACCGCTCGTCGTGGGTCGGCGACACCGGAGAGCTTGGCGAAGAACTCGAGATTCTCGCGGGCGGTCATGTGTGGATAGAGGCGGACGTCGGCAGGCAGATATCCGATCTGGGCGGTGACCTCTCGGCGTTGCGTGACGACGTCGAAGCCCTGCACGCGAGCCGCGCCCGAGGTGGGGGTGATCAGCGTGGTGAGAACATTGACCGCCGTGGTCTTGCCGGCGCCGTTGTGGCCGAGAAACCCGAAGATCTCACCGGCTTCGATCGTCAGATCGACGTCGCGAAGCACGGGTTCGGTTTCGTACCGGTGGGTGAGCCCGACCAGTTCGATCGCCGGGCGGCCTTCCGTTGCTGGAGCAGGTCGGTGCATGCGCTCACAGTGCGCTTGTCGTCCTGAATGTCCGCTGAAGTCAGGCGTCGAGGCCGAAGCCCGCGAGGAGCGACGGCGTGCGGCCAACTGCCACGCCGGCGGTCGCCGGGTCCACTGCCCTCGAACGTCGCGACCCGAACTGAGCGAGCTGGACAGTCCGGTGCGCAGTGGACCGAACCTCGCCCAAACCATCGAACCGACCGAGGCCCGGTCCTGGCTCGACATCGGCGACGACGACCTCCTCGACGGCGCTCTCGCCACCGCTGACAGCCAGCGGGCGAGCAAAGTCGACCTGGCCGAACACATCTGGCAAGGCGAACACGACGAGGACTACTGGCAGCACACCTCGCCGAGTACTGTGTCTTCCACCTCCGGGTCTCGATGGGAACATGAACGACTCACACCACGACGGACGCGACCCGCTCCTGCGAACAACACCCCCAATCGAGGTCATCGGCACCGACGGCCGTCGACCGGTGCTGCACCGGACCGGCAGAACTCGTTTCGACGACGTCCGCACCCGCAACATCCAGATCGGGGGCGTCGTCGCAGCGTTGATCGCACTCGTGACCTTCTTCCTCGACTCGTCGGGCCCGTTGACGCCGATCAAAGCGGTGGTCCTGGGCGCCGTGGAAGGGATCACCGAGTTCCTCCCGGTCTCGTCGACCGGCCACCTGCTCATCACCCAGCGCCTGCTCGGATTGGGCGACGGCGCCGGCAAGACCGCAGCTGACACCTACGTCGTCGCCATCCAGATCGGTGCGATCCTCGCGGTGGTCGCCCTGTACCGCGACCGGCTCGCGCAGATCGCCCGCGGAATGATCGGACGTGACGACGCCGGCCGCGACCTCCTCGTTCGACTGGCGATTGCATTCGTGCCCGCAGCGCTCGTCGGCTTCGTGCTCGGCGACACGATCAAGACCCAACTCTTCGGAGCGTGGCCCGTCGTCGCCGCCTGGTTCGCCGGCGGCGTGTTCCTGCTGTGGTGGACCCCTCGAACCGGCAACCTGTCGATCACGTCACTCACGACGAGACACGCGGCGATCATCGGCGCCGCGCAGATCCTCGCACTGTGGCCGGGCGTCAGCCGAAGCCTCACCACCATCGTCGCTGCGCTCGCCATCGGAGCCACGATGTCAGCAGCGGTCGAGTTCAGCTTCCTCCTCGGCCTTGCCACCCTGTCCGCTGCAACGCTCTACGACCTCTCCAAGAGTGGCTCGACCCTCGTCGCCGACTACGGCATCATCACTCCGATCCTCGGCACCGTGGTCGCGTTCGCCACCGCATTCGTCGCTGCCCGCTGGCTCGTCGTCACGCTGCGAACCCAGCCGCTCTCGATCTTCGGCTGGTACCGAATTGCGATCGCGATCGCCACGATCGGCCTCCTCGGCGTCGGCGTCATCTGAGGTCGTCCGCCTGCAGTCCGTGGAGACGCTGAGGACGTGGTGATCCACGGTGAAGGTCACGCTCAGCGTCGACACGTCTGCCCGAGAGGTCACGATCCCGGAGGACTTCGCCGCGGCCTCGCGAGCGAACGCGGACCGATGAGGTCTTCGTGGCATTGTCGAACAGCCGTGCTCGGAGCAACCGTCGGTCGATTCTCTGCTCGACCTGAATTCGAACTGAACCAGCGCATCGAGACGTTCAGGCGACATTCAGCTTCGGAGGTCGCACGTTCGAGAGATGTCAACACAGATTGCAGATCCACCACCTTCCACCGCGACCGGAACCAGCACCGGGCGCGCCCTGCTGAACAAGGTCCCCGAGATCACCATCTGGTTCTGGATCATCAAGATTCTGTGCACCACCGTCGGCGAGAGCTTCGCCGACTGGGTCGCTGTCGACCTGAACGTCGGCTTGATCAACACGACAGTGCTCTTCTCCGTCGTGCTCGCTGCGGTACTGACGTGGCAGATCCGACTCCCGAAGTACAACGCCTTCCCGTATTGGCTGACCGTGGTCGTGCTCAGCGTGACCGGCACCCTCTACACCGACATCCTCACCGACAAGTACGGCGTCGACCTGGCCATCACCACACCGGTGATCGCCGTGATGCTCGCAGCGGTGTTCGGGTTCTGGTACAGCAAGGAACACACGTTGTCGATCCACAGCATCACCACCATCCCCCGAGAGATGTTCTACTGGCTTGCGATCCTCGTCACCTTCGCCCTCGGCACGGCCGCCGGTGACTGGACACTCGAACTCACCGGCTGGACCCCTGGTGTCGCCGTTCTGCTCCCCGTCTTCCTGCTCGCTGCCACGGTGGTCGGTTGGAAGCTCGGAGCGAACGCGGTGCTCTCGTTCTGGATCGCCTACGTCCTCACCCGCCCGCTCGGTGCGAACATGGGCGACTGGATCGCGGTCGACAAGCAGCTCGGCGGCATCGGAGCCGGCACGCTCGGCACCAGCGTGATCTTCCTCGCTGCGATCCTCGCCACCGTCATCTACCTCGCAGTGAAGCGCCCTGACGTGATGGCCGACGACGCAGAAGCACACGTCGCCGCCGAGCGCAACCAGGTTCGGGAACGCAAGATGCTCGGCTACTACGGCGCCGTCGCTGCGATCGCCGTGGGCACCTTGGCATACGCCAATGCTCAGCCGCACGTCGCGTTCTCGGCTCAGGAAGAAGCCAGCGGACCGGTCGAGCAACTCACCCCGCAGCAAGCGGTCGCCAACTTCGCCTCCGGCGACCTCACCGAGTTCGACACGATCGCTCAGGACACCCTCGCCCTCGTCGAGAGCGGTGACCGGGCCGGCGCGGTCACCCGGGTCACCGACCTCGAAACAGCGTGGGATGATGCCCAGCCCGCACTCGAAGCCGTCGACGGCACCGCCTGGACATTCCTCGACAGCCAGATCGACGAGACGCTCACCGCAGTCCGTGCGCCCTCGCCCGACATCGCGACCCAGACGGCGACGCTGATGGCACTGATCGCCTCGCTCGCAGGCTGATCGACCCCGACCCCACCGCATCGGCGAATCGGTTGATGTGAGAGGCCGCCCCGCCGCTCCGCCTCTCACGCGTGATGTGCCGTCGACATCGACGTGCGCTCAGATGTGCGTCGGCCCGCGAAGGTGCCCCACCCGTGTGGGCGGGGCACCGACGTGAACCTGCGATGTCGGGTTGATCAGGAGGCCATGGTGGGCTTGCGGAGGTGGAGGGCGTGAACGGCGGCTGCGGCGACGACGACGACTCCTTCGGCGACGAGTGACCAGGTGCCGATCGATTCGTTCCAGTTGCCGATGTCGTCGGTCGAAGCGGGCAGTCCGACGGTGCGGGTCAGGACGAAGCCGATGAAGGTGGCGAGTGCGGTGGCGCCGCCGAGGTACCAACCGATCCGCTGGCGGGCGGCGATCAGGACGATCGAGGCGACGCATGCGATCGCCAGCAGGGCGTAGCCGACTCCGAGGTAGGGGACTTCGGCGAACTTGCCGGAGAGCTCTTCGAGGTGGATGTATGCGGTGCCGGCCAGGCCGGCGGCGGCGACCAGCTCGGCGGCAACCACGGCGGGGGTGCGGTGGTATCGGCCGAACATGGTCGAGGTCGGAGTCGCTGCGGGTTGGATGATCGCTTCGTTCTTCAGCTTGGTGTTCACGGTGTGCTCCTCGTGGTGGTGCCTCCGGGTTCCGGGGGCGGGGGGTTGATGTGTTGCATCGTGGGCCGCACCGGCTGTGGATTCGCTGAAGGTCGCTGAAGCGATCTTCAGTTCGGAGCTGCGACACTCGCTCCGTGCGAGTACTGGTTGTCGAAGACGAGGTCCGACAGGCCGCTGCAGTGCGGCGTGGTCTCGAAGCGGAAGGGTTCGCGGTCGACGTCGCGGACAACGGCACCGATGGTCTCTGGATGGCGACCGAGAATGCGTACGACGCGATCGTGCTCGATGTGATGCTGCCCGGGTTGAACGGCTATCGAGTGTGCGCCGAACTGCGTGCGCGTGAGGTGTGGACGCCGATCCTGATGCTGACGGCCAAGGACGGGGAATACGACGAAGCCGAAGCGCTCGACACCGGCGCCGACGACTTCTTGTCGAAGCCGTTCTCCTATGTCGTGCTCGTTGCCCGGTTGCGAGCTCTGCTGCGACGGGGGTCGAAGGAGCGCCCACCGACGTTCGTGGTGGGCGACCTCGTGCTGGATGTGGCAGAGCACTCATGCCGTCGAAAGGGCGTCACCATCGATCTGACTCCACGTGAGTTCTCGATCCTCGAATGTCTCGTGCGACGCGTGGGTGAGGCAGTGCCGAAACGACAGATCGTCGATCACGTGTGGGACTCGGCGTACAACGGCGACGACAACGTCGTCGAGGTCCACGTGTCGTCGCTGCGTCGCAAGATCGGGACGGATGTGATCGAAACCGTCCGCGGCGGGGGCTACAGGGTGAGCACTCGTGGCGAGTGAGGTCCCGCGCTCGGCGGCGGCTCCGTGGAGGACGCCTCGGCGACTGGCGTCGCTGCGTTGGCGGATCACGCTCGGCGCGACGGCGATCGTGCTGTTCGCGCTCCTGATCGTGTCGCTCGCAGTTGCGGGGCTGCTTCGCCGGTCGTTGGACCGCAACACCGACGAGTTGTTGAGCGAACGCATCGATGCGGTGGCAGCACTCATCGACGCAGGTGAGCTGAATCCGATCCTCGACTCGACGGGGCGTGAGATCGGCCAGGTGCAGGTCATCGATGCTGACGGTGTCGTCGTGTCGAACACCTCCGGGCTCGCCGCCACCACCCGGTTCGATGTCGTACCGAGTCCACGGGTCGGCGAGAAGGTGGTGGCGACCGTCAACGGCGCTTCGATCGACAACGACCCTGGCGAGATGTACCGACTGGTCAGTTCGACGGTGACGACGCAGGATGGCGCCTTCTCGGTCTTTGCGGTCACGTCGCTCGATACGTCCGAAGCTGCACAGGGCTATCTGACGTCGCGTCTGCTGTGGTCGCTTCCGTTGATCGGACTCGTCACCGGTGCGGTGATCTACGGCGTCGTTGGCCGGGCGCTGACACCGGTCGAGCGGATGCGGCGGCGAGTCGAGGAGATGTCGGCGACCGACCGCACGGCCCGCCTCGATCTGGGGCGCCACGACGACGAACTCACACGCCTCGGCTCGACCATGAACGGCTTCCTCGAACGTCTCGACGCCAGTGCTGCCCAGCAGCGACTGTTCGCCGCCAACGCATCGCACGAACTCCGCAGCCCACTGTCCGCGATGCGAACGGACCTCGAAGTCGGTCTCGCATACCCGGAACGAACCGACTGGACACGCACCGCCAATGATGCGCTGATCGAGATCGAGCGACTCGAGCGACTCTCCCGCGACCTCCGCTCGCTCACCAAGGCGGCCGATTCCGCCCGATTCGAGGTCGTCGATGTCGTCGAACTGGTCCGCAACGAAATCGAGCGCCGCAATGCGATCGACATCGAGTTCCGGACCTCGAACCCGTCGGTTCACGTGGCGATCGACCGCGACGGCCTCGTGCAGGTCGTCCGCAACCTGCTCGACAACGCCGAACGACACGCAACCTCGTCGATTCGGGTTTCGGTCCTCGTGGCGCCAGGGAGCGAGGTGGAAATCCGCATCGCCAACGACGGCCCCTCGATCCGAACCCACGATCGCGACACGATCTTCGAACCGTTCACACGGCTCGACGAAGCAAGATCGCTCGATTCGGGCGGATCGGGCCTCGGCCTCGCCATCGTCCGCGCCGTCCTCTCCGCGAACGATGCAACGATCGATGCCGTCGATCGAGAGCAAGGCGCCGAGTTCCGCGTGGTCCTCCCACGAGTTCAACAGGGTGACGAGTCGGCGCACGGGCCCGCCGAG
>JBBSOH010000055.1:0-18071 GCA_038259945.1 Acidimicrobiales bacterium
GACGTCGTCGTGCGCTCACTCGTCGACTACCGGACCGCCCGACTTGCCGCCATGGCCGAGGAGACCCACCGGGCGAACGATGTCGGCGCCATCACCGTGTGGGACCTCTCCCACGCTGCCGGTGTCGTGGCCGTCGATCTCGAGGGTGCTGGAGCCGAACTCGCTGCGGGCTGCACGTACAAGTTCCTCAACGGCGGACCTGGCGCGCCTGCGTTCACCTACGTGCGACGATCGATCCAGGACGACGTGGTGCAGCCGATCTGGGGATGGTTCGCCCAGCGCGACCAGTTCGCGATGGACCGGGCGTTCGATCCCCGCGACGGGATCGGCCGGATGCTCAACGGCACCCCGGGGATCCTCGGGCTCACCGCAGCAGTCGCCGGAATCTCGTTGTCGGCCGACGTCGGCATCGACGCGATCGCGGCGAAGGCCGCCCAACTGTCGAACTTCGCTCTCGACGTCGCCGACGAACTCGGCCTCACATGCTCGACCCTGCGAACTCCTGCATCGAGCGGCGGCCACATCTCGATCCACCACGACGACGCGACCGCACTGCACCGGCGGCTCGGCTCCGAACGGGTCGTGGTCGACAAACGGGACCCCGATGTCCTGCGCTTCGGGCTGTCACCGCTGACGACCCGCTTCGTCGACGTCCACCGCGGGCTCACCACGCTCGCCGACCTCATCGCCTGAACGGTTTTCCTCGAACCGCGTGCACGACGGATCAGCAGAGCTGAATAGTCTCCCGCCATGCCACGACTTGCGCGGAGAATCGCCGTCCTGCTGACCCTGCTCGGTGGAGTGCTGGTCGCCCAGGCACCTCCGGTCTCTGCTGCCCCCTTCGACTCCCTTCCTGCTCCGCAGCGTGTGCTCGACACCCGACCCACCGGCGCGACCGCGGACGGAACGAACGCCAGGGAAGGTGGGTTCGCCCCGAGCGAAGTCCGTCGGATCCAGATCGCCGGTCGCGTCGGCATGGCGCCCGCTGCCCGCAACGCCGTGCTCAACGTGACGGCGGTGCGACCCGGCGCGAACGGCTACCTCACGCTGTATCCGTGCGGTGCCGTGCCCAACGCCTCCAACGTCAACTACGTCGCCGGCCAGAACACGGCCAACTCGGTCATCGTCGGTCTCGATGCGACCGGTGGCGTCTGCGTGTTCTCCTCGGCCCCGTCCGACGTGCTGATCGATACGTCCGGAAACCTCCCGGCCGACGGCTTCTCGGTGCTGCCCGAACCACGCCGCATCCTCGACACCCGATCGTTCGGGACGACCATCGACGGAGGCGACCAAGCGGTCGGCGCGATCGCTGCGCGGACCACCTACCCGCTGCGGGTCGCCGGCCGAGCAGGCGTTGCCGCCGACGCGTCGACCGTCGTGGTGAGCGTTGCCGCTGCCGACCCCGACGGGATCGGCTTCCTCACCGTCTGGGCGTGCGGGACCCAGCCGCTCGCTTCGAACCTCAACTACTCCCCCGGCCGGGCCACGGCCAACGTCGTGACCGTCCAACTCGATCCGGACGGCAACATCTGCATCTACTCGTCGCGACGGACGCAGGTGATCCTGGACGTCGCCGGATCGCTCGACGCGGCGACCTACACGCCGGTGACGCCGACCCGGCTCGTGGACAGTCGTCCGGATGGACGGACCCCCGACGGCGTCGGCGCCGCCATCGGGATCCGTCCCGCCAGCGGAACACTGAGGGTCCCCACTGCGTCGCGAGCGCAGATCCCTGCCGACGCAACGGCTGTCGTGCTGAACGTCACCTCGGTGGCGAGCCTGGCACCGGGTTTCGTCACCGTGTACCCGAGAGGGGTCGTCCGGCCCGACGCCTCGAACGTCAACCACGTGCCCGCACAGAACGTCGCCAATCTCGTGGTGGCGCGGCGCGGCACGAACGGAGACATCTGCATGTTCACGTCGGCAACGACCCACCTCGTCGTCGACGTCGCCGGCTACTTCACCGGTACGCCGCCCACCGGATCCGGCGCTGCGTGCCCCGCAGACCCGCCCGGCACGCCGCCTCCCCCGAACCCGCCGACAGGTCCCGGTTTCACTCCCGACAACTACACCGTGGGCGCCGACCTCCCCGCCGGTCGATACACGATGGAGAACGCGACGGGCGCCTGCTACTGGGAACGCCAGAGCAGCCTGGGCGGGACGTTCGAGGAGATCATCTCCAACGAGTTCCGCAACAACGACGGCCGCGTCATCGTCGACATCCTCCCGAGCGACGTCGGCTTCGAGTTCAGCGCACCCTGCGGGAGGATGACGGCGTACGCAGGTTCGACGCTGCGGGCCACCACCATCGTCACCGGGGCGCACGTCGTGAACGAACACATCGTTCCCGGCACGTACACGACCCTGGCGGGCGACGGTTGCTTCTGGCAGCGGCTCTCGGGTTTCGACAACTCGCTCGAGGCGACCATCCAGAACGAGTTCACTGGGACCGCAGGTCAACGAACCGTCACGATCGCAGCGACCGACGTGGGATTCGACTCCGGGGGCTGCGGCACCTGGACGAAGGTCTGCCCGCATGTGGTGTGGAGTGGGTCTGACCCACTCCACATGACCCACTCCACACCGCGGCGCGGAGACCGGGCACACCGGGCAGACTGGGCCAATGAGTGTCGTCAAGATCAACGCCATCACGATCCCCGAGGGCATGGGCCCGCAACTCGAAGGTCGCTTCGCTGGTCGCGCCAAGATGGTCGAAGCATTCGACGGGTTCGAGGACTTCCAGCTCCTCCGCCCGACCGAAGGCGAGAGCCGCTACTTCGTGTACACCCGCTGGGCGACCGAAGCCCACTTCCAGGCGTGGATGGACAGCCAGGACTTCGCCAAGGGTCACGGCACCGGCCAGGCCGACGGCAACACCACACCCGATGGTGAACAGGCCCGCAAGCCGGTCGCGCAGGGCGCCGACCTGATGTCGTTCGAGGTCGTCGAACACGTCGTCAAGGGCGCCTGAGCGAGTTCCACCCGCGCGCCCCGCCGATCACTGGCCGGTGCGTTCCTTGCAGAGATCGAGCATGGCCTCCAGGCCCGATTCGATGGCGTCGATCGCCACGGGCACGAGTTGGGACTCCGATCCGTCGACCGACACGTAGAGGTCGATTCCGAACTTGCGGGTGGTCTCGGCAACGGCGTGGGAGTCACAGCGGTTGACGTCGATCACGATGGGGATCACCGCTTCGGTCTCGTCGGGTTCGAGCACGCGTTCGGGCGAGCCGGGTTCGAATCGGGTCGCCGCACCGAACAGGACGGTGCCCTTGATCGAGTCGAAGGCGAGCAGACTCTCGCCCGAGAGACGGCGGATGACGAGGTCGACCGACATCGTCTCGCCGTCGACGACCGGGTCGACGAGGGCGATCTCGTTCTCCTCGAGCACCTGACGGACGGTGCACTTGCTGGCCCGGATGTCGTCCAACGTCGAGGTTCCGGTGAACGGGATCGACGCGGTCCGCGGCGTCTGATCGTCGCCATAGGTGAAGGTGACCACCAGCATTGCCATGACCGGGTCGGTGCTCTCGCAGTCGTCGACCTCCCCGAAGAGCGTCTGGAGTGCCACGGTCCGACCGTTCGGAGGGAGCACGGTGCGTCGTTGCTCGACCGGGCCCGGAATGAAGTGATCGGCGACGAGTTGCTTGTCGAGGATCACGAAGGCGGTGTCGTCCTCACGAGTGACCTGAACGTTGACTCTCCCGCGATCGAGGAGGTCTCGCGGGTACCCCAGCGATGCCACCACCTGCATGCCGGACAGAGCGGGCCCCTCGGACAGTCCTGGTTCCTCGGAAGGATCTGGTTCCTCGGAAAGATCTGGCGCTCGTGTCGAGTCGGGTGACTCCAGAGTTGTGCCGGGCCGGTCGCCGATGGACGTGACCTCGTCGGTCGACATCGTGTCGGGCGGCGAAGCAGTCGTTGCGGGCGATGACTGCTCGCTCGACCCGCACGCTGAGACGACCACGAGCACGCTGGACACCAAGTACGTCAGCGCACGACGCCGAATAACTGTCATTCAACTTATGATAGTTACATGTCAGCCGGCCATCCACTCGATGCCCAGGGTCGCGTGCTGCCCCGGTGCGACTGGCCGGCCGATCGGCACGCTCCGGGTTCGCTGGAGGCCGTGCGCCGGTTCTGCAACACGACGAACGCCGAGTCCGGCGCCGACCGCCTGAGTACACCCGACGACTTCTCTCGATGGCTGCACGAACAGGGTCATGAACCCTTCCGAGCGTCGGCACGCGGACTCGAACGCTGCATCCGGATCAGAACAGCGATTCGTCGCGTCACGGCATCGCACCGAGACGGCGAGACCGACCTCGACGCAACGACCGAACTCGCTGAACTGGTCGGCGACGTCCGCTTCGTCGCCGCCGCCACCTCGTCCGGATTCCGCCCCGCTGTCGATCCCCGACAGGATCCGATCGCGGGGTTCGTCGGGTCGATGATGCTCGCGATCTTCGAGGCGACCTCCGACGCCACGTGGCAACGACTCAAGTCGTGCCGCCACTGCGAGTGGGTCGTGTTCGACAGCAGCAAGAATCGGTCGGCCCAGTGGTGTTCGATGTCCGCATGTGGGGGGCGCGCCAAGATCCGTCGACACCGTGCCCGGCTCCGCGCTGCAGCCGACGGCCTCGACTGACCACCGGAACGCTCGACAGAACCAAACGGTGCAGACACCGAATGGTGAACCAAACGGTGTCAGCGAATGGTTGCACCGCAGAATTTCGAACCCTGGAGCGGCTTCGGGCGGAACCGTCACGCCCCCGAACCTCGGCCGACCGCTAACCTGCCGTACCCGTGGCACTGATCGTTCAGAAGTACGGCGGAACCTCGGTCGCCGACCCGGATCGCATCAAGGCCGTTGCCGACAACGTCGCCATCACCCGGCGACGGGGCGACGACGTGATCGTCGTGGTGTCCGCGATGGGCCGGGCCACCGACAACCTGATCGCACTCGCCGATCAGGTTTCCAAGAACCAGTCGGGCCGCGAGATGGACATGCTGCTCACCACGGGCGAGCGCCAGACCGCTGCCCTGTTGACCATGGCGCTGCACGATCGTGGTGTCGACGCCGTGAGCTTCACCGGCAGTCAGGTGGGCATCATCACCGACACCGTGCACCGCAAGGCGAAGATCATCGAGGTCAAGGGCGATCGCGTCCGGGAGTCGATCGCCGCAGGTCGGGTTGCCGTCATCGCCGGCTTCCAGGGGGTGAGCACCGACAAGGAGATCACCACGATGGGTCGCGGTGCGTCCGACCTCACGGCGTCGGCACTCGCGGGAGCAATGAACGCCGACGCGTGCGAGATCTACACCGACGTGACCGGCGTGTTCACCGCCGACCCGCGCATCGTGCCACGGGCTCGCAAGCTCGCCAAGGTGCACTTCGACGAGATGCTCGAGATGGCCGGCGCCGGCTCGAAGGTGCTCGCCATGCGATCCGTTGAATTCGCCCGCAACCATGACGTCCCCCTCCACGTCCGTTCCGCGTTCACGTGGGAACAGGGCACGTGGGTCAGCAACGAGGAGCCATCCGTGGAAGATCCCATCATCTCCGGTGTCGTGACCGACATGACCGAAGCCAAGGTCACCGTGCTCGGCGTGCCCGACAGGCCCGGCGTCTCCGCTGCGCTGTTCGAGCCGCTCGCCGAGGCGAACGTGAACGTCGACATGATCGTCCAGAACACGTCGACCGACGGCACCACCGACATCAGCTTCACGATGCCCATGGCCGACCTCGCACAGTCCGAGTCGATCGTGCAGCGTGTGGCCGAGGAGATCGGTGCCACCAAGGTCACCCACGACGACGACATCGCCAAGGTGTCGCTGGTCGGCGCCGGCATGAAATCGTCGCCCGGCATCGCAGCCAAGATGTTCCGCGTCCTGGCCGACAACGACGTGAACATCCAGATGATCTCCACGTCGACGATCCGCGTCTCGATCATCATCCCGGCGAACCAGATGGAACTCGCCGCCCGCTCGCTGCACACGGCGTTCGGTCTGGATTCGGGCAGCGACTACAGCGCCCCCCTCCCCGAACGCAAGTAGCGATGCGGGTGCGTGCGAGGCACGCACCCGGAAGTCGCCACACGAAGTTTCGGTTGACATATCGTTCTTCGATATGCATGATGTGATCTCCGACATATCGACATTCGATATGCATCACGAGAAACGACCACCTCATGCACCACGCCGTTCCCAAGGATCCGACACGCTCGTACGGTCGCGCCGTCGAGGTGTTCGCCACGATCGCAATGGTGCTGGCTGCGATCGGGATCATCGCAACGCTCATCGGCGGCAACGGTCTGCGCATCACCGACCGACCCGACGGCGACGCCGCGATGATGACCATCGACGGTCGACCCTCCGATGAATTCGTCATCGATCTCGGAGACCCGCTTCCGGCGGTGATCGACGAGGACGACGGCGCAGCGAAAGTGCTCGGCCAGGCAGTCGTCACGGTCGGCGAGCCGCTCACCGTCACGGCATCACTGCTCGACCCGACGCCCACACAACGTGTCATCTGGCTGATCTGGCAGGTGTCGGGTCTGCTGCTGGTCGTGCTGATCTCGTGGCCGATCCGACAGATGGCTCGCTCCACCAGGGACGGTGATCCGTTCACGGCTCGCAACGAGCGCCGCCTCTGGACGATCTCCGGACTCGTGATCGTCGGTGGGACGCTCGTGAACGTCATCAACGGTTCGGCCCGCACGATCATCCTGGGTCGATCGGCTGCCGCAGACCTGTTCGCGATCGAATTCGAGATCAGCTTCCTGCCGATCTTCATCGGTCTCGTCATCGCCGCCCTCGCGTCGATCTGGCGCACCGGCGTCTCCATGCGCACAGAACTCGACGCAACGATCTGATGGGCGACCTCGAACCGCACCGGGTCCACTGTCACCTCGACGACCTGCTCGAACGACAGCAGATGACGCTCGTCGACCTCGCCGACGCCGTGGGCATCACGGTGGCGAACCTCTCGATCCTCAAGAACGACCGAGCGAAGGCGATCCGCTTCACCACGTTGACGGCGATCTGCGGTGTCCTCGCTTGCACACCTGGCGAGCTGCTCTCGATCGCGGAGTAGCTGACGAGACGAGGTGCCGCCCGGACGTCGGCGGATCGCGTGAACACTCTCGGAACCCTGCTCGGTCGGCGGTCTAGGGTCGCGAGATGACGGACACCGCCGCCGAACCGCTCTTCTTCAATCCGCTCCAGGACGGCTACGCAGCGTCACCGTGGTCGCACTTCGCCCAGATGCGCAACGGCGACCCGGTCCACGACATGTTCGGTACGCAGTGGTTCCTGTTCCGATATGACGATGTGTCCCGGCTGTTGAAGGACCCGACACTGAGCGTCGATGACGCCAACGTCACGGTGCACGACGAGGCCCGACTCGCCTCCATCGAGGATGCCTTCTCGGACATGGAGCGCACGAGGTCCATGCTCGGTCGCGACGCACCGGATCACACCCGGTTGCGTCGCCTGGTCAGCAAGGCGTTCACCCCGTCGACGATTGCTGCCCTCCGTCCTGTGATCCAGGACCTGGTCGACACAGCACTCGACGCCATGGACGAGCGCGGCTCCACCGAGATCGTCGCCGACCTCGCATTCCCTCTGCCGTTCGACGTGATCTCGGTGATGCTCGGCATGCCCGACTCCGATCGCGATCAGGTGGCCGAGTGGTCGTCGGCGCTGGTCAAGACGCTCGACCCGATCATCACCGACGAGGAGATCCAGGCGGCAGCGAGCGCCGAGCGGTCGATGCGTGCGCTGCTCGACGAGGTGATCACGTGGAAGCGGGCGAATCCGGCCGACGACCTCCTCACCGCACTGATCCAGGCCGAGGAGGACGGCGACCGCCTCACCGCCAGTGAGCTACGTGACCAGGTGCAGTTGCTGTTCGTCGCCGGCCACGAGACGACGGTCAACCTGATCGGAACCGGCATCCACGAACTGCTCCGCCGACCCGAGCAGGCAGCGATCCTGCGTGATGACCCGTCGCTCGATGCCGGCGCCGTCGACGAGTTGCTCCGCTTCGTCTCGCCGGTCCAGTTCTCGCGACGGATCACGCTGCAACCGATCGAGTTCGGCGGACGCGAGATCGCGGCAGGAACGTTCGTGATGGCCGGTTTGGCCTCGGCGAACCACGACCCGGAAAAGTGGGGTGACGACGCCGACGAACTCGACGTGCGACGCGCTGGGGCAGGTCAACACCTGTCGTTCGGCAGCGGTTCGCACTACTGCCTCGGGGCGTCGTTGGCGAAGCTCGAAGCCCAGGTGGCGATCGGCTCGTTCCTGCGGCGTTTCCCCGATGCGCACGCCACAGGCGTGGTCGAGTGGAACGGTCGGATCAACCTGCGCGGCGTGGAACGACTGCAGATCGCGATCCGCTGAGGCGTCCGTCGATGTTCGAAGCGAAGCCACTGCGGTCGACGATGAAGTCCAGACACACACCGATTCGACTCGTCCTGTGCTACCCAACGTTCGAATCCGGAACGTACGTCGGCTTCGACGACACCGGCTTCTCACGTCCGTTCGGCCGGACGACCTGCTACGACAACCAGTTCTGCCTCTACTTCGGCGGCGACACGAGCGGAGATCTGCGCTTCGTCGGGTGGTCGCAGGACAATTTCGACCTCGGATCGGCGCCGCTCGCGACGAGCGACGGCATCACGATCGGGGCGCGTTACGCAGACCATCTCGGTGTGATGACGATCGACGAGGGAGGCTGCTACACCCAGGGGTCGGGCGAGGTCGCCGGCATCACGCTGCTGGTGTCGTCCCAGACCGTCCCCTTCGGCGCCTTCGACGACGACGGCAACTACGTCACGCAGGTCCCGGATCCGGGCGACATCGTGGTCGACACACTGCGAGCGGGCGACGAGCCGTTCTACCTGTTCGCCGACTGCTGAGGCGCTCACGCCACCGATCGGGCTGGGCCAGGATCAGTCGGTGACGACTCGCAGTTCGACCGTGGCCTGCGAGCCCGGTTCGAGGCACTCGGCCACCCGGACCGCCTTCTTCAACGGAAGCACGTAGGTGGCGTTCTCGGTGGACGGGAAGATCGACGTCTGCCAGTTCGTGGCCCCGATCGTGACATCCACACGCACCGACCCGAAGCCGGCGGCCCGCCGCCGATGCCGCTCCTCGATGTCGTCGGCGTGATCCTCGGGGAGGTTGACGAAGAACCACGATGTACGCGAGGTCCACTCCCACACCTCGGCTGTGAACGTGTACGTCATCGTCGAAGTGAAGCACGCTTCCACCCCACGGGGCGTCAGCGTCGTCGTTCATCGGGCGATCGGGATGAACGGCGGCGCACCGAATCGACGGACGTTCACCCGAGAATCGTGGTGACCAGCGCGGCGACTTCATCGGGTGGGAAGGGATCGGCGGTCATCAACCGTCGGTAGAAGAGCGGCCCGACCAGGAGGTCGACGACGCGGTCGGGGTCGAACGACTCGTCGATCTCGCCGACTTCCTGGCCTTCGCTCACCATGGCCGACATCACCGCTCGGCGCTCACGACCGAAACGGAGATGGAAGGCACGCACCTCGTCGTCGTAGTGCGCAGCACTCACCAGCGCCGGGATACATGCCGAACTGGGGTTGTCGGAATCGGCCAGATACCCCGCCAGGTCCGTCAGAAGACGGGTCAGGCGTTCTTTGGGAGCTCGCCACTCGTCGATGACCATCTCGTCCTTCATCGCACCGAGCGCCGACTCGACGATCTCGAGCTTGCTCTTCCACTGTCGATAGATCGTGGCCTTGGACACTCCGGCACGCTTGGCCACGGCCTCGACCGTCATCGCTCCGTAGCCGACTGCGGCCATCTCCGCGATGGCGGCATCCTGGATCACGCGACGAGACCGCTCGATGCGAGGGTCGAGTGCTGCGTGACCGTCGGTGCCGGTGGAGGTGGCGGCCCCGCTCACAGGGCTTCGAACTCCGGTTCCATCTCCCGAGTCCGTCCCTTGGCGGCATCGACACGTCGACCGACGACGAGGACGCAGATGCCGATCACCAGGGCGACACCACCCGATGTGAGCAGAGATCGACTGAACGCATCGGTGAACGCGTTCCCGGCAGCGGCTTGGAGCGCATTGCCGATCTCGACCGGCAGCGTCGACGCGATCTGCGTTGCCGCGCCGATCGATTCCCCTGCGGCCTTCGCGGCCTCGGGCGGCAACTGGGCGAGCACCTGCCCGTCGATCTCGGACCGGTAGGCCGAGTTGGCGATCGAACCCAGGACGGCGATGCCGAGAGCGCCTCCGACCTCGCGGGTGGTGTCGTTCACCGCAGAACCGACGCCCGCCTTGTTCATCGGGACAGCAGACATGATCGACCCGGTCGCCGGAGCAACGGTGATGCCCATGCCGATTCCGAGCAGGACGAGGGCCGCAGCGATGACGAGGTAGCTCGTCGCGGTCGTGACCGTCGACATGAGGACCATGCCGGCCGCCACGAACCCGAACCCGGCGCCCATCACCTTGCTCGCACCCACCTGCGCGGCCCAGCCCGCACTGCGGGGCGACACGGCGATGAGTGCGCCTGCCAGCGGGAGGGTGGCAACGCCGGCGTCGAGCGGCGAGTACCCACGGACGAACTGGAGGAACTGGGTGATCAGGAAGAAGAATCCGAACATCACGAAGAACGCGAAGGTGATGACGCCCGAGCCGAGTGAGAAGCCACCGTCACGGAAGAACTTCATCGGCAGCATCGGGTGTTCGGTGCGCATCTCCCACGCCACGAATCCACCGAGCGCGACGAGGGCGACGACTGCGGCGGCGAGCACCTCGGTGCTGGTCCACCCCTTGACCGGGCCTTCGATGATCGCGTAGAGCAGCGCCGCGAGGCCGACGACGGAGAGCACAGCACCGACCGGGTCGAGTGGGGTGGCCTCGTCGTCCTTCGAACGCGGTGCGTACAGGGTGACGGCGGTGAAGACGGCGGCGACGGTGAACACGTTGACGAGGAATGCGGCACCCCACCAGTACGCGGGGAAGACCCACCAGTCGGTCAGGAGGAAACCGACGAGGAGCGGTCCGAGCGCGCCGCCGGCACCGGCGAACCCAGCCCAGATCGCGATCGCCTTGGGCCGTTCCGCTGGAGCGAACACCGCCGAGATGATCGACAGGGTGGCAGGCATGATGAACGCAGCGCCGATGCCCATGATGGTGCGAGCGGTGATGACCATGCCGACCGAATCGACCACGGTGCCGAGCAGCGAGCCGGCGCCGAAGAGCAGCAGGCCACCCTGCAGGGCGCGCTTTCGACCGAAGCGGTCACCGATCGCCCCGGCGCTCAGCAGCAACCCGGCGAAGATGATCGCATACGAGTCGATGATCCACTGCAGGTCGGTGGCGCTCGCTCCGAGCGACGACTGGATCGACGGGATCGCAACGTTGAGGCCCGACACGGCCATCACGACCATCACCAGGCTCAGGCACATGATGCCGAGCAGGAACCATCGACGGTTGTAGATGTCCGGCTGCTCGTCGAGCGGGACGTCGGGAGCAGCGGTCGTCACGCCGTCGGAAGGAAGAGCAGTTGTCACCCAGCGAAACGTAGGCGTTCCGTTGCGAAACGCCAACGTTTCGAACGGTGGCGCAGGTCACTGATCGGATCGACGGTCAGCCTTCGCCGTCGGTGGTGTCCGCCGTCGTGTCGTCGGGGGTGGTCGAAGCGTCCGAGCCGAGGTCCCCGAGTGATTCGGCCGCTGCGATCTGACCGGCCAGTTCCTCGCTCACCAGCCCGGTCGCTTCGAGTCCGACCGAGGTCTGGTATTCCTTGATGAAGTCGAAGGTCTGTCCGCCGAACAGGCCGTCGATCGCGATCCCCGGGAACAGCGACTCGAGGTCGCGCTGCAACGTCTCGGTCAGCACTCCCTTGTCGCACGGCTTGAGGGGATAGCCGGACTCGTCCACGTACTCGGCGCACGGCACCGTCGGGATCTCGACCGGATCGGTCACGACCGGGGCCTCGCTCACCACCGGTGCCGCGGTCTCCACAGGCGCCTCGGTGACCACCGGGGCGGAAACGTCGGACGCAGGCGTCGACACCTCGGATTCACCCCCGTCGGACGATCCACCGCACCCGACGGCGAACACGGCGAGCGCCGCGACTCCGGCTGCGTGCCGAACGATCCTGCTGCGACTGTGCTGGTTCATGATGATCCCCTCGTGCGACGACACCTCGTTCGCCGCTCCATACTCTGGCTCAGATCGTGGCGCGAAACGAGGCATGCGGGATCGAGGGCGCGCGAACGACCACTCCGATGCCCCTCGACGGATACCGTTCGAGGTCGATGACCGAGCCCGCCGACACGAGCGCCGACGACACGCCGGCGTTCCTCGAGCTGCCCCACGATGGTTTCGCGGACTCGATCACCATCGCCACGCGATCCGACGGAGTGGTGGCCGTACAGGGTCCGGTCGATGCGGTCGAACGTTTCGCCGAAAGGGCACGCCGGGTCATCGGTTCACCCAACTTCTCCCAGGCCACGCAGTACGCATCGACCATCGCATCGAGCATCGACGTCATTCCCGGCGTGGGCGAAGGACCGCAACCGCGGGTGTTCCAGTTCTCTCAGCGTGCGCTGGAGTTATTGCGCGAGAACCGGCTGATCGGGGCAGGTGACGGCCTCTTCCGCAGTGCGCTCGGTGAAGGTCGGGTGCTGCCCACCGACATCGACTGGAGGCCCGCCGTCGGCGGGGCCGACCTGCTCCAACTCCAGACCGCTGCGGTCGGACTCGCACTCCACGCGTCGATCAAGAACCTCGCCGACGCAGTCGAGCGCGTGGAGAAACGGGTCGACGAACTCCGGGATCTCGTGCGGGCCGGGCAGGTCGGCGAGGTGCTCGGCCATCACCGGGTGATCCGCGAGCGGCTCGCGATGATCGAGGACCGGGGTGGCAGCGGCCTGGGCCAGACCGACTGGTCGGCGATCGCCCACCTCCACCCGCACATCGTCAGCGGACTCGAACGAACCCGTTTCTTCATCCGCTCGCGAATGGGGATGACCGAGCCCGGCCGCATGGTCCGCAGCCGCGTGGACGCAGCCGAGCGTCTCGTCGACGCCAACCTCGCCGACGCACTCGGGCTGCTGGCCACCACCGAGTACAACCTCGTCGGTTGGCAGCGGCTCCGCCTCGACCGGGTCACCCGCACCGAACCGGGCCACCTGGACGCCGTGCTGGTCGACATGGAGTCCAGCCTCGACATGCACCGCCGCGAGGACCAGGCGCTGGTGGACGACCTCGCCGAACTCATCGAGACGCTGATGGAACCGACCGGGCTCGAAGGCCTGGAACTGCTGCAGCGACGCCGACTGATCCGCCACGTCGAGACGATCCACTCGGCGACCAACACGTTCGCCCGCCAGCGCGATCTCCGCATGCCACCGATCCTCAACGTCCACCTCCCCAGCTTCCGCGACAGCACCGGCCTCCTCGCCGACAAGACCCGCGACGGGGGGCGATGGGCGATCGACAAGGTCAAGCGTGGAGGAGGAACTGCGGCACGTGCACTCCCGCGCGGTCGAGGTCGGAGTCGGCAGCCAGCGCCGCCCGACCCGGCGACGCGTTCCCCCGTCGACTGAATGTCAGCTGATGTCGAGCCTGGAGATGCCGGGCCCGTTCGTGTTGGAGTCGGTGGGGAAGAACCGTGCGAGGTCCGGTCGGCCGCCGCCGACGGACAACTCGTCGCCATGCAATACGGTCTCGGCATGCACGATCCAGAGCACGTCGATGCCGACTACGTGATCGTCGGCGCGGGAGCGATGGGCATGGCGTTCGCCGACGTCATCCTCACCGAGACCGATGCCACCGTGGCGATCGTCGATCGCGACAATCGGCCGGGTGGCCACTGGAACCATGCGTATCCGTTCGTCCGCCTCCATCAACCATCAGCCTTCTACGGGGTCAACTCGCGACCGCTCGGAAGCGACCGCAAGGACACGAACGGCTGGAACGCCGGCCTCTACGAACTCGCCTCCGGCTCCGAGGTCGTGGCGTACTACGACCAGGTGATGCACCAGCAGTTCGTGCCGAGTGGTCGCGTCACGTACCTGCCGATGCACGACATGGACCTCTCGGCGTCGACGGGTCGAGACGTCGCGGCGCGCTCACTCGTCGACGGATCGACGACGACGTTGCGCGCAGCTCGGCGTGTCGTCGACGCGACGTACATGAACGTCAGCGTGCCGTCCCAGCGCGCGCCGTCGTACGCGGTGGCCGACGGCGTGCGCCACGGTCCGATCAATGCGCTGGGCGCGCTCGGCGAACCAGCCGACGCCTACACGGTGATCGGTGCCGGGAAGACCGGAGCCGATGCCTGCCTCTTCCTGCTCCGCAACGGCGTCGACCCCGGCTCCATCCGCTGGATCACGCCACGCGACTCGTGGTTCCTCGACCGTGCTCGGATCCAGCCCGATGACTTCTTCGAGGGCACCGCCGCAGCATTCATCGACCAGTTCCGATGCGTCGCCGAGTCGACCTCGATTCCCCATCTCTTCGAGTTGCTCGAAGACGCTGGGCTGTTGCTCCGGCTCGATCACGATGTCGAACCGACGATGTACCGGTGCTCCACGATCACCGTCGCCGAACGCGAACAGTTGCAACTGATCGGCAACGTCGTGCGCCTCGGGCGTGTCCAGCGGATCGAGCCCGACGAGATCGTTCTGGACGATGGCACCGTCGCCACCACGGCCGGCACGTTCCACGTCGATTGCACAGCAGACGGACTCGAACGTCGTCCTGCCATTCCGGTGTTCGATGTCGACCGCCTGACGCTGCAGACCGTGCGCCATTGCCAGCAGGTGTTCAGTGCGGCGTTCATCGCTCACGTCGAGGCCGCCTACGACGATGATTCCCATCGCAACACGCTCTGCGGAGTGGTGCCGCACCCCGACGCAGCGACCGACTGGATCCGCACGGCCTACGGCAACTCGCTCAACTCGGCGCACTGGAGCGCCGACGCAGATCTGACCGCATGGCTGTCGACCGCACGCCTCGACGGGTTCAGCACGTCCGCGCCGCCCAGCGACGAATTGATGACCGTGATGCTCGGCGCCCTCGATCATGCCGAGGTCGCCCTCGAGAAGCTCCGGGCCTACGTCGCCGAACTCGACGCGAACTGAAGCCAACCAAACGGTGTCAGCGGGCGGTGGCGACGATCCAGTAGTGGTGCTTGTTGATGCCGTCGAACTCGCGGATCGTGGCCTTGTGGCCCGACGTGCGGCTCTTCGGGTTGCGCCACACCTCCACGTCACGCAGCAGCGGCGCGAGTGGGCCGATGATCTCGTCGGGCTGCAACCGGTTCGCCTGCCAGCCGAGGCGGGCGAACACACGCTGACTCGACAGGAACCCACCGATTCCAGGCACCTTGAACAGCGACCGCATCACCTTGCTGAGTGGGAGGATCAACGTGTCGACCCGGCTCCTGCTGCGATAGTTCAGCACCACCTTGCCACCCGGCTTGACGACCCGCACCGCTTCGGAGCTGAGGTCGAGAGCGTCGCCGGCGTCACAGTGCTGGAGCGTGATGTAGCTGAAGGCGACGTCGGCGGAGTTCGCACGGAGGTCGAGGGTGCGGCCGTCGGCGACGTGCACCCGCTGCAACCGATCGGGCTTGCCGAAGCGGCCCACGGTCTCGTGACAGCGTTCGAGGAAGCCGGCATCGAGGTCGCACGCCACGACCTTGCCGAAGGCACGCGTGAACGCGCACGTCATCCGCCCGATTCCGGAGCCGATCTCGACGAAGGTCTGCTCGTCGTTCTTCGGGTCGCGCAGCCCGAACACGGTGAGGTAGGACGCCACTTCCTGATCGCCGGTGGCGACGAACTGCTCGAGCGTCAACTCGTTCCCGGTCTCGTTGTTGAACACCCAACCGGTCGCACGGACGACTTCGTCGGGATTGCTCTGGCGCTCGGTCACACGACCGGCGGTCACCCACGGGACGAACTGACCACGACGACTCACCCCAGGAGTGTGCCACCTCCCCACCCCGTTCGAACAACCTCTGTGTTCGCTCCGGGACGGGTCAACAGAGGTCGGCACGAACGACTCCAATCGGGTCAGGTCGCCTTGTTGCTGGCGGCTTCGGGCGACCGCGCCCACATGAGTGCGCTGTCGAAGCCCAACTTGTCGTCGGGTCGGAACTCGATGATCACCCGGTCCGGCGAATCGAGGAAGGTCTGGAACGTGGTGGCGGCGACCTCGTCGTTCGGCCGGATCCACTTCGCGAATCGCGGGTAGAACCAGTCCTTGATCTCGCGCGACGAGTGCACGATGCATTCGCCCTTGTACGTGATCGTCTTGCCGGTGCCCATGTCGGTCCCGACACTCGTGATGCAGATCGCAGCGCGCGGGAAACGTCGGATCGCCGAGATCCGCGCTCGACGTTCAGCGGCGGTGAGCCACAACTTTCCGTCGTCGGGGAGGTACGACATGATCACGCCGAACGCCTCGCCGGCCTTGTTCGTCCACATGAACGTGCACTCGCGCTGCGCATGCAGCAGCTGTTCTTCGAGTTCGGGGCTGAGCCCACAGTCGGTCAGGTCTTCGTAGTCATCGGCCACGGTGGGCTCCGTTCATCGTGAGGTGCGGGAGGAATGTGGGGAAGGTGCGTCGTGCGACTGCCGGATCAGGCGGGCATCTGGATCGCTTTGGTCTCGAGGAACTCGTCGAGCCCAGCACGTCCGAGTTCACGACCGTTGCCCGATGTCTTGTAGCCGCCGAACGGTGCGAGCGGGTTGAATCGACCACCGTTGACCATCACCTGGCCGGTCTGGAGCCGGCGGGCTGCGGCCAGACCGAGTTCGTTCGTCTCGGCCCACACCGCTCCCGACAGCCCGTACGGGGAGTCGTTCGCCACCGCGATCGCCTCGTCGTCGCTGTCGACGGGGATGATGCACAGCACCGGCCCGAAGATCTCCTCCTGGGCGATCCGCATCGAGTTGTCGACGTCGGCGAAGATCGTCGGCTGCACGTAGAAACCGACGTCGTACCCCTCCGGATCGTCAGGCCCACCGGCAACGAGGCGGGCGCCCTCCTCGATGCCGAGGCGGATGTCGTCCTGCACCGTGTCCTTCTGCGACTTCGACACCACTGGGCCGAGGAAGTTGTCGTCGCTGTTCGGATCTCCCATCGACAGCTTCGCGAGCGCGGCGACGGCGAGGTCGACCACCTCGTCCTGGCGGCTGCGGGGCACGATCATGCGGGTCAGTGCGGTGCAGGTCTGGCCGCAGTTGAGCATCATCCCCGTGATTCCGGCGGGCACGGCGGCGGCGATGTCGGCTCCGACGAGGATGACGTTGGCCGACTTGCCGCCGAGCTCCTGGCAGATGCGCTTCACCGTGGGCGCTCCGAGTTCGGCGATCCGGGCGCCGGCCTCGGTCGAGCCGGTGATCGAGATCATGTCGACGTCGGGATGCACGCACAGCGCCTCGCCGACCGTTCGTCCGGCTCCGGTGACCAGGTTGAACACCCCGGCCGGGAGCCCAACCTCGTGCATGACCTGCGCGAGCACGAATGCGTTGAGCGGGGTCTCCGAGCTCGGCTTGACGATCATCGTGCAGCCGGCGACGAGAGCCGGAGCGACCTTGCCGATGATCTGGTGCAGCGGGTAGTTCCACGGCGTGATGAACGTGCAGACGCCGATGGGTTCCTCCACGACGATCGAGTGGCCGACCTGTTTCGGTTCGGCCTGCGCCCACTCGCGGCCGATGTCGACGTAGCTCTTCATCACGGTGATCGGCAGGCCGGCCTGCACGCGTCGTGCGTTCGCCATCGGCATGCCCTGCTCGGCGGACACGACCGAGGCGATCTCCTCGGCACGCTCGGCCATCGCCGCAGCGATCTTCTCGACGTAGTCGACACGCTCGTCGATGCTCAGCTGCGACCACGCCGGGAATGCGTCTCGGGCGGCGGCGATAGCCGCGTTCGCATCGTCGGTCGACGCGGCCGGAACAATCGCGATGACCTCCTCGGTCGCCGGATTGACGACCTCGATCACGTCGCTCGACGCTGCGGCCACCCACGCGCCACCGATGTAGAGATC
>JBBSOH010000056.1:0-17951 GCA_038259945.1 Acidimicrobiales bacterium
CCGCACGATCTGGGCCAGACCTGCGGTGGGGTTGCGCCTGTAACCCGACTCGGCGTGCAGCGGGCGACCACGGTCGTCGGTCCCGACCGGTGGGGACGACGTCCGCTGCGAGTAGGCGAGGAACGGTTTGCCGACGTGCCCGAACGTGATGGTCTCGTCGTATTCGAAGGGCTCGATCGTCGGGTACTCGCCCGAGCCGCTCCCGGTCCATGTGCCCAGCAACGGTGCCAGCACCGCGATGCCAGGGTGCAGAACCGCCACGTCGCGGCGCAGGCCTGCGCTCTGCGGCGAGGTTTCGGTGGAGGGATCGGTCCGGGCAGGGTCGGGGCCAGCGGTCATGGCGCGAGCGTAGGAGCGGCGGTCGGGTGGCGTGCTACAGATGTCGACGATGACCACCAGTGACCCCGCCTCCGAACCACTCGCGACCAACGTCGGCGACACCGTCTCGATGAACACCGTCTCGATGAACACGGCGACGATGTACGACGCGCTGAACGCACTGCCCGACTGGTTCGACGGGCAGCGTCGATATGTCCACGTGATCGCCACCAAAGTGTTCGTCGACGATCGACCCGAGGACGCATCGTGGCCCGCCCACTTCATCGGCCTGCTCGACGGCGAGGGCTGGTGGGCCGTCGACGTCCCCGAGGGTGACGACCCGTCCTACGGCGCAGCGATGGATCTGTACGGGTACTTCTCCGTCGCCTCGCAGGCCGAGTGGCTGTTGGCCGGGCGAGCGGTGCAGACCGTCGAATGGGCGCGCACGCACCAGTTCTGTGGAAGGTGTGCGATGCCGACCGAGCCGTCGGCAGGCGAGCGGGGTCTGAAGTGCCCGGCGTGCGAACTGATCTCGTATCCGCGAGTGGCACCGGCGATGATCACTCTCGTCACCCGTGGCGCGCCGGGCCCTGACCAGGAGGCGTTGTTGGCCCGCGGTGTGCGGTTCCCCATGCCGATGTACTCCTGTCTCGCCGGATTCGTCGAGCCGGGCGAGGACCTCGAAGGTGCCGTGGTCCGCGAGGTGAAGGAAGAGGTCGGTGTCGACGTCGACGACGTGCGCTACGTCGGGAGCCAGCCGTGGCCGTTCCCGCACAGCCTGATGGTCGGCTTCCGAGCGAACTATGTCGGCGGCGACATCGTCTGTGAGGAAGCCGAGATCATGGACGCTCAGTGGTACCGCAAGGACGACATGCCGATGATCCCGCCCGGGATCAGCATCGCCGGCAAGATCATCCAGGCGTGGCTGGCTGAAGAGTCGTCTCCGGAAACCGGGTGACACCGGTGGTCAGGAGCCCGGAAGCTGACCGACGCGGATGTTGGAGAGCCCCGCAGCATTGAAGAAGTCGTCGTCGCTCAGGTCGTCGATCGTCAGAGTCGTCGTGAGTGTCGTCAGCGTGATGTTGCGCCCGCACCGGAAGGCAACGGCCGACTGGGCGAGGTCGGGCACCTCGGCCTGGTCGTTGACGAGTTGGGTGATCAGGAACGCCGACTGGTCGGCGCAGGGGAAGTCGACGGACTCCTCGGCAGTGAACGAGTCGTTGTCGACGTCCACGCGGTACAGGGTGCCGTCCACGTCGATTGTGGTGGCGTTGCAGGCCACGAGCAGGTCGACGTCGGCCGCGAACGACTGCTCGGCGATCTCGGGTGTCGCGTAGGTGTAGAGCGAGTTCGAGACCTGGCGTACTGCGATCGGGTCGCCGACGATCTCCTGGAAGATCGAGTCGGCGCGAGCATCCGGAACGGCCGCGTCGGGGACCGTTCCGCACAGGTCGTCGTCGGGCTCGGGCACCTGTTCGATCCAGGCGCCGTCACCGATGTCGCCGATGCCGAGGAGGGCGTTGTCCAGTTCCACCTGGGTCGGCCCGCCTGTGGCCGGAGCAATCGTGGTCGTGGTGCTGGTCGTCGTGGTCGGGGAGGTGGACGTCGTGGAGGTGGATGTGGTGCTCGAGTCCGGCTCGACCGGCGTGGTCGGTTGGATCAACGGCGGCGAGGTCTGGAACGGCACCGTGCTCTCCACGATCGGATCGTCGGGGTCGTTGGCCTCGGCGATCAGTGACGTGTTGACGGGTTCGGGTTCGGCTTCGTCGGACCCGCGTCCGAGCACCAGCACACCGACACCGCCGAGCAGCACGACGGCGGCGACCACCGGAGCGATCCAACCCCGGCGTGTCTCGCGATCGTCGGCTGCGTTGGAGGCAGACGGGGTCGGCGGTGATGTCGGCGGCTGCGGCGCAGAGTCGGGGGGCGGGGGAGGAGCGGAGTTCGGTGTGGGAGACGCGGGCGTCGGCGGCGGCGGTTCGGCGGGCGTCGGCTGACCCGACGAGTCCCGAGGCGGAGCGGGATGAGCGGCGGCGTCGTAGCCGGGCGAGAACTCACCGGTGCCACCGTCACCGAATCGTGGGCCTGCGACCTTGCCGCCCGGATGTGGTTCGGGCGGATCGGGTGGGGTTGTCGGCGGGTGGTCGTCGTCGCCGGGCGTCGTCACGATGCCGATGATGCCACCTCACCGCCGGAGCGCGTGCGCACTCGGCGCCGCGTCCGCTCGTTCGCCTCGTTCACGCGTCGAACAACTTCGGTCGGCTCCGACGGATCCTGGCGGGAGGGCCCGGCGCGTCGGTCGGCTCGGGAGCGGGTTCGAAGAGTTCGAGTTGTTCCCATGTGATCGCCACGTCGCTCACGACCTGCCACTTCAGGCGACCGTGAGCACCGGGTCGACGGACCTCCAGTCTCTCCGCACGCAGAGACCGTGCGGACCCGTCGGGGTCGCGCAGCGTGACGCTGCCGTCGACCTCGATTCCCTCGACCTTGCCGACGATCCAGCGGCCGCGGTCGTTGCGCTTGAAGCGGATGGCCTCGGATGGACGCAGACCCAGGCGGGCCAGGGCCGATTCTGATCGGAACACGGAGGTCGAGGCTTCCGCTCGCTCAGCCGTCGATTGTGCAGTCGGTGGCGACGGTCGCTCGGCCTGCGAAGTCCATCGGCGCATCGTAGATGCGAGGCGGGGCGGCGACCCGAACAGCCGGGCGTCGAACCATTCGATCTCGTGAACGCTCCGAGAACTTGGCTCACGTGCGCGCACGGTCTGGCACGGCGGGGTACCGTGAAGACCAATGACAGATCAGCAGAATGCCTCTGACAGCAACGACGCCGTGATCAACGAGGCGTTGGGCGTGATCGATGGTGCATTGGCCAAGATGATGCAGCGTGACCTGGTGTCGACGAACGAGGTCGCAGACCTCCTGCTCGACGTCCGCACGCTGCTCACCGATGTCAACCTCACCGACCTCGGCCGCACCGCGTCCGTCGTCGATGTCAGTGACATCACGCCGGTCACCAGCGAACTCGCCTGAGACACCGCTTCCCGACCACTCGGCGTCCACCCGCTGTCCCGCGGCTCGGAACCCCTCAGAGCAGGTCGCCCCGGCCGAATCTCTCGACCAGGCGGCGTGTCGCCGCAACGAGCAGCGATCCGGTCACCACGCCCGCCACGACGTCGGAGGCATGGTGGATCCGCACGTAGGCGCGACTGGTGGCCACCACGACCGCTGCCGCAACCACTGCAGCCGAGAACGGCCGACCGACTCGGGGTGCCAGCATCGCCGCGGCGAAAGTGGCTGCGCTGGCGTGGCCGGACGGGAACGACGATGTGCTCGGTCGGCGCACCTCCAAGCCGGTCTCGCCGGCGGTGGTGGGGCGTGACCGCTTGAACAGTCGCTTCACGCCCTGATTCACCACGAGGCTCTCCAGGCCGATCAGTGTTGCGAATGCGATGACGCGCTTCGGTTTGCGTTCGCTGACGCCGACCGCGATGTTGATCGAATGCCACACCAGGCTGAAATCACCGACGCGACTTGCAGCGGTGAACACCCGGTCGGCGACCGGGTTGCCGCGCAACCGTTCCATCAACGCATCGGCGCCTTCGTCGAAACGCTCGACTCCGGGACCGAACTGATGCTGTCCGGGAACTTCCCCGGTCACCGCTTCTTCGACCTTCTCGCCGACGCTCGGGCTGCCGGGGTCGTCGGGTTCGAGGATGGTCACGAGACGCTGTCGCTGTTTGCCACGAGTGCCTCGTGGGCGGCGACCGCCTCGGTGGCAGCGAGGTCGGGGTCACCCCCGAAGGCGGGGCACCACTGCTTGAAGCTGCACCAGTCGCACAGACGGCTCTGGTTCGGGCGGAAGTCGCCCGTGGTGCACGCTCGTTCGACCGCCTTCCACACCGCATTGGTGCGGGTGTTGATGAACCGGACGGACTGCTGAGATGGGATCGTTTCGATGGTCTCGCCGTTCGACAGGTACATCAGCCGGATCTTGGCCGGGCGCTTCCCGAGGACGGCTTCGCACAGGAACGAGTAGAAGTGCACGCCCGCCAGCGACTTCTGTTCGTAGCGGCCCGATGGTGCCCGGCCGGTCTTGTAGTCGGTGACGACGAGGTCGCCGTTGTCGTCCAACTCCAGGCGGTCGATGATGCCGCGGAGTTCCAGCGACCCGACGTCGGCTGCCATCCGCACCTCCAAGCCGATGTCACGGATCTTCGTCGGATCCTCCATCTGGAAGTACTTCTCGATCAGCGTGTCGCAATCGGAACGAAACGACCTCGCACCCGCTTCGTCGAGTTGGAGGCCGACGTAGTCGGGGTCGGTGGCGTACTCCTCCAGCGCGCGGTCGAGCATCCGGGCGAGCGCGGTGGGCGTGCGCTCCGCGCCGGTCAGTTCGAAGAGCAGTTCCAGCGCACGGTGGACCACCGACCCTCGCGTTGCGGCCACGCCGGGCGGCTCGGGCAGGCGCTGGACCGAGGAGAAGCGGAACTGCATCGGACACGTGGTGAACGCCGACACGCGCGATGGCGACAGCGATGACGGGATCGGCCACACCGGCTGCGCCACGTCGGCGTCGTGGCCGGCAGAGTCGGCGCCCGTCGTGGTCGTGCTGGTCGAGGAGGCGCTGGTCGCCATGGGGGCAGTCGACGCAGGGGCGGTCGAAGCGGGGATCGGCGGGCCATCGGCGACATCGGACATGTGGTCCACACTACGGAGGGGGTGCTTCAGAGTTGAATGCCCGCTCGCGCCGAGTGCCATCGACCGATCGGCGACAGGGCGGGCGGCGCGAGCGAACGTCGATGCGGGTTCCTTCGGCCGGGCGAATCGGGTGCGTGTCGACCAGCGCAGAACCCGCTGGCTTCTGTGGCCGATTCGTGTCGGCATGCGGGACGAATCGGCCAGAGAACTCACCGGCGATGCGGCCTGATCGCTCGACGGTGCGGTGGTCGGGTTCAGCGGGCCATGTCGATGATCAGGTCGGCAGTGCCGGCCGGATCGATGAACGGACCGAAGTGGTTCGAGTCCGGTTGCTCGACGAACAGGCTGTTCGCCAGTCGCTCGGCGATCAGCGGAGCGACCTCGCCAGGACCCATCTGATCACCGCCGGCCACGACGACCACTCGAGTGTCGATGTCGGGCAGGACATCCCAGGTCGTGTGTGTGGCACCCGTCTCGAAGGTACGCGCCTCGTGTTCCGGGTCGCACTTGAGGCGGACGCCCTCGGGTGCCGGGCGGAAGCCGTGGCCGACGTACAGGCGGACGACATCGGGTGCGAACATGTTCATCGGCGGTTTGGACGAGTAGTTGTCGACCGCTGCCTCGAACGAGTCGAACGACGGGCGGCGTCGACGGGCACCTTCCACCATGGCCGACGGTTCATCGTTCGTCCGGTCGACGTCCGTCGGGAACACGATCGGCTCGAACGCGACGATCAGGTCGAACAGGCCGGGATCCCGTTGGGCTGCCATCAGCAGGCCGGCGCCGCCCATCGAGTGGCCGAAGCCGATCAGTCCACCGTCGGGTGCGATCTTGCGGGCGGCCGCAAGAGCGTCGTCGCCGTAACGGTCCCAGTCGACGGCCCAGTCGTCGGGTCGTGGCGTGGCCCCGTGCCCCCGGTAGTCGAGGGCGAACGTGGTGAACTGCTCGTTCAGGTGATCGGCGATCGGCAGGTAGCAGTAGCCGTGGAAGCCGGTCGCATGAGACAGCAGCAGCGGCCGACCGGTGCCTCCGAACTCGTGGATCGCAACGCTGACCTGGTCCGACGACATCGCACGCACTCGACCATCATCGTCGCAGCGGTCGTCGCCCGACCAATCGGTGCTCGTGACTCGCGGCGAGCGGCATGTCGTGGTGGGGTCGACGGCTGACGCACCTCCGGGCGCTTCGCCGGGCAGTGTTCGCAGCCGAAGCCGATGTTGTTCAGTCGTTGCGACGTTTGCGGCGACGCCACCAGGTGAGGATCAATCGGTCGAGCAGGATGCCGAGCACGACGGACGCCACGATCGCGACCCACAGTCTGATCCGGCGGTCGAACCAGAGGAACTCGGCAGGCACGCGCTCGCCGTTCTGCACGATGAAGACCGCCGTCGTGATCGCCACCAGGGCGAACAGGATCAGCCAGATCAACGGCGCACCACGACCCTCCGACGTGGGTTGCGGGTCGTAGTCCTCGATGCCATCGAGATCGTCCATGCTGGTCTGCTCGTTTCGTGTCGGTCGTGAGGCGGATCGCCGGATCGGATTCGGATCACACACGCGGTTCGCGAGGCAGGCCGAGCAGCCGTTCGCCGATGATGTTGCGTTGCACCTGGCTGGTGCCGCCGGCGATGCGTCCGCCGGGTGCGGCCAGCATGCCAGATGCCTGGGTGCCGTCGAGCATGCTCGACGCGCTTGCGAGGTCGCCGCGCAACATGGCGGCATCGAACGTCATCTGGGTGATCCCCAGTTTCATCAGCGAAGCAGCCGTGGACGCGACCGGTCCCTGGCGCTGCGCCATGGCCTTGTAGGCGCTGCCGGTCGACACGAGCCGCATCAGCTCCTGTCGTGCTGTCGCGTCCAGGTCGTGGCCCTCGGCGAGTTGCGTCATCTGGTCGAGGCGTCGCTCGAGTGAGATCACCGCCGTCCCGATGTGCCCGCGTTCGCTGGTGAGTACTGCCATCGCCACGCCCCACCCTCCGTGCAGTGGTCCGAGCAGGTGGTCGGCGGGAAGTTCCACGTCGGTGAAGAACACCTCGTCGAACTCCGACTCGCCCGTCATCTGCTTCAACGGGCGGATCTCGATGCCCGGGAGGTCCATCGGGCACAGGAAGAACGAGATGCCCTCGTGCTGCGGTGCTCCGTGCTCGCCCGTCGGGTCGATCGGTCGGGTACGAGCCATCAGGATGCCCCAGTTGCTGTACCGCCCGCCCGAGCACCAGACCTTCTGGCCGTTCACCACGAATCGGTCGCCGTCGATTTCGGCGCGGGTGGACAGCGACGCGAGGTCGCTGCCCGAACCCGGCTCGGAGAACAGTTGGCACCACACGTGATCGGCATCGAGCGTGGGCTGCAGGTGCCGCTGCTGCTGCTCGGGTGTGCCGTACCGCAGCAGGGCGCCGGCGGTGAGGACCAGGCCGACCATGTTCAGCACGGGAGGGACTCCGGCGCGTGCGCATTCGAGCATCCACGCGGCGTTGTGCTCGATGCTCAGTCCACGACCGCCGTGCTCGGTCGGCCAGTGGATTCCCGCATAGCCGGCGTCGCGGAGCCTTCTCTGCCATGCGATGCCTTCGTCGATCAGTTCCGGGGGGCAGATGGCTCCGTAGTCCCGGGGCGCGGCGTCGGCGTGCTCGGCCAACCACACCGCTGCATCGGCCTGGAACGACTCGACGGTCTCGTGGGAATCGTTGCGCGGGTCCTCGGGCGGGGTCTCCATGTGCCCAGTGTCGCCTGCACGTCATCGTCTCGAAGAACCCGGGTCACCGCTAGCGTTGACAACTGTTCACTCGAATCCAGAGATCGACGAGAGCCCGCCATGACGAACTCCACGACACCGCTGCTGTCGATCCCTCCGCTGAGCGACGAGGACCTCGCTGCGATCGACCCTCCCGAGGGAAGTCCGCGCCGAGCCGGCCTGGTCGCCGAGTTCGGCACCGCGCTGCAACCCTGGCGCCTGGCATTGAAGAGCAGATCTCTGCTGTCGGCCCCGCGGGGCGACGGACGGGTCGCAGTTGCGCTCCCCGGCTGGAAGGCGCCCGAGGTGACGACGGCCCCGTTGCGCGGCTACCTCCGTTCGATCGGCCACGACGCTCGGAGCTGGGGCTTCGGGATCAACCAGGGTGACGTCGAGGCCAAGCGCGACCAGATGGTCGTGCAGGTGCGGGAGTTGGCGCAACGCAGTGAACGACCGGTCAACCTGCTCGGGTGGAGCCTCGGGGGAGTGGTGGCGCGAGAAGTCGCACGCAGCGCGCCCGAGGCGGTGCACCGGGTCGTGATCTACGGCTCGCCCGTGGTCGGAGGACCGACCCATACCGCCGGTGTCGGCGCCTACGACGTGGAGGAGGTCGCGCGGATCCGCGAACTCCAGGCGCATCTCGACGCGACCGAACCGGTCACCACGCCGATCACGGCGATCTTCACCCGCAACGACTCCGTCGTCGACTGGCGCGCCTGCATCGACCGCTTCTCCCTGGACGTCACCACGGTCGAGGTCGGTTCCACGCACATCGGCCTCGGCATCGACCCCGATGTGTGGCTCACCGTGGCCGAAGCCCTCGCCGAGTCCTGAGCCCCGTCAGCCGAGGGCCTTGAGGAACATCGCGGTTTCCTCGGCGATGGCCGCAGGCACTTCGTAGCCCTCCTGGTCGGTGACGGTGGCCCAGTTGTCGCGCAGGTTCTCGGGGGTGAGTGCGGTGGACGTGTAGCCCTGGCACTCGGCGATGAACACCTCGGCGACGCGACCGCCGCCGACGGAATAGACGCGTCCGGTCGAGTCGCACGACTCGTGGCTGAGGTAGGTGACCAGCGGCGACACGAGTTCGGGCTGGAGCTTGTCGCCGAGCGAGCCGAGCAGATCCTCGGTCATCCGGGTCATCGCGAGGGGAGCGATGGCGTTGGCCTTCACGTTGTACTTGGCTCCCTCGACGGCGAGGACGTTGGTGAAGCCGACGAGTCCCATCTTGGCGGCGCCGTAGTTGGCCTGACCGAAGTTGCCGAAGATGCCCGCAGCCGACGACGTGGACACGATGCGGCCGTAGCTCTTCTCGCGCATGATCTTCCACGCCGGGCCGGTGACGTTGAACGCTCCGCGCAGGTGGACGTCGAGCACGGGGTCGACGAGGTCGGGGCCCATGTTGTGGAAGGACTTGTCGCGCAGGATTCCTGCGTTGTTGATCACGATGTCGACCGTGCCGAATGCGTCGACGGCGGACTGAACGATGCTCTCGCCGCCCTCGGGCGTGGCGACGGAGTCGGTGTTGGCGACGGCGTCGCCGCCGGCGGCCTTGATCTCGTCGACCACGAGTTGCGCCGCACCCTTGTCGGAGCCGGACCCGTCCACGGAGCCACCGAGGTCGTTGACGACGATCAGTGCACCACGCGCCGCCATCATCAGTGCATGTTGCCTGCCGAGTCCACCACCCGCTCCGGTGATGATCGCTACCTTGCCGTCGAATCCGAGATCAGTCATGGAGGGAGAAGCTACCGGTGGGTACGGTCGCCGCCGAAACCGACGTGGTGACGCACGGCACGCGGACCTGCGCCCTCATGCGTCGGTGTCAGGTCGGGGTAGGGATCAACAGGACGGTGCCCGCCGTGACCACGGTGATCTGCTCGTCGTGCCGTACGGGCACACCGAGACCGTCGATGTGGGTCAGCGTGACGCCCGCCGATGTCAGTTCAGCCTGCGCGGTGGAACCGTGGCGGTGCAGACGGAATCGGACCGCCCCCCAGCAGTCGGGAAGGCGTGGTGAGAACCGGACGTACTCGCCGGTTTCGACCAGCCCGGCGAAACCGTGCACGATGCCGGCCCACACGCCGCCGCAGTTGGCGATGTGGACACCGTCGGCAGTGTTGTGATGCACGTCGCAGATGTCGAGGTAGAGCGCACGACGGAAGTAGTCGATCGCCAGGCTCCGGTGGCCGACCTGGGCAGCGACGATGCCCTGCACGCACGCCGACAGTGACGAGTCGCCGGTAGTGATCGGATCGTAGAAGTCGAAGTTCCGCCGCTTCTGCTCGTCGCTGAAGTGCTGGGAGCGCAGGTACATGGCGAGCACCACGTCGGCCTGTTTGAGCACCTGATGGCGGTAGATGACGAGCGGGTGGAAGTTCAGCAAAAGGGGGTACTGGTCGGCTGGCACGCCGTCCCAGTCCCACGGTTCGAGGTCGAGGAAGTTCGTGTCCTGCGGGTGGATCATCCGTTCGGCGTCGTACGGGATGAACATCGCATCGGCGGCGCCGTCCCAGTCGTCGAGTTCGGTCAGTTCGAGCCCCGTGCGCCGCTGGATCGCAGCGAACGCCTCCGGGTTCCACTCCGCCAGGAAACGGACCGTCCGCGCCGCGTAGCGCAGGTTGAACCGCGCCATCACGTTCGTGTAGCAGTTGTCGTTGACGACGGTGGTGTACTCGTCGGGCCCGGTCACCCGGTGGATGTGGAACGAGCCGCTGTTGTTCGTGGCGTAGAAGCCGAGGTCGAACCACAGCCTGGCCGTTTCGACCAGGATCTCGGCGCCTTCGTTGGCGAGGAAGTCGACGTCGCCCGTGGCGTCGAGGTAGCGCGCCAGCGCGAAAGCCACAGCGGCGTTGATGTGGTACTGCGCGGTGCCGGCTGCGTAGTAGGCCGAGGCCTCCTCACCGTTGATGGTGCGCCACGGATAAAGGCCGCCGCGCTGGTTCATCACCTCGGCGCGCCGGCGTGCGGCGTCGAGCATGTGCCACCTGAAGCGCAATACCTTGCGAGCCGCCTCGGGGTCGGTGTACGCGAGGAAGGGCAGGACGTAGACCTCGGTGTCCCAGAAGTAGTGCCCGTCGTATCCGCCGGCGGTGACTCCCTTGGCGGCGATTCCCTGCTCTTGCGTCCGGACCGACGCCTGGGCGAGTTGGAAGAGGTTCCAACGCAGCGCCTGCTGTGCGGTGTCGTCGCCGTCGATCTCGATGTCGGATGCCGCCCAGAACCGATCGAGTTCGGTGCGTTGGCCGGCGTGGACCGTGTCGATGCCCTCTCGCGCCGCACGGTCGAGCGTGCGTGCACAGCGATCGCCGAGTTCCTCGCAGGGCACCCCGGTGGACGTGTGGTAGCTGACGTACTTCGTCAACACGATGGGGACTCCGGGCTGCGCGTCGACTTGGATGACCGACTTGGCCTTGTCGTGGTTCACCGAGGTCTCGACGTGGACGTCGGACGCGCAGTCGATGCGGTGGTGGTACCCGCACGCCAGTGTCATCCCGCTGTTGGTGCAGGTGTAGCCGAGCACCACGTTGCCGTGCCCGTGTTCGTCGGTGTCGTCGCGTGACGATGTGGGCTGCAGGACGCGATGGTCGAACAGGCGGGCCTGTCGTGGGTCGTGGACCTCCTCGCCTTCACCGAGCGCGGCGTCGGCGACGTGGTACTCGTCCTCGCCGTCCTGGCGGTTGAGCATCTGCGACGAGATCACCACGGGCGCCGATGCATCGAGCATGGTGACCTCGAAGGTCATCACGGCGAGGTGGCGTTCGGCCACGGACACCATCCGTGTCGAGCGGACGTGGACCCGCTTGCCACCCGGCGTGCGCCAGACCAGCTCGCGGGTGAGGAGCCCCGAACGGAAGTCGATCGACCGTTCGTAGGTGTCGAGGTCGGCGGTGGACAGCAGGAGCGGCTCGTCGTCGACGTAGAGCTTGATCAGCTTCGCGTCGGGGACGTTGACGATGGTCTGGCCGACCTTCGCGAAGCCGAACGCGTTCTCGGCGTGTTGGATCTCCCAGGTCTCGTGGAACCCGTTGACGTACGTGCCGTGGGTGTGCGCATCGCGACCCTCCTCGGGGTTGCCGCGCATTCCGAGGTACCCGTTGCCGACGCCGAACAGCGTCTCGGTGTGGCCGAGGTCGTCGTGGCAGACCTCGGTCTCGACGAGACGCCACGGTTCGACGGGGAAGCGATGCGACTCGAGGCCGGTCGGCGGGGGCATGTGGTTCGGAGCCATCGGTCAGCGTTCCTCGCCGTTGTGGGTGCCGTTGGTGGTGTCGTCGACCGGGCCGGTGGCCGGTCCCGTGATCGCCAGCAGGTCGGCGAGGTCGTCGACCACGAAGGTCGCACCGTGGGCGAGCAGCGTGTCGTGACCGGCACCTCGGTCGACGCCGATGGTGACGGCGAAGGAACCCGCCTTCCCGGCGGCGACGCCCGACGACGCGTCTTCGACGACGACGGTGCGTGACGGGTCCACTCCGAGTCGAGCGGCGCCGAGCAGGTATCCGTCGGGGGCCGGCTTGCCGGCGAGACCGAGGTCGGCGGCCACGACTCCGTCGACCACGACATCGAAGCGGTCGGCGAGGCCCGCAGCGTCCAGGACCGGCACGGCGTTCTTCGACGACGACACGATGGCCGACGGGATTCCCGCGGATTCCAACAGGTCGAGGGTGGCCTGCGAACCGGGATACGGGGCGATTCCGTCGCGGTCGAGGATCACGTTGAACAACTCGTTCTTGCGGTTGCCGATGGCACAGATTGTGTCGTCGCCCGGTGCATCGTCGAGGTCACCGTCCGGGAGTTCGACGCCCCGGCTGGCGAGGAACGAGCGGACGCCGTCGTAGCGGGGCTTGCCGTCGATGTGCTCGAGGTAGTCGGCCGCCGTGTAGTCGTAGGCGGAGAAGAGTTCGCCCCAGGCGTGCTCGTGGATCTCCGCAGTGGGAGTGATCACGCCATCGAGGTCGAAGAGAACCCCGTCGTAGTCGGTCCACGCGAATCGGTCCGCCGTCAGGTCACCCATCGCAGCGATGCTACGGCTCGTCGCCGGGTGCGGCGACCCTTTCGTCACCCGATCGAGCGAGGCGGATCCATCGGGCCGCATGGCGTCGGGTCGGGCACGACACTTCAGCCGGCTGCGAGGACCGTGAGTGCCTTGTAGTCGAGTTTGCCGTTGGCGGCGCGCCCGACGGATTCGATCTCGATGATCGCTTTGGGTGCCTTGTACGCGGCGAGGTGTGCCTTCACGTGGTTGCGCAGCGCCTCGCTGTCGAGGGCTTCGCCGGGGTGCAGTTCGACCAGTGCGTTGATCGCCTCACCCCACTTCTCATCCGGCAGACCGATCACTGCGGCGTCCCTCACGCTCGAGTGCAGCTTCAGGCACTCCTCGACCTCCTCCGGGTACACCTTCTCACCGCCGGTGTTGATGCACTGGCTGCCGCGACCCTTGAGGCTGACCGTTCCGTCGAGCTCGACTGATGCGTAGTCTCCCGGGATCGAGTACCGCTCGCCGTCGATCACGACGAAGGTCAGGGCCGACTTCGCTTCGTCCTTGTAGTAGCCGATCGGGGTGCGACCGCGAAGTGCGACTCGGCCCAGTTCGCCCGATCCAGGGGTGACGTCTCTGCTCGGTTCTGTCTCGGTGGCATCGGTGACGACACGCGTGTTGGGTCCGAGCACGAACTTGGCGGTCTCACCTGTCGCCCCTGCGGTGGTGGTGTTCGTGGCCATTCCGATGGCCTCCGACGAACCAAGGGCATCGACGAGGATCAGGCGTGCGTTGTGACGAAGGAGCCCGTCCTTGGTCTCCTTCGACCACATCACGCCCGACGACACGATCACCCGCAGCGACGAGATGTCCCACCGATCGGGCTCGGCGTCGAGCGCCCGCAGGATCGGCTTGGCGAATGCGTCGCCGACGATCGATGTCGAGTTGAGGTCGAAGGTCTCGACCGTGTCGAGGAACTCGATCGGGTCGAACGAGCGGCCCTCCATCGTGGTGATCGAGCCTCCGATCATCAGGTTGCTCAACGCGTTGAAGAAGCCGGTGCCGTGCATCAGCGGGGCGCTCGGCAGGTTGCGTGGGCCCGCCTTCGTGATCCGTTCGGCTGCGGCGTCGAGGTCCTGCTCGGGGGGCATGCGCTGCTTGTTGTTGGCGTCGAGGACTCCGAACACATCGTCCTGGCGCCACATCACCCCCTTGGGCATCCCAGTGGTGCCGCCCGTGTAGATCAGCATCAGGTGGTCTCCGGATCGACCCCACGGTGCGGACACGTTCTTGTCGGAGCCGACCGATGCGAGCTCCTCGTAGGGCGTTGCCCAATCGGGGCAGGGTCCGACTCCGTCGTCGACCCACAGCCAGGTGGTGATGCGAGGGACGCGTGCGCGAACGGCCTCGATCTGATCGGTGAAGGTGCCGTGGAAGACGACGGTGGTGACGTCGCCGTTCTCCCACAGGTAGACGAGCTCGTCGGCGGCGTATCGGTAGTTGGTGTTGACGACTGCCATGCCGGCCTTGAAGGCGGCGAAGACCGACTCGAGGTACTCCGGGCAGTTGTAGAGGTATTGGGCGACCTTGTCCTGTTCTGCTGACCCGTCGCTGTCGACCAGGTGGCGCGCCACGCCGTTCGCTCGCCGGTTGAACTCGCTCCAGGAGACCTGACGCGCTCCCTGCTGTTGGCAGAGCGCGTCGGGGATTCCGGTGGCGATGGTCTCCCAGAGATCCGCGAAGTTCCAGCCGGTGTCGGTCGAGTCGTTCATCGAGGACGACGGTAACCGAGACGCAGCGTGCGGCGGCGATGCGCGTCGGGGGCGACGTGTCGGCGACCTGGCGTCTCCGGCCGATCTTCAGCGAACGAGGCGGACACGAACGGGTGATCGCAGAAAAGAATTGATCCGTGTGACGTTTGGCGCCGAACCTTGCGGTCGATACTGACGCACGCGGTCACAATTCCGCGTGATCCGAAAGCAACCTAAAGGGGTACACAACTGATGTCGCAACCATCCCAAACGGCGAAGTGGAAGAGGGGTGCGGCAGCAGGTGCTGGTTTCGCACTCGTTGCCACGCTCGTCGCCACGACCACCGGGCCGTCGAGCCTGAGTGCATCCAGCCACCGCGAGGCACCGCTCATCGCAGGCGACCCTCGCGCCGACAACACCGACGTCTACGCGTTCGTCAGCCCTGACGACGAGGACACCGTCACCATCATCGCCAACTGGCTTCCGTTCTCGGAGCCCAACGGCGGACCGAACTTCTACCCCTGGGCCGACGGTCCGTCGCTGAGTGGTCTCGGAGACCCGACCAGCACTGGTGCGTCGTACAAGATCAACATCGACAACGACGGCGACGCTGTTGCCGACATCGTCTACGAGTGGTTGTTCGACACGGTCACCAAGGACCCCGGTCAGTTCCTCGTGAACACCGGCCCGTTCGACTCGGTGAACGACGACACCTTGAACGTGTACCAGACGTACGACCTGCTCGTCACCGAGGGCGGCGTCACGACGACCGTTCTCGACGACGCCATCGCAGCTCCGTCGATCTCCGGTGCAGTGTCCACTCCTGACTACCAGCCGCTCGTCGACGAAGCGGTCGCCTCCGGAACGGTTGGCGACCTGACGTCGTTCGCCGGTCAGGCCGACGACCCGTTCTTCCTCGACCTCCGCGTCTTCGACCTCCTCTACGGCGCCGGTGTGGTTCCCGAGGTCGGCGAGGACACGCTGGCCGGCTACAACGTCAACACCATCGCTCTGCAGGTCCCCAAGACCGAGCTCGCCCTCAACGGCAATGCTGACGCCGACGGCAACCCTGTCGTCGGTATCTGGTCGACGACGGACCGCATCGTGCAAACCGAAGGTGGCAGCACCACGGAGCCGAACCTTTTGGCGATCCCGCCGCTGGTGAACGCGACCGATGACGACGAGTACGCAGCCGTCCAGGTATCACGCCTCGGCAACCCGCTCGTCAACGAAGTGGTCCTGCCGCTCGCTCTGAAGGACGCCTTCAACAGCATCCGACCCGATCAAGACGCCGGTGCAGGTGGCGGACCGCTCGGACCCGACTCGGCCGTGGCCGCAGTTCGCTTCCCGATCCTGCCTCCGTTGGTCGAGCTGATCTACGGAGTGCCCGTTCCCGGTGACACCGACAACGTCGAGGACGAGAACGGCCTCAAGGCCAACGAGGAACCTCGTTCCGACCTGGTGGAGATCTTCCTCCAGGGTGTGAGCGAGGCCAACTTCGGTCTCGGTCTCGCAGGCGAGACGGCAACGACCAACCCGGCACTCAACGCCAACCTGAACGACATCGCACTGAACGCCGATGTCGCCGGTCCGGCGACGCCGTCGGAGATGCTGCGTCTGAACATGTCGGTTCCTGTCGAAGCGAACCCGAGCAATGCGGGCGTGCTGGGCGGTGACTTCCAGGGCTTCCCGAACGGTCGCCGTCTGGAAGACGACGTCGTCGACATCGCGCTGGCAGTTGCCGAAGGAGCCGTCTTCAAGGCCGGTTCCGACGTCAGTGGCCTGGCGCCGTTCGACTCCGTCGACCGCAACGACCTCGACTTCAAGCCCGTGTTCCCGTACGTGGCCAACCCCCACACCGACAGCGTCAACGTCGGGTCGATCCCGCCGCAGAACACGCCGCGTAACCCGTCGATCATCTCGTTGAACCCGACGCGTCTCTTGGACACCCGCACCGCCACGCAGGCGACTGCCGGATCCACCACGACGGTGAACGTGAGCACTGCAGCCAACCCGATCCCGACCGATGCTCAGTCAGTGTTCCTGAACATCACGGCAGCACGTACTGCGGCAAGCGGTTTCGTCACGGCATTCCCGTGTGGCACCACCCGCCCAGTGGCCTCGAGCCTCAACCCAGACCCCGCCCGGATCGTCTCCGGTCTCGTGTCGGCGGTTCCGGACGCAGCTGGCAACGTGTGCATCTACACCGAGACGAAGACTGACCTCATCGTCGACGTGCAGGCGTACATCCCGGCCACGGCCAAGTACACGCCCCTGCAGCCGAGCCGTCTGCTCGACACCCGCACCACGGCCACCAAGCCAGGTGCAGGCTCAACGCAGACGATCAACGTCAGCGCAGTCGCTGCCGGTTCCTCGGCAGTTCTCGTCAACCTGACGTCGGCCCAGTCGGACAGCAACGGCTTCCTCACGGCATACCCGTGTGATGCCGCTCGGCCGAATACGTCGAACCTGAACACCGTGACCAACACCCGGCGGGCGAACCTCGCTTCGGTGAAGGTCTCGGCAGCAGGAACGATCTGCGTGTACTCGAGCGATCCGACGCACATCGCCGTCGACATCGTCGGTGCCTTCCCCACGTCGTCGGCCTACACGCCGATCGTGCCGAAGCGTCTGGTCGACACCCGCCCGGGCACTCAGCAGACGGGTTACACCGGCGCCAAGCCGATCGCCGGTCAGGTCATCGAGCTCGACGTCCGTGGACCGGGAACCGATGTTCCCGACGATGCGGGCACCGTCGTCCTCAATGTGACGGGCGTGACGCCCGAGGGTGATCCCGGTTACCTCACGGTCTTCCCGTGTGGACAGGCTCGTCCGACTGCGTCGAACCTGAACCTCCAGGACCTCAACACCGCAGCTGCTGCGGTGGCGAAGGTGGGCGACAACGACCGGGTGTGTGTCTACACATTCCAGCCGGCCCACGTGATCGTGGACATCGTCGGGTTCTTCCCCGGCACCGTCCTGCGGAGCTGAACACAAGCGTGAAGTACGCGATGGCCCGACCTCGGTTGGGCCATCGCACTCCACCATGAACACCTGAAAACGGGCCCGCCCCTCGTGGGGCGGGCCCGTTTCGTACACTGACCCCGATCCAAAACCGACAATGGAACGAACCACCCCCATGAAACGCCGCTCCCGCCTCATCGTCGGCGCCACCGTGCTCACCCTCGCCCTGATGGCCATCGGGGCATTCGGTGTCTCGCGCATCTCGTCGTCCGATGACATCGACATCGCTGCTGACGCCGAGGTGATCTCGCCGAACGTCGTCGCAGCGTCGGCAGGTCCGCCCGCCGCCACACTCGACGGCCTGATCGTCCAACTCCAGACGCGCCTCGAAGCCGTCCCCGACGACCATGTCGCCTGGTCGACGCTCGGGATCGCCTACGTGCAGCAGGCAAAGGTGACCGCCGACCCGTCGCTCTACACGCGGGCCGAGGGGGCGCTCGACGAATCC
>JBBSOH010000057.1:0-17729 GCA_038259945.1 Acidimicrobiales bacterium
CGGCCGGGACGAGGGGAACGAGTTACATGGATGTTTTGCGGGTGTGCCCCTTTTCACATCGCCGTTTCACCCCTATCCTCTGGTTCGTGGAGACGCGTTCGATCGTCCGCCGGTGACGGCGGCCGAACGGACAGCGCCGGCAGGGCTGGTGCCTTCGGGGGGTTGGCACCAGCCCTTGCCGCGTCTCGGGGACGATGCGACGATCCGGGCCAGCGGCACGACCGGACGACCCAGTCGGCAGACGGGGTAGGTTCGACCTCCCCATGGGACGCCGGTACGACACCATCTCCTTCCTGTCCGACTACGGAACCGACGATGAATTCGTCGGTGTGGTCAAGTCGGTGATCCGCGACCTCGCACCGCACGCCACCGTGATCGACCTCACCCACGGCATCAAGCCGTTCGACGTGCGCGCCGGGTCGCTCGCGCTCGCCCGATCGATCAGCTACGTGGCGTCGGGCGTGATCGTCGCTGTCGTCGACCCGGGAGTGGGCACATCACGACGAGCCATCGCCGTCGAGGTGGCCGACGGGGAAGGCGTGCTCGTCGGACCCGACAACGGCGTCCTGGCCCCGGCCGTCGCCATGGCCGGCGGTGCCGGGCGTGCCGTGTCGCTCACCAACGTCGAGTACCAACTCGAGGCGCCGGGCGCCACCTTCGACGGACGCGACGTGTTCGCGCCGGCGGCCGCCCACCTGTGCAACGGTGTGGACCTGTACGACCTCGGTGATCCGGTCGATGCCGACATCCTGTTCCCCGGCCTGGTTCCGCTCCCGCAGATCGACGACTCGACGGTCATCGCCCAGGCGTTGTGGACCGACCGTTTCGGCAACGTCCAGTTGAACGTCGGGCCCGACGACCTCCCCGACACGTTCGGTGACATGGTCGGACTCCGGATCAGCGCCCCGGCCGACGCGAGCGGCGGCGCCAGTCGCGTCGCCACCCGTGCGTCGTCGTTCGCCGACGTGGGTGCGGGCGCGGTCGGCCTCGTCGTCGACGCGAACGGGATGTTGGCGATCGTGATGAACCAGAGGTCGGCCGCCGAAGAACTCGGGGTGGACGACGGCGACCAGGTCGTGATCAGCCCGCTCGACGACGACGCCGCAGGGGGCCAAGCCGTGGCCCCGGTGAGTGTCGACCTCACGAGGCGTTAGCGTCTCTCGGCGATGCGCCCCGCTGTCTCGCTCACCCTCGGCCTCCTGCTCGCTGCGATCCTGATCGCGGGCATCGTCTCGCTGCTCAGGCTCTGAGCGAGACTCGACCCCACCCATGAACCTCGCACGAGTCATCGAAGGTCACGACCCCGACTCCACAGCCCTGATCAGTCGCGGGCGTCCGACCACGTACGGCGAGCTGTACGAGCAGATCGAACGGCTTCGCGGTGGATTGTCGGGGATCGGGGTCGGTGACGGGGATCGCGTCGCCGTGCTGTGCAGCAACTCGCGTCACTTCGTGATCACCTACTTCGCCACGCTCGGCCTCGGCGCCGTCGTGGTTCCGCTCAACCCGTTGAGCCCGGCACGCGAACTGGAGTCCGAGATCTCGAACGTGTCGGCCAAGGTCGTGGTGATCGAGAAGGTCAGCACGGCGACGTGGAACAACGTCGACCGACTCGCGGTCCCGTCGGTCCGCACCGTCGTGTCGTGTGACCCGTCGAGCGCTCCCGAGGGCGCCGTCCCGATCGGCGAACTGCTCGCGGCGGCGCCGGTCGACCTGGTGGATGTCGACTCCGATCACCTGGCGACGCTGATCTTCACCAGCGGCACGGCGGGTCGGCCCCGTGCGGCGATGCTCACGCACGGGAACCTGTCGGCCAACCGGGAGCAGAGCCTCTCGTCGGGCGACCACGTGAACGCCTCCGACGTGCTCTACACGGTGCTGCCGCTGTTCCACATCTTCGGGCTCAACGTGGCGATGACGATGGGCCTGTCGGTCGGAGCCACCGTGCTGCTCGACCAACGCTTCGACCCGACCACGGCGGTCGACATGATCACCGAATACGGCGTGACGGTGCTGCCGGGGTCGCCGTCGATGTGGTCGGCGTTCGCCTCCTTCGACCAACTCGAGGGCAGCGAGTTCTCGACCGTTCGCCTCGCACTGTCGGGAGCCTCGCGACTTCCGATCGCCACCGCCCGACTGATGCGCGATCGATTCGGTCTGGACATCTACGAGGGCTACGGGCTCACCGAGGCCTCGCCGATCGTCACGTCGTCGACCGGAGCCGACGTTCGCTTCGGCTCGGTCGGGCGAGTGCTCGACGGCGTCCGCGTGCGTCTCGTGAACGCCGACGGCGACATCCCCGCTGGTGACGTCGGCGAGATCTGGGTGCAGGGTCCCAACGTGTTCGCCGGCTACTTCCGTGACGCCGACGCCACCGACGCCGTGCTCACCGAGGACGGTTGGCTCAAGACGGGCGACATGGCCACGGTCGACGACGACGGGTACCTGTGGCTCGTCGACCGCGCCAAGGATCTCGTGATCGTGTCGGGCTTCAACGTGTTCCCGGCCGAGGTCGAAGACGTGCTGCACGAGCACCCCGACGTCGTCGAGGCCGGGGTGATCGGGGTTCCCCACCCGCACACCGGCGAGGCCGTCAAGGCGTTCGTGGTCGCGGTCGACGGGTCCGACGTCGACGAGGAGTCGCTGGTCGAGTTCTGCCTCGACCACCTGGCGCGGTACAAGTGCCCGAACAAGATCGAGTTCGTCGACGAACTCCCCCGCAATGCCAGCGGCAAGCTCGTGCGTCGCGAACTCGCCCTCTGAGACATTCGTTACAGAGAGCGAAAAGCGGGGGCACAGCTTTGTGAAAGCGTGCACAAGCGTCATAGGTTGGAACCTGTGGCTGGCCAGAGGACTCGACGCAGGATCCCTGAAGCAACGGTCGCGCGACTCCCCGTCTACCTCCAGTTGCTGTCGGATCAGTTCGACGCCGAGGTCACCAACATCTCCTCCGAGCAACTCGCCGCACTCGGCGGCGTCAATGCCGCCAAGGTCCGCAAGGATCTTTCCTACCTCGGCAGCTACGGCACGCGCGGCGTCGGCTACGACGTCGAGTTCCTGATCTTCCAGATCAAACGCGAACTCGGCCTCACCCACGACTGGCACGTCGTGATCGTCGGCGCCGGCAACCTGGGTCAGGCGCTGTCGGGCTACGGCGGATTCGGGGAACGCGGTTTCCCGGTCGGAGGCATCGTCGACGTCTCGCCCGACAAGATCGGTCGGGCGATCGGTGGTGTCCGCGTCCGCCATGTCGACGAACTCGCCCAGATCGTGCAGTCGCGTGACATCTCCATCGGAGTGATCGCCACGCCCGGACCCGCCGCACAGGAAGCGGCCGATTCGCTCGTCGCCGCGGGCATCACGAGCATTCTGAACTTCGCTCCGGCGATCATCAGCGCACCGCACGGGATCAGCGTCCGCAAGGTCGACCTCGCCGTCGAACTCCAGATCCTGAGCTATCACGAGCAGCGCCGGGTGAACGCCCGCAAGGCGACCACACTGAAGGCGGTCCCCGGCCAGCGCGGCCGGGGGGCCTCGGCGTAGGCTGGCACCGCATGTCCCTGCTCGTCGTCGGAGTCAACCATCGCAGTGGTCCGCTGCCGTTGCTCGAACGTCTGACCATCGCACCCGAAGACCTCCCCAAGCGTGTGTCGGGTCTCGCTCAGCGCGACAACATCCGCGAAGCGGTCGTTCTCTCCACGTGCAATCGCACCGAGGTCTACGTGGTCGCCGAACGGTTCCACGGCGCCTACTCCGACGTGTGTGAGTTCCTGTGCGAACTCGGTGAACTCGATGCCGACGAACTGTCGCCGCACATCTTCAGCAGGCACGAGAGCGCAGCGGTCCAGCACCTCTTCGAAGTGGCTGCCGGGCTCGACTCCGCCGTGCTCGGCGAAGGCGAGATCCTCGGTCAGATCCGCACGGCGTGGGACGTCGCGCTCGAGGAGTCGGCCGCCCGTGCGTCGCTCAACCTGCTGATGCGGTCAGCGGTGGAGACCGGAAAGCGCGCACGTACCGAGACGGCGATCGGGCGGGGCACTGCCTCGGTCAGTCACGCAGCCGTGGAGATGCTCGCCGACGTGGTCGGCGATCTTCGTGGCAAGCGTGTGACCGTCGTTGGTGCCGGGTCGATGGGCGAAGGTGTTGCTGTTGCGCTGCACAAGGCCGGTGGCGCCGAGATCTGCGTCGTCAACCGTTCGCCCGAACGCGGTGCGGCGCTCGCCCAGCGCGTCGGTGCCACCGCAGTCGGTTTCGACGGCCTCGATGCCGCCTTGGCGTCGGCCGACGTGGTCGTGGCGTCGACCGGCTCGGGCGAGCCGGTGATCACCGCCGAGCTGTTGGCTCGTGCCCGCATCGACTGCGACCGCCCGCTACACATCATCGACATCGCCGTCCCCCGCGACGTGGAGCCGTCCGTCGCCGACCTCGACGGGATCGAGGTCCTCGATCTCGACGACCTGCGGGACTGGGCCGACCGTGGTCGGGCGAAACGGGCCAAGGAAGCCGATCTGGTTCGGGCGATCGTGGTCGAGGAGGTCGAGAACTTCGCCGTCGAGCAGACCGCCCGACAGGCTGCGCCGCTGGTCGCATCGATGCGCCAGGCCGCAGAAGCCGTGCGAGCCGCCGAGATCGCGCGGTTCGCCGGTCGTCTCGCCGACCTGAGCGACGCCGATCGGGACGTGGTCGAAGCGCTGACCAAGGGCATCGTGTCGAAGCTCCTGCACGAGCCGTCGGTGCGCCTCAAGACCGACGCCGGCACGCCGCAGGGCGATCGCAACGCCGCAGCGGTGCGTGACCTGTTCGACCTCCGCTGATCGGTCGAGTGAAATTCCAGGCCATGACCGACCTCCCGCCTCTGCGCCTCGCGACCAGAGGGTCGCGCCAGGCGCTTGCCCAGTCCAGTGCCGTGGCCGGCCTGATCCGTGAACACACGGACCGTGCCGTGGAACTCGTGGAGATCAGCACCATCGGTGACCGCACGCAGGGCGACAACGTTCCGCTGCACTCGATCGGTGGACAGGGTGTGTTCGTCAAGGAGGTCCAGCGCGCCGTCCTCGACGGCCGCGCCGACCTCGCCGTGCACTCGGCGAAGGACCTGCCGTCGGAGACCGAGGCCGGCCTCGTGCTCGCTGCGTTCACCGAGCGCCGATCGCCCAACGACGTCCTGATCGGCTGCACGCTCGGCGACCTACCCGAGGGCGCCACCGTCGCCACCGGCTCGGTCCGGCGGCGCGCGCAGCTCGCGTCGGTCCGCTCCGACCTCCGCTTCGTCGAACTGCGCGGCAACATCGACAGCCGCCTCGACAAGATTCCCGACGGCGGCGCGATCGTCATGGCCCTCGCCGCCCTCGAGATCCTCGGCATCACCGACCGGATCAGCGAGGTCCTCGACGCCGGCGCGTTCATTCCGGCTGTCGGCCAGGGCTGCGTCGCTGTCGAATGCCGCATCGACGACGTCCAGACGATCGCTGCCCTCGCAGCTGTCGATCACGCCGACACCCGCTGCAGCGTCGAGGCCGAACGGGCCTTCCTCGCCGAACTCGGCAGTGGCTGCTCGCTTCCCGTCGCCGGGCACGCAGTGGGCGACCGACTCCACGTCTTCCTCGCCGACCCGGACCGCAACGAGCACGTCACCGACGTCGTCACACTCCCGGCCGACGCCTCCAGGCTCGACGTCGCCCGCCTCGCCGCTCGGTCCTTGCAGGAACGGCTGGGGTGAGTTCGACGCACCCGCGAGGAACGCCGTCCGGCGCACTCGCCGGATGCACCGTCATCGTCACGCGCGAGCATGTCGGTGAACTCGGTCGACTGCTCGAGGCAGCTGGGGCAACCGTCGAACACGTGCCCCTCATCGAGATCGTCGACGTCGACGGGTCACGTCAGCAGCGGCTCGACGATGCCATCGCCGAGCGGCCCGACTGGGTGATCGTCACCTCGGCAGCCGGTGCCGACCGGGTCGCAGCCGCGGCGCGGTTTCCCGGCGTGCGCCTCGCAGCAGTCGGCACCGCAACCGCCGCGCGCCTTGCTCGCGTCGTGGGTCGTGGTGTGGATCTCGTGCCCGAACGTCAGATCGCCACGAGCCTCGTCGACGCCTTCGCGGCCTTCGTGGACGGACCACAGCGTGTCGTGATCGCCCAGAGCGACCTCGCCGGTGACACTCTCGAAACCGGTATTGCGGCGGCGGGACACGAGGTCGTCGTCCACACGGCGTATCACACGGTCGTGCGCCGACCCGATGCCGAGGATCGGGTCCGCCTCGCCGACGCCGACGCGGTGGTGTTCGCGAGCGGCTCGGCAGCACGGTCGTGCGCCGACGCCCTCGGTGTCGAAGCATCCGGTCAACTTCCGAGCATCGTCGTGGCGATCGGCCCGACCACTCGAACGGTTGCAGAGCAATCCGGGCTCAAGGTCACGCACGAGGCTGCCGATCATTCCCTGGCAGGCATCATCGAGGAACTGGCGGAAGCCTGGCGCGATCGCGTCGGGCGCTGAAAGGTTCTCGAAAGATCTCTGGCAGACTTTCCGCCGAGAAGACGGCTCACCGGGTGAAGAACCCGGTGCGTCCACCGATGAAGACGAGGAGCAACGTGGCCGAATCCCGCCGCACCGGACGCAACAGGCGTCGGACGTTGGCCGGTTCGAGCGCGCTGCTCGCCGGATTGGTGCTGTCGACGAGTTCGGCCGGAGTCGGCGCCCTGCCCGGCGTCTCCCTGATGCAGGCCGAGGCTGAAGCAGTCGTGCCGAACGCGAACACCGGCGTCGGTGACTCGGCGGGTGCGAGCCCGTCCGTGTCGGGCGATGGTCGCTATGTCGTGTTCCACGGGGCTCCCTCCGCCGAAGGTGACGAACGGGTCGCCTCGGTGTACCTCACCGACCGCGACACGGGCGTCACGACCGAACTCAGCGCCGTCCCCGCAGGGCTGCGGTCCGGCTCGACGATGTTCCCCGTGATCTCGGGTGACGGATGCACCGTCTCGGCGGTGACCGAGATGGCACTCGACGTGTTCCGTGACGACGACACGGGTGCGCGGTGGGACGTCTACCGTTCGCTGCTGCCGCACTGCGGCGGAACGATCGGCAACTGGGAACTCGTGTCGAGCCGACCCGGCTCCGGCGGGCTCGCCCGCGACGACGTCACGCTCGCCGCTCCCACCACCTCACGCAGCGGCACGATCGTGGCCTACACCCACCCGGCCGACCACCTCTTCGAGCCCGGGTCACTCACCACGATCTCCCTCGTCGACGTGACGGTCCCGATCGACGCAACGGGCCGCTCGCGTTTCGTCGCAGGTTCTCCGGCCGACTCGCCCATCGACACCTTCGTCCACCGCGGGCTCGACCAGCCGTCGCTGTCGGCCGACGGAACGAGCATCGCCTACCGCTCCGACGCCACGTCGTCGCAGGCCGTTCCGGGCTGGGCGCCGGGGATGGTCGACGGTGGCTCTGCAACGTCGCAGGTGTTCGTCTGGGACATCGATCAGCTCGACCCGTTCCTCGCGGTGGAACTCGTGAGCCGACGTCCCGACGGCACCCCGTCGTCGGGTGCCGGCGAGCCCGATCTGTCCCGCAAGGGGATGGACGTGGCGTTCACCTCGAACGACCGCCTGCTCGTCGACGCCACCTACCCGGACTGTGTCGAAGGGTGCCCGACCCAGGTGTACCTCGCCGACCGCGACACCGACAACGACGGTGAGATCGGTGACGGCGACGCCACCGTGGTCTCTTTGATCAGCGTTCGTGACGAGACCGACCCAGGGGTGGCCGGCATCGGCCCGTCGTCGCAACCGGCGATCTCCTCCGACGGTCAACTCGTCGCATTCGTCACCAAGGCGACCAACCTGCAACTCATCGAGGTGCCGACAACGGGCAGCGGCGACGACGGCGACCTGTTGCTCGCCGAGGTGCGCAACGGGCGACTGTCGCGCCTCACCACCGCTGGTGACGGAGTGCTCCCCACCCAAGGCGTCCACGCTCACCCCGACATCAGTGACCTCGGCCGAACGGTCGTGTTCGACACCGCGGCCGCCACCGACCTGATCGGGCCCGACGCAGTGCCCGGTCGCCAGGTCGTTGCTCGCTCCGGCACTCCGCTCCTCTCTCTCCCCGACGCCGACATGGGAACCACCCTCGTCGGACTGCGCAGCGACGAGTGGAGGATCAACGTGATCAACGACGGACCGTCGTCCTTCCAGCCGACGTCGGTCGTGGTCAGCAGCCCGCAGTTCCAGGTCAACGAGGAGACCACGACCTGTCTGCTCGCGGCGAGCGTGCCGGCCGGCGGGAGCTGCCAGGTCACCCTGTCTTACACGCCGGGTGCGCCCGGCGCTTCGAGCGCCACCGTGACCGTCGCAGAAGAAGGCTTCGGCGCCACCTCGGTGTCATCCGAGGTCCGGGGCGAAGGTGGCAACCCGGCACTGCGGATCGAACCGGCCAGCGCCGACCTCGGCACCGTGGTCGTGGGCGAACCCAGTGTGGAGTTCGTGTTCGACCTGTCGAACATCGCCTTCGCGCCGACCGAGATCACCTCGTACGAGATCACCGGGACGCACGCATCGGAGTTCGAGTTCACGAGCAACAACTGCGCCTTCCGGCCACTCAACCCGCGTGCGATCTGCAGCGTCGGCGTCACGTTCACCCCCACCGATTCCGGGCGCCGTACCGCCCTCGTCGAACTCGCCACTGCCGACGATCAGTACACGACGATGATCCTGGCAGGTGACGGTGAGTTCGCTCCCGTCCTCGCCATCGACACCGAGTCGGTCGACGCCGGTCGCGATTTCGTCGCCACCGGGTCGCAGTACCCGCCGAACACCGAGGTCACCATCGTGTTCGGTGACGGCCCCACGTCGTCGGTCACGGCGACCACCGACGAGAACGGCGACTTCGCCGTGATCGTCCCGGTCGACGCCAACGAGCGAGGCGGCAGTCGCACGATCGTCGTGCAGTCCTCCTCGGGTGCTGCTGCGAGTGCGCCGGTGCGGGTGGTGGAGGACGAACAACTCGGCGTCGGCCTTCCCGGCTTCGGCCTGGGCTGAACGACCCGTTCGCTGGTGCGTTCGATCCGGTGGGCGCGCTCCACCCGGTCGGTCAGATGATGCGACGCTCGTGTGCCCACGCCGTCAATTGATGCCGATTCGACAACTGCAGCTTGCGGAGCACGGCGGACACGTGCGTCTCGATGGTCTTGACCGACAGGTGGAGCCGGGCGGCCACTTCCTTGTAGGTGTAGCCGCGGGCGATGAGGCGCATCACCTCCTGCTCTCTTTCGGTCAGAACGTCGAGGTCGGGGTTCTCGGGCGCCGGGAGGTCGGCGGAGAACGCGTCGAGCACGAAACCGGCGAGGCGGGGTGAGAACACTGCGTCGCCGTCGTGGACCCGCTGGATGGCGTCGCACAACTCCGCCGTCTCGATGGTCTTGGTCACGTATCCGCGTGCTCCGGCGCGGACGACCGCCATCACGTCCTCGGCGGCATCGGACACCGACAACGCGAGGAATCGTGTGGCCAGGTCGAGTGGCGCCAATCGCTCGATGACCGTGTGGCCGCCGCCGTTCTGGCCGGCGACGTGTCGGCCATCGAGTGGGGGGAGGTGGACGTCGAGCAGGACCACGTCGGGCTTCGTGTCGGCGATCACGCTCACTGCGGTGTCGCGGTCGGCTGCCTCACCGATGATCTGGATGAGGGGGTCGCCGGTGCTGTCGGTCATCGACGCCAATTCGTTGCGGACGCCGGCCCGGAACAGCGCGTGGTCGTCGACGAGCACCAGACGGATCGTCACCGGCGGGACCGATCCCGTGGAATCCGGATCTCGACCTCGGTGCCCGACCCCGGCTGTGAAGCGATCACCGACGTTCCGCCGGCGCGACGAACACGGCCGACGATCGAGTCCTCGATTCCGCGGTGACCATCCGGTGTGCGACCCGGGTCGAACCCGATGCCGGTGTCGCGGACGTAGCCCGTGAGTTCGGCATCGTCGGCTTCGACGAAGACGTCGACGCGGTCGACGGCACCGTGGCGCGCCGCATTGACCACGGCCTCACGCAGCGCCGAGAGCATCGTGACGGCTGAGTCGTCGAGGGGTTGGTCACCGACGACCACGGCCTCCACGCGGACATGGTGGTCGGACTCGATGTCGGTCGCCATCGACTCCACGGCGGCGGCGACGGTGGTCGGCCGACCGGGAAGCGTGTCGCCGTACAGCCATGCCCGCAGCTCTCGCTCCTGGCGCCGGGCCAAGCTCGACATCTCACGCGGGTCGTGGCTGCGCTGGATCAGCACCAGGGATTGGAGGACGGAGTCGTGCAGGTGGGCCGACACTCGCGCCATCTCGTCGTCGCGGATGCGGGTGGCCCGTTCATCGTCCAGCGCTCGAAGGGTCCGTCCGAGTGCAGGTGCCCCGAAAACGGCCAGACCGCCCACGACGACCGCGATGGCGCTGGCCGATGCGCCGACGTTCGACAGGCCACCGGTTCGGTTGGCGAGCGAGATGACGCCGCCGCCGAGCAGCAGCGCTCCGACCAGCACCCGGGCGGCTGTCTGCGCCACCGGCCGTCGGAACCACGCACGGTCGGATCGCTCGTTCGCACCGTGCGACGGCGACCACACGATGCTCACTCCGATCGCCGCCGCGACGACTCCGATCATGATCTCGTCGCCCGCCCACAGGCCGATCGAGCGTGCTGTCACGAGGACCGCTGCGGTCGCCGTGCCGACAGCCAGCGACCGTCGAGGGTCCACTGATGGCTGGAGAGGATCGACGTGGCGTCCCCGTGCCGCGGAGCCGCCGGATCCTTCGGCGGCGGTCGTGTCGGAGGTGTCGGCGGGTTCGGAGAGCAGGAACGCAATGGCGTAGATGGCGATCCCGAGTCCGCCGACCAGTCCGAGCACCGCAACGGCCGCTCGGAGGGCGGTCGGGTCGAGACGCCAGCGCCGTGCGAGGCCGGCGATTGCGCCCGTCAACACTCTGTCAGCGCTGCGTGGCGTACGCGGCAGGCGCTCGACGGGGGTCACGTCGTCATCGTCGCACAGCACGTGAGGTCGGCGCATCGGGGATCACCCTGAATGGTCGCACGGCACGGGCTCAGGGTCGAATCGAGGGTCATCCCCGATGTGCCGTGGCCGGGATGATGCGTATGTTCGTCGACATGGACACGACGTTGCCCGACCCGAACGGTGATCTGCTCGCCCCGGGCGGACCGATCACCGATGACACCACGACCGAGTTCCCGATCGACGAACTCCCGACAGCCAGCGGCGCGAGCTCGGCCGGAACGGATCGCCTCGCCGACGGCTGGCGACGACCCGACGACGCGATCATCGGAGGGGTTGCTGCCGACCTCGGAGCGCGTCTCGGTCTCGACGTGCTGTGGGTCCGCCTGGCCTTCGTGGTGCTGCTCCTCGTCGGCGGACTCGGGGCGTTCGCCTACCTCGGGCTGTGGCTGACGTTCGTCGTGGGTGACGACCGGCCGTGGGCGCGGGTCGCAGGAGGAGTGATCCTCGTGGCCGGGGTGCCGCTCCTGATCGCACAAGGGGACCAGTCGCTCGCGACAGGTCCGGGAGCGGTCGTGATCCTCCTGGTGGGGATCACCTTGGCGCTCTGGAACCGTGGCGCCGTCCTCACCCCCGAGGTGTCGGCGGCGTCCGGCGAGCGGGGACGCCTGGAACAGTCGAGGAACGACGCCGCGGTCCACGACACCGATGGGAACGGCATGCGTCGTGCCGGCGTCGGAGCAGTGGCCGCAACGAGGCGGCGGGCCGTCCGTGAGCCGCGCGTCCGTCGCATCCGAACGGTCCGGCCGCCGTCGATCCTCGGGCGGACAACGCTCGGTGCCGCGTTCGTGGTGGCCGGCGCCGGAGCGCTGGTCGACGAACTGAACGGCGGTCGGCTCCATCCCGAACAGTGGCTCGGCGCCGGTGCCGTCGTGTGTGGTCTCGGCCTGTTGATCGGCACCGTCCGCGGGCACGCTCGATGGCTACTCGTGCCGGCCGTCGTGTTCGGCCTGGTCGGGTACGCGGCAGGGGAGTCGGCCGGCCTCGGCCTGTCGCTCGCCGATGCCGGAGGTGGCGACCGGTACCACTACGTCGACGAAGGAGACCCTCTCCAGAACCGTGGGATCTCCGATGCGTCATTGAGCAGTGTGTTCGGATCGATGAGCATCATGATCGACGCGGTTCCGAGCGAGCCGGCCCGGGTCGATGCAGTCGGTGTGTTCGGCGACGTCGTCGTCACGACGGTCCCTGGCGTGACGATCGAACTCGTCGCCCGAGCCGACGCAGGGCGCGTCGACATCGACGGGCGGAGTGTCGGCAACGGGACACACCAGATCGGCGTCGATCCCGACACCGCCGGTGGGTCCGATGTGGTCCCCGACGTCATCATCGACGCCAGGACCGTGCACGGGGACATCTCGGTCTTCACGTACGACCCCGTTCCCGAATTCGGAGGGATCGATCCGACCGTGATCGCACCGATGGATCCCAGCGCCGGAGTCGAGGAACGAATGCTCGGCGAAGGTGTTCGACTGCTCGGTGACGGAACGGTGATCCTGTGGGACGGACAGGGCCTGATCGGACCCGACGATGAGCCTCTTCTCGGCGAGTGGTACGCCGAGGACGAATCACGCATGGTGTGGAACAGCGAGGTCGGCACGTGGCAGCTCGTCGGCGGAGTGTTGGTCACCCCGTTCGGTGACGTCCTCGACCTCGACGCCCTCCGATCCGGCATGCTGAACCCAGGTCCCGAGGTGCTGCTCGACTCCTCGAACGCCACGACCACGGTGTCGCCGAGCACGGTTCCGACGAATCGACCCAGCTCGGGGACCGAGGTACCTGGCGCCATCGTACCGCTCACCGTTGTACCTGGAGCGGCTGCGCCCGGAGACGTGCCACCCGCCACGACGATCGCCCAGCAGGAGGGATGACATGAACGCACATCGATTCGACCCACTGTCAGCGCTGTTCGCCATGGTCGCGGTGGCGGCCGGAATCGTGGTGATCGCCGGCGCCGGCGACGTCGTCGACAGCACGGCATCGGGCACCTGGATCGCCGTCGCCGCACTCGCCATCGGCATGCTGCTGCTCCCCTGGGGGCGACGCCACCGTCCGGTCGAGGCCCGACCGCTCACAGACCTCGCCGAGCCAGATCTCGTCGACCCGGATCTCGTCGACCCGGATCTTTCACATCCGGATGTCGCTCGATCTGGATCTCGCTGACGACCTGGATCTCGCTGACTCAGATCTCGTCGACGACGATGCGGAGGCCGGCGAGGTTGACAGCGTTGAAGCAGGTGCCGGTCCCCGGGTCGCCGACCGTGTCGCACCGGACCTGGAACGTCACGTTGTCGTCCGGCTGCAGGCGGATCGGGGTGAGGCTCGGCTCGAAGACCGAGCCGCGGATGTTGGCCAGCGACCACACGTAGGCCTCTTCGCCGTTGATCAGCAGCGATGCCCGACCCGTGTCGTTGTTCGCGTTCTCGATGCGCACCTCGGTGAGGTCGTAGATGGTTCCGGGCGGCACCGTGAACACGTCGTCGGTCGTCTCGAGGGCCGCCGGCGAGACGCTGAGTCGCAGGAAATCGGGCTCACCGGTCAACTCGGACGGGTCGGGATTCGTGGATCCGTCGGCATCCTCGCCATCGGCGAGTGTGGTGACGGGCGAGGCGACGTCGTTCCCCGCGGCGATCTCGTCGACGGCGGCGTCGAACTGGGAGAGTCGTTGGTCGGCCTGGTCGGCGGCGGCGTCGCGGATCTCGGGCCGGATCACCCCGAACCAGGCACCGACGGCAGCACCGACGATGGCAGCAACGGTCAGCGCACGGCCGACCGAGGCCAGCGACAACGTGGACGGCTGCACCAGCGACAGCGACGAGGCAGACGGATCGTGGCCGGGCTGTTCGGCCTCGATCTCGAAGTCCAGTTGCCGTGTCGCGCGACGGAACACCCCGCGCTTGGCCTTCGCCTTGAGTCGCACGAGGCTGGCGCCACCCGGTGCCACGCCCACGGCGGGGGGATCGAAATCTCCGTCGACCCTGTTCGTCGGGTCGATGAGTCGCACGCGGCAGCTTGCGAGGCCGTTGCCGTGGTTCTCGACCATGAACTCGTAGTTGGCCCGGTGGCGAGCGCGGATCACCGGTTGCAGAGGGACGATTCGGCGGTCGTCGAACGACTGCACGTCGAGCGTCGTCTCCGCGACGATCGTGTCGTCGGGGGCTGCGCTCGGGATGATCCGGACCCCGGTCACCGTGGGCCCGGCCGAGGTGGACGGAAGCTTCGGAGCGGACACGGTCACGTCGACCACGTCGAGCGATCCGCCGAACAGGGTGATGCTGCCGCGGTCCACCGTGACCCAGTCGGCGTTCAACCCGCTCGGCACGATCGTGTAGCTCTCGGTGGCATCGGCGAGGTTCTGGATCGACAGCTTGAGTTCGATCGAGGAGCCGGGATCGATCTCGAGGTCGTCGTTGGAGAACCATGCTTGGACGGACACGGGTCGAAGCTACTCGCCTCCCACCGTCGCGTCATGGCAATCGAGGCGTGACCATCGCCCAGATCGTCCAGTTCGCGCATCGGGTGGGTCGGCGCTCCGAAGCGATGGGCAACGGTTGGTTTCCGACAAGTCCTCGATGGTCGTCGCTGGAGGCCACGGCCCTCTCGCCGTAGGCTCGGGTGGGTGAGCGTGCCGATCGACCGACCCCGACGACTGCGGCGATCGGCGGCCATGCGGGCGCTGGTGTCCGAGGTCCACGTACGCGTCGACGACCTGGTCGCGCCGCTCTTCGTACGAGAAGGCATCGACGAGCCGCAGCCGATCGAGTCGCTGCCAGGCGTCGTCCAGCACACACGCGAGTCGTTGCGGACCGAAGTGGCCGAACTGAAGGCGCTCGGCGTCAAGGCGGTGATCCTGTTCGGGGTACCGGCCGAGAAGGACGAAGTCGGCAGCGGGGCCTACGACCCCGACGGCATCGTGCAGGTCGCACTGCGCGATCTCGTGGCCGACCACGGTGACGAGATGGTGCTGATGGCCGACCTGTGCGTCGACGAGTACACCTCTCACGGGCACTGCGGCATCGTGGTCGACAACGGCCTCGGTGCACTGGTGGTCGACAACGACGCAACCCTCGAGATCTACGCCAAGGCGGCGGTCGCGCAGGCGGATGCGGGCGCCCATGTCGTCGCTCCGAGCGGGATGATGGACGGCCAGGTCGCCGTGATCCGCAGCGCCCTCGACGATGCGGGCCACACCGAGGTCGCGATCCTCGCCTACTCGGCCAAGTATGCGAGCGCGCTGTACGGCCCGTTCCGCGATGCGGTCGACGTCACGATCGCCGACGGTGGCGACCGTAAGGGCTACCAGCAGGACCACCGCAACGTCCGCGAGGCCATGCGCGAGGTCGAACTCGACATCGCCGAGGGTGCCGACATGGTGATGGTCAAACCGGCGCTCGCCTACCTCGACGTGATCAGCGAGGTGGCGAACAGCGTCGACGTGCCCGTTGCGGCGTATCACGTGAGTGGGGAGTACGCGATGATCCACGCCGCCGGCGAACGGGGCTGGATCGACGCCGATGCCGTGGCACTCGAACACCTGACCGCGATCAAGCGCGCCGGAGCGAACATCATCCTCACCTACTTCACCCGCTGGTTCGCCGAAAACCGGCCGGATCGGGTCTGACCCACTCCTGCCGCCGGCATCGAACGCTCGACTCCGCACGAGGTCGGAGTGGGCCAGACCCGATCCGGCCGCATCTGCCCAGAACATTCACGAACGGAGATCTCCATGACCCAATCCACCATCCCGCTGTGTGACCCCGAGGCGTGCGTTGCGGCCGGGTGCTCGCCGACCGTCTGCACCGGTGCCGGTGTGCCGAGCAACCACACGATGTTCGAGCGGTCGAAAGCCGTGATTCCCGGCGGCGTGAACTCGTCGATCCGGGCGTTCCGCAGTGTCGGCGGCGAGCCCTACGTCGTCGCTCGTGCGGAGGGAGCGACCATCACCGACGTCGAGGGCACCACGTACTTCGACCTGGTGCAGAGCTACGGCGCCGTGATCCTCGGTCACGCGCACCCGGCGATCACCGCCGCCGTGACCGCCGCAGCAGCCGACGGCACCTCGTACGGAGCTCCCACGCCACGCGAGATGAAGCTCGCCGAGGAGATGTCGTCACGGGTGCCGAGTTGCGAACGAGTGCGCCTGATGAACTCGGGGACCGAGGCGACGAGCACTGCGATCCGCCTCGCCCGTGGGGTCACCGGACGCGACCGCATCGTCACGTTCGCCGGCAACTTCCACGGTGCCACCGATGCGTTGCTGGTCGCTGGTGGCAGCGGCATCGCCACGCTCGGACTGCCGGGCACAGCGGGGGTGCCGAACTCGTCGGTCGCCGAGACGATGGTCGCGCCCTACAACGTGGTGCCACAGCTGACCGATGAGATCGCTGCGGTGATCGTCGAGCCCGTGGCGGCGAACATGGGCGTCGTCGCCCCCGTCCCCGGCTTCCTCGAGGGTCTGCGCGCCGAGTGCGACCGCGTCGGTGCTCTGCTGATCTTCGACGAGGTGATCACCGGGTTCCGCCTCGCACCGGGCGGTGCGCAGGAGCGCTACGACGTCGTGCCCGACATCACCTGCTTCGGAAAGGTGATCGGGGGTGGCCTGCCGATCGGCTCCATCGGCGGGCGCGCCGACATCATGGAGAACCTGTCGCCTCTGGGCAAGGTGTTCCATGCCGGCACACTCGCGGGCAATCCGTTGGCCACTGCGGCAGGCCTCGCCGCTCTGGAGCAGCTCACCGATGACGCATACATCGAGTTGCTCGCCCGTGCACGACGCATGGCGGCACTGCTGAGAGATGCGTGCGCGTCGGCAGGATTCCCGGCCCGGTTCCCGGTGGTCGGAACGTTGATCGGCATGGTGTGCGGCGACGAGGTTGCGAACCCCGTGGAGAACTTCGACGACGCCAAGACGACCGACGAGGCCGCCTACGCACGGTTCTTCCAGGCGATGCTCGCCGAGGGCGTCGCCATGGCACCGGGCGCATACGAGGCGATCTTCGTCGGGCTCGCCCATACCGACGACGTCATCGACCAGATCGCGGACGCCGCCTCACGCGCCGCCGCAGTGGCAATCCGCACGGTGTGACCAAACGGTGTCAGACCCGGATTTTTCAGTCCGCGCTGGTCACGGGGTTGTGATTGCCGTGGTAGGTGCCCTTTGAGCTGGGACGATGTGGTTGTTGAAGCCGGTCGTTACCAACTCAAAGGGGCACCTGTCAGGTGAACGTTACTCTGCCGTTGTTTGATGCTGGGGAACTCGCAGATCGGGCGACGAAACGCTCGGCGCGGGTGTCGGTGAGCGTGGCCGATGAGGATGTGACGGGTGTGGGCGGACTCGTGTTGTGGGGGCCGTTGTTGGACAAGTTGAATTTGGTCGGCGTGGCTGATGAGCGCGGGTTGCGCCCGATCAGTGGGGCTGGTTTCTCGGGCGGCGAGTGTTATCGGACGTTGGTCGAGATCTTGTTGGCGGGCGGCGATTTCGTGTCGGATCGTTCGTTGTTGGTAGGGGCGTCGCAGCGGTTGCGTGGCGATCATCGGTTGCCGTCGACGACAACGGTGTGGCGTTTCGGTGCTGGTGCTGATCTGGGCCGTGTTGCCAAAGCGGGTGCGGTGAACCGCACGATGCTTGCTCGAGCGTGGGCAATGGGTGCTGGGCCGTCGGGCTCGACGATCACGATCGAC
>JBBSOH010000058.1:0-17630 GCA_038259945.1 Acidimicrobiales bacterium
GAGGCCCGGATCCCCCGATCCGGGCCTTTCCCATTTTCACTCACCGGACTGTCTGATCGACCCCGATGCCGTGGTCACTCGGCCCCGGATGTGGCCCGGATCGCTCATCGGGACGCGAGGTTTCGTCAACTGAGGCGACATCTCGAAAACCCGTCATCCGGCACGAGTCGCGGCCCCGAAGAATCGTTGACCGCATGCAACATCCACGTTTGCAACGGTCGCTTCGTGAACCCGACTCAAGGAGATGAAGATCATGAACAAGACCCCCTCACGCACCCCCCGCCGGCTCGTCGCCGGTCTTGCAGTCAGCGCTCTTGCGTTCACCGCATGCGCGTCAGACAGCAACGACGCAGTGTCGACGACCGTCGAAGACGTCGCCGAGTCCGCTGACACGGTGGCCGATGAGGCCGAGGCTGCTGGGACGATCGTCGATGTTGCGGTTGGTGCCGGCACGTTCGAGACGTTGGTCGCTGCGGTGACTGCGGCCGATCTGGTCGAGACCCTGTCGAGCGAGGGCCCGTTCACGGTGTTCGCTCCGACCGACGAGGCGTTCGCTGCGCTTCCCGATGGGCTGCTCGATGCGCTGCTGCTTCCGGAGAACAAGGATGCGCTCGTTGCGATCCTCACCTACCACGTGCTTGCGGCAGAAGTGCCGTCGTCCGATGTCGCTCCCGGTGACGTCGCGACGGTGCAGGGTGAGAACATCACCATCTCTGCCGAGGGTGATGCGCTGCTCGTGAACAATGCGACGATCACGGCGGTCGACGTCGAGGCCAGCAACGGTGTGATCCACGTGATCGACACCGTGCTCGTGCCGCCGAGCATCGACCCCACCACACTCCTCGGCTGAGCGAGGCGTTCGAACCGAATCCCCTGACGGCGCCGTCGGACCCGTGCAAACGTGCGAGTTCCGGCGGCGCTGTCGCGCTCGGGTTGCCGAACAGACCGACTCGGTGCCGGGCGTTCCCGGACCAGGGTCTACGTTGATCTCGTGACTGGCGCTGCGTTCTTCGACCTGGACCGGACCCTGTTGGCGGGGGCCTCGGGGGAGGTGTTCTCGACCGCGATGACCCGTGCCGGGCTGTCGACGGGCCCGTTCCCTGGCGAGAAGCTGATGTTCGGTCTGTTCCACCGCATCGGCGAGACCTTGCCGGCCATGGCGATCGCACGCCAGGGTGCCTCGGTCGCCAAGGGGCGATCGTCCGCCGGCGTTCGAGCCGCCGCCGAGACTGTCGTCGAGCAACTGGTCGAACTGGTCCAGCCATTCGCAGCCGCTGCCCTCACCGTGCACCGCGACGCCGCTCGCCCGCTCGTGCTGGCCACCACGACGCCGTACGACCTGGTGAAGCCGTTCGCCGACGCACTCGGCTTCGACGGGGTGGTGGCGACCCGATCCGCCATCGATGAGGACGGCAACTACGACGGCACCCTCGACGGGCCGTTCGTCTGGTCTGCCGGCAAGCTCGCTGCGATCACCACGTGGGCCGCCGATCACGACATCGATCTCGCCGAGAGCTGGGCGTACTCCGACAGCTTCTACGACACGCCGATGCTTGCCGCCGTCGGCCACCCCGTCGTCGTCAACCCTGATCCTCGGATGGTGCTCATGGCGGCTGCCCGTCGCTGGCCGACGGTGAACCTCGACGTGTCGCCTGGCGTCGTCAAGATCCCCGTCATCGGCCTCGAGGTGCAGACGCTCGCACAACGCTTCGCCACGCCGGCTGCCTACCCGTATGCGCGCTTTCGTTTCGAGCACGTGGAACGCATCCCCTCGACCGGGCCGTGCATCCTCGTCGGCAACCATCGCAGCTACTTCGACATCGCCGCCCTGTCGCTGCTGATCGCCAAGGCGGGGCGCCCGGCGCGATTCCTCGGAAAGAAGGAAGTGTTCGACGCTCCGATCGTCGGTCAGATCGCGGCGGCGATGGGCGGCATCCGGGTCGATCGCGCAACTGGCTCTGACGAGCCTCTGCAGGCAGCGGCGGAAGCGCTGGCCGGCGGCGAGATGGTCGCCCTGATGCCGGAGGGCACGATTCCACGTGGACCGGCGTTCTTCGAACCCGAATTGAAGGGCCGCTGGGGAGCGGCACGCCTGGCGCAGATGACCGGTGCAACCATCGTGCCCGTCGGTCTCTGGGGGACCGAGAAGGTGTGGCCGCGCTCGGCGCGCTTCCCGAACGTGCTGAACCTCACCGATCGGCCGACCGTCAGCGTCTCGGTCGGCGCTCCCATCACGACGACCGGGAAGTCGTTGGAGGCCGACACGAAGAAGATCATGGCGGCGATCTCGGCACAACTACCGGCCGAGGCCCGACAGCGACGAACTCCCACACGAGCCGAACTGATGGCCACGTTCCCACCCGGCTACGCAGGGGACCCCGAAGCGGAGTCCACCCGCCGGCCAGGTCGGGACTGAGACGGAACGAGCGAGCGCAATGAGGGCACAGCGGTGAACCACGCACAGATCGACGCGGTCGCTCGCCAGTTGGCAGAGGCAGCGGACACGCGCACGGCGGTCGAGGGGATGGGTACCGAGCCACCGGACATCGCGACCGCCTATCGGGTCCAAGATGCCGGGCACGCCCTCCACGACGATTCTCTCGTCGGATGGAAGGCGGGCTGTACGAGCACGATGGCGCAGCAGTTCCTGAAGCTCGACGGTCCCGTCGCCGGTCGCTACCGCAGCGACCATGTGCTCGTCGCTCCGGCACTCGTCACCGTGGCCGAGTTCTGCACCGCCCCGCATCTCGAGGTCGAGGTGGGCCTGCGCCTGCTCGCCGACATCGATGGAGTCCCGCTCGATCCGATGAAACTCGCCGACGCCGTCGAGGCCTTTGCGGCGATCGAAGTGGTGGCCGGTCGCCTTGCCGCATCGCCGATGCTCGGTGGTTTCGAACTCGTTGCCGACAACGTCATCGGCGCACGCATGATCGTCGGCGACACGCTCGATCTCGATCCGGCGGGCATCCGGGCGCTCGATGTCGCACCGGTCACCCTGACGATCGACGGCGAACGGGTCGCCGCCGGAACGGGAGCCGACGCTCTGGGCCACCCGCTCGTGGTGTTGGCATGGCTCGCCGGCCACGCAGCCGGGCGAGGTGCGCCGCTGAAGGCGGGGCAACTGGTGATCACGGGAACGTGTACGGGCCTCGTACCGGCTCGCCGCGCAGCGCGTCACGTCGGTCGGGTCGGAGACGGCGAGGTCGATCTCTCGGTCGACTGATCGCTGGGTGATGACTGGATCGCAGACTCGGGCGCCGCGTTGCGCCATGATGCAGCCATGGATGCACTGCCGAGGCCGATCGACCTGTTGCCGCATCGCGATCCGTTCCTGCTGGTCGACGAGCTCGTTGCACTGGATCCCGGTGTGTCGGCGACCGGTGTCTGGCGCCTGACCGGCGACGAGTACTTCTTCGCCGGTCACTTTCCCGGTCGGCCGACGCTGCCGGGTGTTCTGATGTGTGAATCGATTGCCCAGGTCGGTGCGTGTGCGGTGCTCGCCGACGCGAAGTTCGCCGGAAAGCTGCCGTTGTTCGGCGGCCTCGACGGGGCTCGATTCCGCCGTCAGGTGGTGCCCGGCGACGAACTGACGATCGAGGTCGAGCTCGGCCGGATGTCGGCTCGCGCCGGAAAGGGCTCGGGCCGGGTCCTGGTGGGCGGCGAGGTCGCCACCAGCTGTGCCCTGATGTTCGTCTTCGCCGACGCCTGAACGTTTCGTCGGGGCGCTCGCGCTACGACGCTGGGGCGATGACGACGGAGCCGTTGTGGCCGCCGAAACCGAAGTTGTTGCTGATCGCCGGGCCCGGCGTCCAGGGTCGGGGCTCGCCGACGACGAGGTCGATCGCCATGCCGTCGTCGGCTGCGGTCGTGTTCGCGGTGGGAGGGATCAGTTCGTGCTCGATCGACAGCAGGAGTGCGGCAGCTTCGAGGGCTCCTGCGGCACCCAGTGCATGACCGGTGACGCCCTTCGTCGACACGACCGGAACGGCGGACGGTCCGAACACAGCAGCGATCGCATCGGCCTCGGCGGCATCGTTGAGGGGAGTCGAGGTGCCGTGGGCGTTGACCTGCTTGATGTCGGACGCATCGAGGCCCGATTCCGTCAGCGCCGCACGCATACAGGCGATGGCACCGACGCCACCTGGTGACGGTGCGGTGATGTGGTGAGCGTCGGCGTTGCTGGCGCCACCGAGGACCTCGCCGAGGATGTGAGCTCCGCGTGCCTCGGCATGCGACCACTCCTCGAGGATCAGCACAGCGGACCCCTCGCCCATGACGAAGCCGTCACGTCCCGATGCGAACGGCTGGCTGACGCCGGACGTGGACAGCGCGGTCATGTTGCCGAAGCCGGCCAAGGCGGTGGGGGTGGCGGCTGACTCCGAGCCTCCCGTGGCGACGGCGTCGACGATGCCCCACTTGATGAGCCGGGCGGCGTAGTTGATCGCATGGCTTCCGGCGGCGCAGGCGGTGGTGATGGTCTCGTTCGGACCCTGCAGCCCGTAGCGCATCGAGATCGCTGCGCCTGCGGCGTTGGTCATCATCATCGGAACGAGGAACGGCGAGACGCGGCGCTCACCCTTCTCGATGCGAATCTGGATCTGTTCCTCGAGCGTGTGCAACCCGCCGACACCGGTGGCGAAGATGGTGCCGAACCGACTCGCATCGACGCCGATGCCGTCCACGCCGCCCGCCTGCTCGAACGCCTCGCTGGCGGCGGCCAGCGAGAACTGCTCGACACGGTCGGCGCGCCGCGACGCCTTGGCATTTTCGAAATAGGGGGACGGGTCCCAGTCGTCGATCTCGATCGACCGGCCACTGGACGCGCCGGGACCGAGCAGCCCGGTCCAGAATCCCTGCTTCCCGATGCCGGCAGGCGCGACCACTCCCAGGCCGGTGATCGCGACGCGACGGAGGCTCGCAGGACTGGAGGGCATCGCAGCGATGTCCGCGGTCATCCGACCTTGTTGGCGACGAGGTCGTACGCGTTCTGCACGGTCTCGACGCCTTCGAGATCCTCTTCCGGAACTTCGATGTCGAACTCCTCTTCGAGTGCCATCACGAGTTCGACGAGGTCGAGGCTGTCGGCATCGAGGTCGTCACCGAATTTCGCGTCGAGCTTCACCGCGCTCTCCTCGACGGAGAGCACTTCGACGGCGCACTTGCGGAAACGGGCGAACAGTTCTTCATTCATTGAATTCTCCAAGGTGTGGGTGTTGTCGGGGATTGTAGATGAGGAGCGGGCGTCAGTGACCCATCCCGAGGCCGCCGTCGACCGGGATGACGGCTCCGGTGATGTACGCGGCGTCGGGGCCCGCAAGGAACGAAACGACCCCGGCGACCTCGTCGGCGTCGGCCATTCGACCGAGCGGTACGGCGCTGGTGATCGCGGCGAGTTGGTCGTCGGACAGTGCGGCGGTCATGTCGGTGGCCACCGGGCCGGGGGACACCACGTTGACGGTGATGCTGCGTGAACCCAGTTCGCGAGCGAGCGAGCGAGCGAAACCGACCAGCCCGGCCTTCGACGCGGCGTAGTTCGACTGACCCGCCTGGCCGAGCAATCCGACCACCGACGACATCAGGATGATGCGACCGGAACGGGCCTTGAGCATCGCCTTCGCCGCTCGCTTGGCGACCCGATACGAAGCCGTGAGGTTGGCGTCGATCACCGAGGCGAAGTCGTCCTCGCTCATGCGCAGCAGGAGCCCGTCCTTGGTCACGCCGGCGTTGGACACGAGCACCTCGACCGGAGCGCCGAAGTGGTCCTCCACCGCAGCGAACGCAGCGTCGACCTGGGCCGAGTCGGTGACGTCGCACTGCACGCCGAACAGACCCTCGGGCGGTGGCGACGAGTGGTAGGTGACGGCGACGCGGTCGCCGTCGCGAGCGAAGCGTCGAGCGCACGCGAGGCCGATGCCGCGGGACCCTCCCGTGATCAGGATCACGCGGCCGGTGGGTGTGCTGGTGTCGGAATCGGTCATCGCAGGGTGCTTTCGTGGAGGGCGGATGTGCCGCCGAGGTCAGGAATTCGACTCGACGGCATTCGGATTCCAGCGCACGACGGCGCTCGCAGCGGACATCCCGGCTCCGAAGCCGACGAACAGGATCAGGTCGCCGTCGGAGACCCGTGACTGGTCGAGCGCCTCGGCGAGTGCGAGCGGAACGGACGCCGCCGACGTGTTGCCGGTGCGGTCGAGCACGATCGACGCCTTCTCGATCGGGATGCCGAGCCGATCGAGCGACGCCGAGATGATCCGGATGTTCGCCTGATGGGGGACCACGAGCGTGATGTCGTCGGCGCTCACGCCGGCCGCGCTCAGGGCCTTGGTGGCCGAGTCGGCCATCAACCGCACGGCGCGGCGGAAGACCTCCTTGCCTTCCATCTCCAGCACTCCGCCGATCTCGGCGAACAGCGCGCTCTCGGCGGCACCGACCGAGTCGAGATCCCAACTCAGGAGTTGACCGGGGCCCTCGACCGCCTCGATCAGAGCAGCTCCCGAGCCGTTGCCGAACAGGATCCCGGTGTTGCGGTCGGTGTAGTCGGTGATCCGGTCGAGCGTGTCGGTTCCGATGACGAGCACCTTGTCGGCGCCCATGGCGATCAGCCCGTGAGCGTTGACCAGTGCGTAGACCCACCCGGAACAGGCTGCGTTGAGATCGTTCGCGCCGCACGACAGCCCGAGCAACTCCTGCACGGTCGATGCGGTGGCGGGGACGCAGCGGTCGGGTGTGGTGGTGGCGAGAATGAGGGCGTCGATCTCGGCCGGGTCGCAACCCGACATCTCGATCGCCTTGCGGCCGGCCTCGGTCGACAGGCCTGCAGTCGTTCCGCCGACGTGGCGCTGGACGATGCCGGTTCGGTCACGGATCCATTCGTCGCTGGTGTCCATCATCGACTCGAGATCGACATTGGTGAGGATCCGCTCGGGGAGCGCGGTCCCCCAACCGGTGATCACCGCTCCGCGAACTCCGTTCGGTACTGCTGGCATCGTGTGGGCTCCTGTTCAGCTCGACCGCAGCCAGGCGATGGGTTGGCGCAGTGTGACGCGTTCGGTGTCCGCAGCGATGAAGCTCTGGAACTGCCCCGAGAACGATGACCGCACCTCGGCGTCACCGACGTGGCCGATCACCGTTCCGACGTCGATCGACGTGCCCTCGGCGATGTCGTCGAGCGGTGTGAAGATGCCGGTGCTCGGGCTGACGACGAGCCGTTCGACGGCGAACAGGTGCTCACCCTCGAGTTGGGAGGCGAGCGTGGTGGTTCCTGCGTCGACCCATTCCAGCAACTTGTCGAGGTCGTCAGGCGTGGCGATCGAGATCGTGCGCCCGTCGGTCGTGCGCTTGGCCATTCCACTCAGCACACCGCCGGGACCGAGTTCGGCGAAGTCGGTCACACCCTCGCTCTGCAGCGTGAGCAGGCTCTGGCGCCACCGCACCGGGCTGGAGAGTTGCGCCGAGAGCAGGTTCGCCCACTCGGCCCCGACGTCGTGTGCCTTGGCGTCGACATTGGACACGACGGGGACGTCGGTGTCACGAGGGTCCGCCGCGGCGATCGCGTCGCGCAGTCGGTCGCGGGCCGCGGCCATGAACGGAGTGTGGAACGCTCCCGACACAGGAAGGGACATGACGCGCTTCGCACCGAGTTCCTTGGCCTGGGCCGATGCCTTGTCGACGCCCTCGGGGGACCCGGCGATGACGACCTGGCCGGGTGCGTTGTAATTGGCCACCCACACGTCGGAGTCGGCCAGGTTGCAGGCCACGACCACTTGGTCGTCGTCGAGACCCAGCACCGCCGCCATGGTGCCCGGCTGGGCAAGCCCGGCATCGTGCATCGCAGCCGCACGCTCGGACACCAGTTGGATGCCCTCGTCGAAGCCGAGTGCACCGGTGGCGGTGAGGGCCGTGTACTCGCCGAGGCTGTGGCCGGCGCAGAAGCTGGCGTCGATCCCGATGCGTTGCACGGCGTCGAGCACCATCAGGCTCGACACGAACGTGGTGAGCTGAGCGTTGCGGGTGTCCTTCAACTCCTCGGCGTCGGCATCACACAGCAGGGAGGCGATGTCTCGGCCGGCGACGTCGGACGCTTCGTCGACGAGTTCCCAGCTCTCGTGGTCCTGCCAGGGGCGACCCATTCCCGGGCGTTGCGATCCCTGACCGGGAAAGATGAAAGCGAGCATGATCGCCGAATCTAGACGAGGGATCGGGGCGTCGAACCCTTACCGCGCGGTAACCCCCGAGGTGGCGCCGAGGGGGCCGCGCGGGTGGTGACGCCATTGCTCTGTCGTACCCCGGGTCGGACTTGAACCGACACTGGACGGTGTTTGAGACCGTTGCCTCTGCCAATTGGGCTACCGGGGCGTGCCGACCGAACGATACCGCCTGCCCAACGTCCCGCATGCTCGGATGCGACCTCGCCGTTCTGGTTCAGAGCTGGAGCGACGGGGTTCGGGGCTGACGGGTCGGCTGGTTCTACGATGCTCGTCGTGTCGAAGCGATCGATCACGCGCAAGCTGGCAAAGGGTTCCAAGCGCCTGACGTCGTTGCGTGCGGAACTGGGAACGATCGACGAACAGGCGCGCATGCTGCGCGACGAGGCCGAGGACATGGCCGTGCGAGCAATCGTCGCCGACAACACGGGCGTCTCGCGTGACGCACGGCGGGCGCAGGAACACGCAGACGCACACCGCCGCAACCGGGACCGCGTCGTCGCCGAGATCGCCGACCTGGAACGTCGCCAGGACGAGTTGCTCGACGAGTTGACCGCCTCCCGGTGACGCCTCGTCCGGGGTCGTGCGCCCGAATGGCGCTATAACACTCCCATGCCCTTGCGAGTCGTGATCGCCGAAGACGAAGCCATCATCCGGATGGATCTGCGCGAGACGCTGGAGGAAGAGGGCTACGTGGTGGTCGGTGAGACCGGGCGTGGTGACACCGTCGTCGACCTGATCCGTGAGACCACGCCCGACCTGGCGATTCTCGACATCAAGATGCCGGGCGCCGATGGTTTGGAAGCCGCACGCACGATCAACGCCGAGCGTCTGTGCGGTGTGCTGATGCTGACTGCGTTCAGTCAGCGCGAAGTGGTCGAGGAGGCCCGTGATGCGGGAGCACTCGCATTCCTCGTCAAGCCGTTCCAGAAGAGCGACCTGATCCCGGCGATCGAGGTCGCCATGGGACGCTTCCGAGAGTTGCAGGCACTGGCCGGCGAGGTCGACACGCTCGGCGAGCAACTCGAATCGCGCAAGGTCACCGACCGCGCCAAAGGCCTGCTGATGGACGAAATGTCGCTGTCCGAAGCCGACGCATTCGCCTTCATCCAGAAGACGGCGATGGCCGAGCGCACCCGAATGCGTGACATCGCCGACCGCATCCTCGACGGCTCACTGCGCCCACAGACCGACTGATTTCGAGGTTCGGGTCAGATCCGCACCTCGACACCGACCAACACGAACGGAGTTGACCGTGGGAACCCACCTTCTCGTCGACGGGAACTCGCTCACCTACCGAGCATTCTTCGCCCTCCCGACCGACATGGCCACCGCCAGCGGACAGGTCACCAACGCGGTGTTCGGCTTCACGTCGATGCTCGCCTACGTGCTCGACGAGCAGAAGCCCGAAGGCATCCTCGTGGCGTTCGACCGGCCCGAGCCGACGTTCCGTCACGAGGCCGAACCGACCTACAAGGCGCAGCGCGACGCGGCTCCCGACATCCTGCGCCAGCAGATGGGCCTCGTACGCGAGGTGCTCGAAGCGGTCGGCATCCAGACGATCGACGTGGCGGGATGGGAAGCCGATGACCTCATCGCCACGGCGGTCGACGAGCTGACCGCACGCGGCAAGGAGGTCATCATCGTCACCGGCGACCGCGACAGCTACCAACTCGTCGACGACGCCACCGACGTCAAGGTGATGTACAACAAGCGCGGCGTGAGCGACTACGCGCTGTACGACGAGGCAGGCATCGAGGAGAAGACCGGCGTCACCCCCGAGATGTACGTCCAGTACGCAGCGCTGCGCGGCGACAACTCCGACAACCTGCCTGGAGTACCCGGGGTGGGGGAGAAGACCGCAGCGAAGCTGATCAACAAGTACGGCGGGCTCGATGGCATCTTCGCCAATGTCGACGACCAGACTCCGAAGCTGAAGCAGAACCTCGTCGAGAACGAGGAGCGGGCACGCAAGAACCTCGACCTGATGCAACTCCGTCATGACGCGCCGGTCGAGTCCGTCGACTTCGACGACCTGGTCCCGAAGCCGAATGGCGCGGAGATGAAGCGTCTGTTCGAGTTCCTCGAGTTCCGAGCGCTGTCGGGTCGCATCACCGCTGCGATCAACGGGATGGGAGCCGCCGTCGACCTCGGTCCGCAGGACGAGCAGCAGGAGTTGGTGGCCGAGGTCACCGAGATGGAGTCGGTCGGCGACGCCGTCGCTGCGATCGAGGGAGTGGCCGCGCTCGACGTGGCAGCGACCTGGACCGGCGATCCGGGTCGAACCGACCTCGTCGGGCTGGCCGTCGTGACGGACGCGGAGTCGGCCGACGTCGCATGGATCCCGGCGCGTCTGCTCGCCGAATCAGCGGTGCAGGATGCGATCGCCGCGCACTCCGACGTGCGTGGTCACAACATCAAGCCACTGATGCGTTCGCTGCTCGGCATGGGATGCTCGCTCGACGGCATCGCACTCGACACAGCGATCGCCGCCTATCTGATCGATCCGGCCGAAGCGCGCTACGACCTGCCCGACCTGATCGAGAAGTACACGCAGTGGGCTCGGCCATCGGACGCCGCCGGTTCCGGCCAACTCGACCTCGACGGCACGTCGCTCACCGACGCGGACCTGGCCGGACGCGATGCCCTCGCCGTCCACCACCTCGTCGATCCGATCCGCGCGAGCCTGGATGCGCAGGGCATGACGAAGCTCTACGAGACCATCGAGAACCCGCTGGTGATGGTGCTCGCGAAGATGGAGCACATCGGCATCGCCGTCGACATCGACGAGTTGCAGGGGCTGAACGACAAGCTCACCGCCGAGGTCGAGTCGCTCGTGGTCGAACTCCGCGAGGTTGCGGACATGCCCGACCTCAACCTGAACTCGCCAAAGCAGCTGCGTGAGTTGCTGTACGACGCCAAGGGGCTCACACCGATCAAGAAGACCAAAACGGGGCCGTCGACCGACGCCGCCACATTGGAGAAGCTCGAACACGAGTGGCCCGAGTTCCTCGCACCGCTGCGGCGTCACCGCGAAGTGGAGAAGCTGCGCGGCACGTACGGCAAGGGTCTGCTCCAGGAGGTGGCGGCCGACGGGCGGATCCACGCCACGTTCAACCAGACGGTGGCGCGCACCGGGCGCCTCTCGTCGGACAAGCCGAATCTGCACAACATCCCGGTCCGGTCCGAGGAGGGTCGACTGTTCCGGCGTGCCTTCGTGGCGTCCCCCGGGACCGAGTTGCTGGTGGCCGACTACAACCAGATCGAACTGCGCTGTATCGCTCACCTCGCGCAGGACTCGGGCCTGCTCGAAGCGTTCAACACCGGCCAGGACATTCACAACGCCACAGCCTCCCGGGTGTTCTCTGTCGAGCCCGACGCCGTCACGGTCGACCAGCGGTCCAAGGCGAAGATGGTCTCCTACGGGCTCGCCTACGGCATGGAGGCCTATGGCCTCGCGCAACGGTTGAACATCCCGGTCGACGAGGCCGCGCCGATCCTCGACGCCTACTTCGTCGCGTTCCCGAACGTCAAGCAGTACATGGACGACACGGTCGAGGCGGCGCGTGAGCGTGGGTACACCGAGACCCTCTTCGGTCGGCGACGCCCGATTCCGGAGCTGATGAACTCGAACTTCCGGGTGCGACAGGCAGGGGAGCGCCAGGCGATGAATGCCGGCATCCAAGGTCTCGCGGCCGACATCTTCAAGGTTGCGCTCGTGCGGATCGACGACGCGCTGAGCCAACCGGGTGTGGAGAGCGAACTGATCCTGCAGGTCCATGACGAGGTGCTCGTCGAGGTGCCGCCCGAGGAGAAGCAGGAGATCGGCGACCTCGTGATCCAATTGATGCACGACGCCGCCGAACTCGACGTGCCCCTCGAGGTGAACGTGAGCTGGGGCTCCACCTGGGCCTCCGCCAAGGGCTGAGCCGATGACACCGGGCTCACTTCTGCTCGGTTCTCGTTGGCGTGAGGTTGTTGCGGCTGCGGACCGCACGAACCTCACGCGAACGTCGAGGTGGGATCGATGACGGACGGGAAAGGTCGCGATCACTGGTTCGAGGATCTGGCCGACCACATGGGTGAGGCGTACCTGCGGTACTCGTTCACCAAGGGCACGGCGCAGGAGGTCGACCACATCGTCGACGCACTCGGTCTGTCCGCCGGCGACCGGGTGCTCGACGTCGGCTGTGGCCCGGGTCGCCATGCGTACGAACTCGCAAGCCGTGGCATCGCCGTCCACGGCGTCGACATCAGCGAGCGTTTCGTGGAGATCGCGAACGACGGCGCTCCCGACGGCGCAACGTTCGAGCGGATGGATGCACGTTCGCTCACCTTCGATGCCGAGTTCGACGGCGTGATCTGCCTGTGTCAGGGGGCCTTCGGGTTGATGACGGCGAGCGGCGAGGACGCAACGGTGATCGACGGGATGACTCGCTCGTTGCGCCCCGGCGGTCGCCTCGCGCTGAGTGCATTCAGTGCGTACTTCGTGGTGAAGCACTGGGAGGGCGCCGACTTCGATGCCGACACCGGTGTCAATCACGAGGAGACCGAGATCAGGTCGGAGACCGGTGAGAAGAGGACGGTCGACCTGTGGACCGGTTGCTACACGCCCCGTGAATTGCGGCTGCTGTGCGCGGCGACCGGGCTCGAGGTGGTCAGCATCAGCAGCGTCGAGCCGGGCGCGTACGGATTCGAAGCGGCGACGGCCGACACCGCTGAGTTCTTGGTCGTTGCCAGGAAGGTGGCGTCAGCACCTGTGCATCACTGATGCTATGATGTAAAAATGCGAACCACCGTCGATCTGCCTTCCGACGTGCACGACCGCGTGTCTGCTCTGGCACGCGACCGGCGAACATCACTGAGTGCCGTCGTGGCGGAGCTCGTCGGCAAGGCGCTGGACGGCGGTGATCGTTCCTCGTCGATCGAGCTGCACCCCGAGACCGGGTGGCCACTGATCCGCTCGGGTCGCATCATCACGACCGACGACGTCAGGTCGCTCGAGGACGAATGGTGAAGCATCTGCTCGACTCGAACGTCGTGATCGCTTTGGGCGACCCCGGGCACGTCCATCATGACGCTGCCCAACGGTGGTTGTCATCGAACGCGGGGGTCGCAACGTGCGCGATCACCGAGTTGGCATTCATCCGCATGACCCTTCGTGGGGCGGGTGAGGTCGCCGATGCGTTGGCTGCGATCGGCATCATCTCGGCCCGCCACGGTCACGAGTACTGGGAGGACACGATTCGTCCGACGGTCGACTCGATGAGGGGTGTGATCGGGCATCGCCAAGTGACCGACTTTCACCTCGTCGCGCTTGCGAGGCGGCACGAGGGCCGGCTCGCCACCTTCGACAACGGTCTGGCGGCCGCACATCCGGACATCGTGACCCTGATCGAGTCCTGACCCTCTGATCGGCTACGAACCACCGGCGTCGGCGATGCTGCCGAGGCCGAGTTCGGTGATCGACGTCTCGCGCATCTCGATCTTGCGGATCTTTCCGGTGACGGTCATCGGGAACTCGTCGGCCAGCCGCAGGTAGCGGGGCACCTTGTAGTGCGCGATCCTGCCGGCGCAGAACGACCGCATCTCCTCGACGTCGATCGACTCACCGGGCTTCGGCTTGATCCACGCCATCAACTCCTCGCCGTACCTGGCATCCGGCACGCCGATCACCTGGACGTCCTGCACGGCCGGATGCGTGTAGAGGAACTCCTCGACCTCCCGGGGGTAGATGTTCTCGCCGCCGCGGATCACCATGTCCTTGATCCGCCCGACGATGTTGACGTAGCCGTCGTCATCCATCACGGCGAGGTCGCCGGTGTGCATCCACCCGTCGGCGTCGATCGCAGCGTCGGTCTTGTCCGGGTCGTTCCAGTACCCCTGCATCACCGAGTATCCGCGCGTACAGAACTCGCCGGTCTCGCCGCGGGCGATCGTGTCACCGGTGGCAGGGTCGCACACCCGGATCTCGACGTGCGGGTGGACCACACCGACCGATTCGGTCCGGTGTTCGATCGTGTCACCCGGCAGAGTCTGGGTGGACACCGGCGAGGTCTCGGTCATGCCGTAACAGATCCCGACGTCGGCCATGTTCATCTTGTCGATGCAGCCGCGCATCACCTCGATCGGGCACAACGACCCGGCCATCACGCCCGTCCGCAGTGACGACAGGTCGTAGTCGTCGAAGTCGGGGAGCGCCATTTCGGCGATGAACATCGTCGGCACCCCGTACAGCGACGTGCAGCGTTCGTCCTGAACTGCTCGCAGCACCACGGACGGATCGAAGGCGTCGCCGGGGATCACCATGGTGGCGCCGGTCGAGATGCAGCCGAGGTTGCCCATCACCATGCCGAAGCAGTGGTAGAAGGGAACGGGGATGCACAGCCGATCGCCCGGCCCGAGTTGCTGGAGTGTGGCGACGAAGTAGCCGTTGTTCAGGATGTTCCGGTGGGTGAGCGTCGCTCCCTTCGGGAAGCCGGTCGTTCCCGACGTGTACTGGATGTTGATCGCATCGTCGGGGGAGAGGTCGCGTGATCGCTCGTCCGCGCGTTGCATCGCATCGGCGTCGTCGACGAAGAGTTCCACCCAGTCGTCGTCCCAGAAGAAGACCGCCCGTTCGAGCGTGGGCACCTCTGCACGAACCTGCTCGGTCATGGCTCGATAGTCGGAGGACTTGAAGGTGGGTGCGGCGATCAGCCAGCGACAGCCGGACTGGTCGAGCGCGTATGACAACTCGTGGGTCCGATACGCAGGGTTGATGTTGACGAGGATGATGCCGACGTGGGCGGTGGCGAACTGGACGAGGGTCCACTCGGCATGGTTCGGGCTCCACAGCCCGACCCGGTCACCTGGTTCGAGTCCAGCTGCGACGAAGCCTGCAGCGAGCCTGCGGACCTGGTCGGCGAACTCGTCGTAGGTCCACCGAATCCCCTGATGGCAGGACACGAGCGCCTCTCGATCGCCGTGTTCGCTCACGGTCCGACTCAGCGCCGCGCCGATGGTGGTGTCGAGCAACGGCGGGTCAGTGGGCCCCGTCGCGATCGCCGGATTTCTGATCTCGCTGGTCATGTCCCTGGTGTCACCTTCCATCGACTGCAGGTCCCCAGCTTCGCGCGGCGAAGCGACGTGCTGGAGAGCGGAGCAACGGGCGGCGAGCACCGGGCGGTGGTGCAGCCGAAACCGGAGTGAACGTCGGGAACGAGTTCTGCGACGATGTCGAAGTGGTCGTCGAGAGATCAGGGGATGCCGGGAGCAGATCAGGACTCCGTCCGTGGCGAGGATGACGATCGTCGTGGGGTTGCCGGGGAGCGGCAAGACCACCCTGTCCCGCCGGCTCGCCGATCTGCTGCCTGCCGTACGGATGTGCCCCGACGAATGGATGATCGCTGCGGGTATCGACCTGTGGGACGGCGACGCGCGGGCGACGATCGAGGCCTGCCAGGCGCAGATCGCATCGAGCCTCCTGGCGGAGGGACGACACGTGATCATCGAATGGGGGTCGTGGACCCTCTACGAACGCGACGTCCTGCGAGAGTCGGCGCGTGCGGTGGGTGCCGAGGTCGAACTGCGGTACCTCTCGGCGTCGCTCGACGAGTTGTGGCGCCGGATCGAGCAGCGCGATCTGGAAGGTCGGTGGGGTGCCCGCTCGATCCGTCGGGACGAACTCGACGAGTGGTCGACTGTCCTCGAGTGCCCGACCCCCGCCGAGTTCATGCTGTACGACGACCCCGAGGTACTCGTCGAACCGGACCGTGGCGCATCGGATCGGACCGCGACGAACAGCGACGAGATGGGTGCCGACGAGATGTATGGCGACGACGGATGAGAGATCGAAAGCACGCATCGGCAGCGGCACGGACACCGAGCGTTCGACCGGTCGCCTGATTCACTGAGGGATGTGAGCCCTGTCGAACGATTGAAGACCCTGCTCGACACGGACCGACTCGCAGTCGCCGGCGCGCTGGTTGGAGGCGTGGCCACGACCGAGGGGTTGGTCGACGCCACCGGGATCGAGCGACGGCGGATCCTCGAGGCACTCGCTGCGCTCGACGCGTCGGGCTTGGTCGAGCTGTCCGAAGGGGGTCACCGCCTCGTCGTGGAGATGCTGCGTTCGATCGCCGCCGATCTGGTCGATCCGGATCTCCCGATGGATCCGGCCATCGGTTTCGGCATGACCGACGAGGAGCGTCACGTGTTGTCGCGGTACTTCGAAGGTCGGACGTTGACGTCGGTGCCGACCTCGAGGGCCAAGCGGTTGGTCGTGCTGGAACGTCTGGCGCTGGAGTTCGACATCGGCAAGCACTACGCCGAACGCGAGGTCAACTCGATCCTCGGAGGGTTCAACCCCGACTGGTCCACGCTGCGGCGCCACCTGGTCGACGAGGGTCTCCTCGACCGCGAACGCAACGTGTACTGGCGCAGCGGCGGACGGGTCGCCGGCGTGTACCGCGGCTGATCCTTCCGTTGCGGCCGGTCGGTGAGGCTGGGTCGGGCTCGGGGCGACGAAGCCTCACCGAACCGTTGGGCTCGACCCTTGCGGTGAGGCTGGGTCGGGCTCTGGGCGACGGAGACTCACCGGACGGGGTGTGGGGGCACTCGGGTCGGGATCGGAACCGAGGCTGGTACCATCGTCGGTTGCGTTCTCGACCTGAGACGCGCGCCTGTTCCCATGAACCTGCGCTCATCGATCCGTTTCCGAAAGCCGATTCCCTTGACCGATACTTCCATCGCCCCTGACACCATCGAAGAGAACCCTGAGGCCACTCCGGCCGCCGCCGCCGACACCGGGTTCGGCACCTTCGACGAAGAGGGCAACTACACCCCGCGCCAGATCATCTCCGATGACCTCGGCATGTCCTTCGAAGACGCCATCGCCGACACCATGGTCGAGGTCGAGGACGGCCAGATGGTCAACGGCACCGTCGTCAAGATCGACAAGGACGAAGTCCTCCTCGACATCGGCTACAAGAGCGAAGGCGTCATCCCCAGCCGCGAGCTGAGCATCCGCAACGACGTCGATCCGTCCGAAGTCGTCGAGATCGGCGAAGTGATCGAAGCGCTCGTCCTCACCAAGGAGGACAAGGAGGGACGTCTCGTCCTCTCCAAGAAGCGTGCGCAGTACGAGCGTGCCTGGGGCGACATCGAGGCCAAGAAGGAAGCCGACGAAGTCGTCTCCGGTCCCGTCATCGAAGTCGTCAAGGGCGGCCTCATCGTCGACATCGGTCTCCGCGGCTTCCTGCCCGCATCGCTCGTCGAACTGCGTCGCGTCCGTGACCTCGCCCCGTACATCGGGACGCAGGTCCACGCGAAGATCATCGAACTCGACAAGAACCGCAACAACGTGGTCCTGTCCCGTCGCGCCTACCTGGAAGAGAACCAGAAGGAGACCCGCGACCAGTTCCTCAACAACCTCAAGGTCGGCGA
>JBBSOH010000059.1:0-17185 GCA_038259945.1 Acidimicrobiales bacterium
CCTCGGCGTGGTCGTCAACGACTTTGTCGGTGTCGGCATCTCGAAGCTCGAGGACTTGGCGCCGGGCAGGTGTCCGACACCGTGCTCGTCGTGGTGTGGAGTGGGTCAGACCCCTGCCACACCTCCGTCTGTCTCGAGGAGACATCACGATGATCGCGGCGTCTCTGAACTCGGCGCTCGGGCGAGGTGGGTTGCTGTTGATGCTGGCGGCGTCGGTGATCGGGGCGCTCACCATCGTCCTCGGCGTGTGGCAGAAGGACCGCCGACTGCTGAAGCAGGCGCCGCGCTACGCATGGCTCGCCGCTGCGGGTTCGATCCTCTCGGTGATCATGATGCAGCGGGCGTTGATCACACGCGACTACTCGATCGCATACATCCAACAGGTCGGTTCGGGCGACACGCCGGTGCTCTACAACGTCGCCGCGATGTGGTCGGCCCTCGAAGGCTCGATCCTGCTGTGGGGCGTCACGCTCGCCGGCTTCACCGGCGCCGTGGCCTGGCGGTTCCGCAAGCGCAGCGACGACGAACTCGTCGGCTGGGCGCTGATGGTGATGTTCGTCGTCACCGCATTCTTCGCAGTGCTCAGCTTCGGTCCCGCCGATGCCTTCCAGGCGGGTGTCCCCGTTGCCTCGGACTTCAACGGACCCGGCCCGAACCCGCTGCTGCAGAACCACATCCTCGTCCTGTTCCATCCTCCGATCCTCTACCTCGGTTACGTCGGCTTCACCGTGCCGTTCGCCTTTGCGATCGCCGCGCTGATCACCGGCCGACTCGGAGAGGGTTGGCTGATGGAGACCCGCCGCTGGGCGCTGTTCTCCTGGGCGTTCCTGTCGATCGGCATCCTGCTGGGTGGCTGGTGGAGCTACGAGGTGCTCGGCTGGTCCGGCGTGTGGGCGTGGGACCCCGTCGAGAACGCCTCGCTGTTGCCGTGGCTCACCGGAACCGCCTACATCCACTCCGTGCTCGTGCAGGAACGTCGCGGCATGCTGCGGGTGTGGAATCTCAGCCTGCTGATCTCCACGTTCGCGCTCACCATCCTCGGCACGTTCCTCACCCGCTCCGGAGTGATCAACTCGGTCCACGCATTCGGTGACGGGCCGGTCGGCACGTGGTTGCTCTCCGGTTTCGTCGTGATCGCCGTCGTCTCCCTCGCCCTCATCGCCTGGCGTGGCGACCGACTCCGCTCGCCCGGTTCGATCGACTCCCCGCTCAGCCGGGAAGGCGCGTTCTTGGCGAACAACGTCCTGTTCACCGTGTTCGCGTTCATCGTGCTACTCGGCACCGTCTTCCCTCTGCTCGTGGAAGCGCTGCAGGATCGGCGGACCGTCGTCGGTGCGCCGTACTTCGATCGACTGTCGATGCCGATCGGCATCGTCATGCTGTTCCTCATGGCCATCGCACCGGTGCTCCCGTGGCGCAAGGCCAGCCAGGAACTTCTCTCGACCCGCCTGTTCTGGCCCGCCTGGTGCGGCGTCGGCGCGCTCGTGTTCTCGGTCGCCGTCGGAGCGACCGGCTGGGCGCCCCTGGTGGCGTTCGCCCTGGGCGGGTTCGCCGCTGGTGCGGCGCTCCGTCAGATCGTGCTCGCCACCCGCCGCCAGGGTTGGCGCGGTTTCGTCGGACGTGCCAACGGCGGCATGGTCGTGCACCTCGGGGTGATCATGATCGCCGTCGCGCTCGCTGCGTCCAACAGCTTCACGCACTCCGCCACGCTCGAACTCGACACCGACGAGGTCGTCGAGTGGGGCACGCACACCTTCGCACTGGAATCGGTGACCGTCGAGACCAACGAGGCCGAGAGCGAGCGGGTCCTGAAGGCGAACGTCCTGCTCGACGGCGAACAGGTCTACAGCCCGGCCATGACCACCTACCTCAACCAGGGAATCACCGTCGGGACCCCGTCGGTGCGGACCGGCCTTGCGAAGGACGTGTACCTCACGCTGGAACCGGGCGCCGAGCCCGGCGACTCCATCGCGGTGATCCGCGTGTTCGTCAAGCCGATGATCCTCTGGCTCTGGATCGGCGGGGTGATCATGGCCGTCGGCACGTTGCTCGCCGCCTTCCCCGGTTCGAAGCGACGCAAGGCCACGGACGCCGTCTCCGCTCCCATTTCGGTCGACGGACCGCCGATCGTTCGCGATTCCGAGGAACTCGTCACCGCCGATTCCGTCGACGACGAGTGAACGTGACGGCCGGTGAACGCAATGACCCGTGGAACGCCACCCTGGGGTGTCTCGAAAGTTGTCCCGACGAGTGGAAGCGCCGGTATCGCGCATGAGTGAGGATCTCTTGGCCGGCAGCGAAGCATCCAGCGGTGATTCCGACAGCTCCGACGACGCCGTTCCGACGGGACGTCGTTCCGGCGGTCGGCTCGCGCCGTTCATCGCACTGGGGATCGCCGTTGTTCTGATCGGCCTCGTGGTGCTGTTCATCGGAGCCGATCCGAACGCGCCGGCGCCCAAGGGCGACTCCCCGTTGCTCGGCAAGCCCGCTCCCGAGGCAGTGGGCGAACTCGACGACGGAACGCCTTTCGACCTGTCGCGACGCAAAGGCAGTTGGGTGGTGCTGAACTTCTTCCAGTCGTCGTGCATCCCGTGCATCGCCGAGCATCCCGAACTCGTCGATTTCGTCGATCAGCAGGCCGGGCTCGGAGCCCAGGGGGCAGAGTTCTACTCGGTGGTCACCGGCGACACCCGCTCCAACGTCGAGGCGTTCTTCGAACGCGAAGGCGGTGACTGGCCGGCGATCTACTCCGACGGTGACCAGATCACGGTCGCGTTCGGAGTGGCGCAGGTTCCCGAGACGTGGATCATCGACCCCCGCGGCGTGGTGCAGGCCCGCTTCCAGGGTGAGGTCACGGCTGAGGCCCTGAGCATCACCATCCAGCAGATCCGCGAGGGCATCCAGTGAACCGATCGATCAACAGCAGGCTCAAGTCGTGGCCGGGCTGGGCGCTGATGCTGGTGGTCGTCGTGGCGTTCCTCGCCGTCGGGTCGACCCGGTCGAGTGGGCCGCAGTCACCAGAGGACCGGGTCGACGACATCACGCAGCGCATCGCATGCCCGGTCTGTGATGGCGAGAGCGTCTTCGAGTCGCAGAACAACTCGTCGCGCAACATCCGCAACCAGGTCGAGTCGCTCGTTCGAGCCAACGAACTGTCCGATGACGAGATCCTCAGCTTCGTCGACAACCGTTTCGAGGCTGAACTGCTCCTCGTGCCGCGGGCTTCGGGCCTCGATGCACTGGTGTGGGCGCTGCCGGCTGCCGGTTTCGTGCTCGGCATGACCGGCTTGATCGTCGCCTTCCGGCGCTGGCGAGCCGAAGCAGCAGGCCTCGCCGACCCAACCGACGACGACCGCGCCCTGGTCGACGCGGCGCTCGCTGCAGACGTGGACGAGGACGCGGGCGAAGGAAGCGGGCGATGACCGCGGACACGCCGTCGACGATCCGGTCGGGGCAGCGTCTCGACCGACTCGCCGAACTGGAGGAGGAGCGCCGCTACCTTCTCCGGTCGCTGAAGGACCTCGAGAACGAGCATGTCGCCGGCGATGTCGACGAGGTCGACTACGAGACGTTGAGGAACGGCTACACCGTTCGAGCCGCGTCGGTCCTGCGCCAGATCGACGACGGCCGCCGAGCCCTCGCGCCGAAGCCACCGCGCAACTGGAAGCGCCTCATCGCCATGTCGCTCGTGGCTGTGGCCTTCGCGATCGCCATCGGCGCCGCTCTGGCCTCCGCCTTCGGCGAGCGCGGCATCGACGACCAGATCACCGGCTTCACGCCCGGTGACGACACCCGCACCACGCTTGCCAATGCGCGTGCAGCGCTGAACCAGGGCGAGTTCGTCCTTGCGCAGGAACTGTTCGTCCGAGCCGACCAGGAGGAGATCGACCGCGGCAACTCCAATGCCGAGGCACGGGCATACGTGGGGTGGACGACGTTCTTCCTCGCCCGTCAGGCTGCCGGCGCAGGTGAGGTCGACCCGCGTCAACTCGAGATCAGCCTGCTCGCGCTGAACCAGGCGATCACGATGGACCCGACGTTCCCCGACCCGTACTGCTTCGTGGCGATCATCGAGTTCAACTTCAACGACGACGCGGACACCGCCCTGCCGTTCGTGGATCAGTGCGAGGCGTTGAACCCGCCGTCCGAGATCGATGCGATCGTCGCTCCGTTCGCCGAACGGATCCGCGCCGCTGCGTCCGAGTAGAGGCGTCGAGAGCGGATTGCGCCGGCGCGCACAATCGGCGGCGGCAGTCGGGTGCGTGCGATCGGCCGGTCGTCACGACCGAAGTCGGCCGGTTCGAATGGTCCTCGTGGGGAGTCCGGCAGCCCGATCGTCGAAATGTCAACCTGGGTTGACGCCGCAATCGAAATTGTCAACCCAGATTGACATTCGACCGGAACGGCTCTCGGAACTCACGCTCGCTCTTGTTGCGCAGGATCGCAAGCCGGGTCCGCACGTCGGGTGACTGGACGTCGGCGTCCCGTACGGGGTCGGGTCCGGTCAGAACTCGGTGTTGGCGAGGATGAAGTCGCGCAGATCGACCAGCTCCGGGTAGTTCGAGAAGAAGGCGACCTTCTCCCCTGCGAGCGTGTCGGGAACCACCACGTCGAGTTCACCGTCGTCATCGACAACGGTGTCGTCGGCAACGGTGTCGTCAACCGAACGCGCTACAGAGTTGTGGCAGCCAGGTCGCCACGACGAACCGTGTTCAGCACGGCGCCGGCCACACCTTCCCCTTGGTGATCTTCGAGCCCTTGCGTCGCAGGACCCAGGTGCTGGCCTTGCCCCAGTCGGCAGGGGTGTCGAGGTGCATGCCGCGCCGGTGGAGCGCCCGGATCGTGGCCGGGATGATGTCGCCGTGGCTGCACAGCACCGCACCGTTCTCCACCTCACTGAGCAGGTCGAGCACCGGCTCGAACGGTTCGTCCTCGAACAAGCGGGGTTCGGGCCGGACCTCGGCGCCGATCAATCGTCCCAGCGGCTCGAGCGTCTGCATGCAGCGGACGTACGAGCTGGACCAGAGCGTGGTGGCCCCGTGCGCAGCGAGTCTCCGGGCCACCGCTTCGGACTGCTTCCACCCCCGCTTGCTGAGCGGTCGATCGACGTCGTCCTCGGTCCACAGACGGCGTTCGCCGGCCTTGGCGTGGCGTACGAGGTAGATGGTGTCGGGCTTTCCCACGGTGCGATGTTCCCTGTCGGCTCTCGTCGGTCGTCGCTGTCCGGTCAGGTCTCGCCGGTCAGTCGAACGTGGCGAGCGGTCAACCGCTTAACGAACAGGACCCACAGCGCGGCAGCGATCAGGGCGACCCCGGCGGACACGATCGGGAGGATCCCGCCGGAATTTAGCGATTCGGCGGTGACACGAGTGCTGTCGCTGGTCGAGAGCCCGCTGTCGAGCAGCGAGGAGACCGTCGACACGGCGACGATCGCCTGGATGACCCCGCCGACGATGCCGTAGAGAAGGAACCAGACGTAGAGCAGTGGGTCGACGCGCTGGGTGCGCCAGCCCTCGTCCCCGGCCGGCGTCTCCGGGTCGCTCGCCTTCCACAGTTCGCGCAGCACGAGGAGTGGCAGCACGAACAGGAAGGGCGGGAGGAGCCAGCCGAAGATCGCGAACACCGGGCTGAAGGTGGTGCGACGGGAGTACACGCGCAGGTTGGAGGCGACCCGGAACATCCACAGGATGGTGAAGACTCCTGCGGTCAGGCCGACCACGGCCCCCAGGGTCGACAACAACTGGCTGGACAGGTAGGCATCGTCGAATTCTTCGGCGGTCACGGTGCCTTCGAGGAACCCCGATGCCTTGTCCAGGACCGGGAGGAGGACGATCGCGGCGACGACGTCGACGATCCCGGACGCAGCGGTGGCGATCATCGCCCATTTCGCGAAGCCGCCGACGCGCTTCAACTGGCCCACGGGGGTCGGAGCATTCCGGAACGCCACGTAGCCGGGTGGAGCCGTGAGAGTGGGCGGTGGTGGCGGCGGAATTGCCGAGGAACTGCGGGTCGGAGCCGACGCGCTGACGGGGGCATCGCGTGCCGACGGGGGAGGTGGAGGCAGGCCGTCGTCGCTCACCGCCGCGAAGCTATCCGGTCGGCCGGTGCCCCGCCATCCGCTCGGGTCCGATGCGAAGCGACATCGGGGCGCTTCGCCGTTCGATCCGACGCTCACTTGGCCTGGGACCAGCGTTCGATGATGCTGGTGTCGGCGACGAATCGGACCGGCAAGTCGGTGGGCGGCGCCCATCGGACCGCTGCCTCCTGGAGGCAGGTGTCGACCACGTTGCGCACCTCGTCGGCGACTGCGACCGGGGTGTGCACGACGAGTTCGTCGTGCAGACACAGCACGATCCGCGCTCCGAACGGCCGACTGCGCAGTCGCACCAGCACCGCCCACGTCTTGAAGAACTCTGCTGCGGCGCCCTGCACGATGGCGTTGCGACCGTAACGGCCACGGGCCGCGGCTCGTGATCGGGCGTCGCCGTCGCTCATCCCCTCGACCAGGTTGCCCGACATCGTGATGCGACGCCCGCCATAGGTCCACAGGTCGTGACCGCCCTGCGCTGCTTCGTCGGCCGATCGGAGGTGCCCCATCGCCACCGGGTACTCGCGTTCCAGACCGTGGAGGGCCTCGGCGCCTCTGCCCGTGGTCTGGCCGTACATGGCACCGAGCACCGCGACCTTCGCGATCTCGCGCTTCACTCGCAGGCGCTGGGCCACGGGTGCGTACATGTCGTCCTCCTGCGTGGCTGCTGCGAGTCGCGCGTCGCCCGACACCGCAGCGAGCACACGCGGCTCGATCTGGCCGAGGTCGGCGCGTACGAAGACGTGGCCCGGCTCGGCTGCGACCGCCGGACGCATCTCGGACGGCATGTTGTGCAGTCCTGCCGTGGCGGTCATCCGGCCTGCTGCGCCGTCCGATCCCGACCAGCGGCCACGCAGGCGGCCGTCGGCACCGATGTTGTCGTCCATCCAGGGGTAGCCGAAGGTCGTGCGGATCCGTTCGGCGCGCCGCCATGTGAGCAGCGCGTCGACGATCGGTTGCTCCGCACGGAGTGCTTCGAGCCTCCACGCCCGCGTGTCGGGGACCTCGATGCCGGCGCGCCGCAGCAGCGACTTGACCTGATCGGGGCTGCGCAGGTCGACCACGGCGTCGGGCGGCAGGTGCGTCAGCACCGGCGCATCGAGTTCGCTGAGCACCGCCCGCTCGTCGGCGGCATCGACAGGGCGTCGTCCCACGAACCCGGCGACGATCTGCTCACCCACCCTGCGGTCGAACGGCAGGCCGTGGACTTCGAGTTCGGTGCACACGATCTCGGCTGCCGATTCCGACAGCGCCGTCACGTGGCGATGACGATGCGCCGCCTCGGACTCGCCACCGCGGCGAGCAACGAGCTGCCCCACCTGCACGCGCTGCACGTCGGCGACGAGACCCGCCCATCGGGCCAGTCGGTCGAGTGACTCCGACCATCCTCCCTGCACCCACTCGGGTCGGAGATGTCCGTCGAGGCCGACCGGGTCCTCGGCGTCGCCCGAGTCGAACGCTTGCGTGAAGAGGTCGACCGGCTGCAGTGTCGGGATGGTTGCGGTGTCCAGCCCCCGGGCGGACGCCCACACCCGCTCAGGACCGCTGCGCCACCCACCGACGATCAACCGGTGGACGGCGGACAGATCCCAGCACTTCGATGGCTCGATCCCCATCGAGGCCAGTTCGGTGCACGTCTCCTTGTTCCACCAGGTCCAGCGAACCCCCTCTGCTTCGATCGCCCGCAGCCGCTGCGATGCCTCGCGAGCACCGAAGGTCTCGACTCGCCCGTCGGATCCCACGATCGCCGCTCCGACGTCGGGGGCGATCGCCACGGCGATCAGGCCCCGATCGGTGTCGGCCATCAACCCCAGCCGAGTTCGTGGAGGCGGTCGTCGTCGATGCCTGCCGCATGTGCGACCTCGTGGATCACCGTCACGTACACCTCGTCCATCAGGTCGTCGAGGTCGTCGCACATCTCGCACAGCGCGAGCCGGTAGATCGAGACGATGTCGGGCCCCTCCTGCCCGGTCCGCTCGGTGTGCGGCACGCCCTCGTACAGGCCGAGCAGGGTGGGTTCGTCGGGATGCCGATCGACCACCTGCACGACGACGTTGTCGAGCACATGGTGCAACTCGTCGGGGAGGTCGTCGAGTGCCTCTCGGATCATCCGCTCGAAGCGGTACTTCGCCACGATCTCCACCCGGACAACCTACGAGCCGGACGACCGAGGAGTCCGAACGCGTCCAGATCGAGTCACTCGATCGGGTCGCGGAGCGCAGCGGTGGCGCGGCAGTCGTCCTCGTTGTAGGCGAGGATCCGCGCGATGTTCGCGTCGCGCTCGATACCGGCCATCGCGTTGCGGTACCAGGCCATGCTGGCGAACCCGCCGGGATCGTCGTCGCGCCAGCCGAATCCGGAGGCGGCGGCCGTGACCTTCAACCCGTGGCCCTCGTTGCTCCAGAACTTCTTCTTCATCAACGGGTGCAGGTCGACCCATCGGTCCGAATCCACGACCTCCTCGAAGCGCTCCGACGGGATGATCCGGCGCAGCTTGGTCGTCTCGACGCTGCTGTAGGAGTACACCCGAGCCGCGAGACCCTCATCGTCGGCACGGTCGACGAGGCCGAGCAGCCAGTCCCACATCTCGGCGGCGAGCGCATGCTCTCCGACATCGTCGAGCGGTTCGAACGACACGAACGGAACGTACGTGCGCGCAGACTGCGGCCACCCCTCCGGGACCCTGGCCAGGAATGCACCCCACAGGTAGACATGGTCGTCGTTCTCCATGTCGAGGTCGATCTCGAGGTCGCCACGAGGCATCTCGCGTTCGTCCCACGTCGGACGAACGATCGGTTTCCCGGCCACGGCTGACTTCGCCTCGTCGATCTGGGCGCGCAGCGCCTTTTCCTTGATCGGAGTGCGGGCGTACCGCTCGACGGCCTCGTCGGGATCGAGTTCGGCGAGCTGCGTGCACGTCGTGACGCCCATGAACCGATGGACCCGCCACTCCTGATACCCGACGCTCTTCACCAGGCTGACGTCGTCGCCTGCACGGAGGTCTGCGTCGCACACGTCACGCCAGTCGCACTTCTCGCACTCGGCCACCTTCACCGGATGGACGATCGGATCGATGCCGCGGTCGGTCCGCTCCCGGGCCGCGTCGACGACCCTCACGCGAAAGGCGAACTCGAAGTCGTAGCGGTCGAGCGTGGTCCGCTTCGTCGAGTGGCTCCGACGGTGATAGCCGATCGATTCGCCGCCGCCACCACCTTCGACAGCGCTGACGATCTGCGGGGTGAGGGTCGCCCACTTCGGTCGCTGCAGATCGAACCAGGCGAGCACACCTTCGGAGCCGATGATCCCGCCACGCACGTCGTGTGTCGAGTCGTCGGGTTCGGCGTGCCCCGTCGCCTGGAGCAGTCGGTGATAGTGAGCCAACTGCAGGCAGTCGTCCTCGCGGTACTTCGCTGCGAATCCGACCACCGGCGACGGCTCGACCAGATTCAGGTCGACCACCTCCGGATCGTTCCGGGCGGTGACTGCGCCGTCGGGTCCAGCGGCGTCGTCAGCGGCGTCATACGCGGTTGCGACGGCTGCATCGGATGCCGACGTGGTGGTGCATCGGTGGGACTTGACGTCGACGGCCCGGTACTCGGGCTTGCCCGACGTGCTCACCGTTCGGCCGGTCGCCAGGAGGACGTCGATCTCGCCGAGCCGTCTGCCATCGAGGTCGGGTTCCATCAGGGCTCCGCAGATCACGGGTGTCGCCGCTTCGAGTGCGCGCCCCGTCAGGTCGCGCCGGGCCGCATGGTCCAGTTCGTCGCGGCCGGGGATCACCACCACGTCACCGGGCCGGTGCAGCGCCACGATCTCGGCGACCACGAAGTCCTCGAATGCGATGCCGTCGTCGAAGAGACGCTGGAGGTCCTCGTCGGGAGGAGCAGCGACTGCGGTCTCGGTCCTGTCGTACGTGCGGAAGAGTCGCACCGGGCATTGCTTGGCCGCATACGCACCCAGTAACGGTGGAGGATCGTTCGGCCCGCCCGAGTCGACGCTCGGCTCGGAGGTCTCACTCACGACGCGCCTCGAGGTCTGGAAGGGAGGAGGCCGGCACGGCGTCGCTCACGTCAGAGCTTGGGGGCCATCGCGTCGCCGGGGAGCGGGCCATCTGTGTGGAGTGCAGATTGAAATCGGCGCATCCCGGCAAGCCACCGGTCACGGTCGGCGCCCTTGCGTTCCGCATAGGTGGCGACGTCGGGGTGGGGGAGAACGAGGAAGCGCTCGTCACGCATCGCGTCGATGCAGAGCCGGGCCACGTCGTCGGGTTCGAGGACGCCGTCGCCGGCGGCGACGCCACTGTCGAAGTCGCCGGCGTCGCCTGATCCGCCGTCGACGAAGTCGGGGCTGTTGGTGACGATGTTCGTGCGCACCGCTTGCGGGCAGAGCACCGAGACCCGGATTCCCTGATGGTGGTGGGTGATCGCCAACCACTCGCCGAGCGACACGGCGGCCGCCTTGGTGATCGAGTAGCTCATCGAACCGATCTGGCTGAGGAGGCCGGCGGCGGAGGCCGTGTTCAACAGGTAGCCGCCACCGTTCGCGATCATCGACGGCACCACGGCGCGGGCTGCATAGATGTGGGCCATGCAGTGGACGTCCCACATCTTCTGGATCGCCGCATTCGAGTCCTCCAACCCGGCGACGGTGACGAATCCGGCATTCGAGACGAAGGCTCCGATCGGACCGTGAGCGGCCTCCGTCGACTCGACGAGAGCGATGATCGCCGTCTCGTCGCTCACGTCGACGGTCGACGCCGACGCCCGCTCGCCGAGATCGGCGGCGACCCGTCGGGCCTGTTCGCCGTCGAGGTCGACCACCACGACGTGGCTCGCGCCTTCGGAGTGGGCAGCGTGAGCGATCGCCTCACCGATCCCCGATCCGCCACCCGTGACCACGACGACCTGATCCTTCAGTTCCATCCGCTCACCGTGCCAGATCGAACGAGCGTCGGACGAATGCGGTGTGTGCGTTCCCGTCGGGGTGTTTCGTTCCGGAAAACCCTGACGGAAACACCCCATTGGACGCAAACACCCCGGTGGTCGGCGAGCGAACCCCGTCAGTTGCTGTCGAGGAGGTCGACCAGGACGTCCAGGTCGCGCAGAGTCGTGTGGACGTGCGGCGAGACGCGGATGCCGGCGGAGCGGTGGTCGACACCGATGCCGTGTTCTGCCAAGCGGTCCACCATGGCGGTATCGGCGCGCACGATGGCCGTTCCGCTCCGGCGAGCGCGGTCGTGAGGGCTGGTCACGCGGGCGCCGAGGATCTCGACGAGGTGGTCGGTGAGAGCGAGGTTGTGCTCGCGGATCGTGCCGACGCCGATCGAGTCGATGGTGGCGACCGAGTGAGCAGCCACGAGGAACGGAAGAACGGTCGGACTGCCGCCCCAGAACCGGAGTGCATCGGGGGCATCGCGGTAGTCGTGGATGTCGAACTCGAACGGCGCCTCGTGGGAGAACCAGCCGACGTCGGTCGGCCGACACCGGGGCAGCAGCGGCTCCGACACCCACAGCCACCCGGCACCGGGCCCGCCACTCGTCCACTTGACGCACGAGCCGACGACCGCCCCGACGCCGTGACGCTCCCAGTCGGCGAGGTCGATCGGGATGATGCCGACGGACTGCGCCACGTCGACCACCGCCAGTGCGCCAGCGTTGCGTACGGCCGAAGCGATGTCGGGCACCGGGACGCACACGCCGGTGTTCGAGTGCACATGGGTGAGGATGGCCAGGTCGACGCCACGGAGGTGCTCACGCCACACGTCGGGGTAGCAGACGTCGGCGGCTGCGGGGATGTAGCGGACGTCGTAGCCCGATCGCTCGCAGACGAAGCCCAGCGACGGGAAGGCATCCTCGCTGATCAGGACGGTCGGTGTGTCGAACTCGTGGTGCAGCGAGTCGAGGAGTTTGGTGAGCCCGCTCGACACGTTGCTCTGCGGACAGATCTCGTGTGCGTTCGCACCGAGCAGCGCTGCGAGGGTGGCGCGGAAGGCCTCGATCCCGTCGAGCCAGCGTGGCCAGGCGTCGGCGGTGTGGTGCTCCCACGTGTCGAAGTATCCGGCTGCGACGTCGCGCGATCCCGCCACCGGCAGACCGATCGAGTGACTCAACAGGTAGGTGCCGTCGTGCTCGACGAATCGATCGGCGAACCGCTCCGTTGGAGCGATCTCGTGCAGGTCGGAGGCGCCGGTCGTCGGCACGTGGGGGTCGGTCATGAGATCAGTCCACGGAGGGTCGCGATGTCGTCGTGGCGGGTCGGGATGTCATCGCGAGCCAGGGCCATGCGACGGTCCACCAGCCCGCGCAGGGCGCGGAGGAGAACGTCGAGCGGCGGGCCGCTGGCGGTCAGGCCGTCGAGGTGCTCGGCGGGGATCTTCTCCGCCGGCCGTTGGATGAATCCGACGACGAGTCGCTCGTGATGGTGCTCGGCGGCGCGGCCGTGGGCTTCACACACCTCCAGGAATGCCGCCGCATGGAGCCTGAACCAGTCCTCGTCGGCATGTTCGGACTGGGCGAGCAGTGCGTCGAGCACGTTGGGGTGGCGGAACGACTCGTGCAGTCGTCGCTGTTCGTCGGGTGTGAGGTAGGGGAACTTCTCGACCACGACCTGGCTGTAGGACGGGTCGGTCGGGCTGCACAGGCCGAGCAGCATGTCGATCTGGTTGAACGCGGCGAAGTCGCCGGCGTTGGCACCGCGGTACTCCTGCGATCCGACCCGGTACGGCTTGTAGTACGGCCGGACGCGGAAGAAGAAGTCGTCGACGTCGAGGGTCTTCTCGAGCACGACGTTCATCTCGTACGCATCACGGAGGGCATCGCGAGCGTTCACGAGCAGGTCGAGCGTGGCCGGGTGGGACACGCCCATCGGGTGGATTCGACCGAGCGCGTCGGCCGCGCGCATGTAGGCGAACGCCCCACGTGTGTTGTGGTCGAGGAAGAGCTTCTCCGCCGGCGCGTGGGTGAACGTGCGGTAGACGCCGTTCACCGCGCGGTTGTACGTCTCCATGTGGCTGGTGACGAACCGCGGTGCGGTCCCGAGCGACGCACCGAGGTGGAGTGCGAGCGTCGATGCTTCGACGAGCGGCGACGTGCGCTCACGAGACGGTTCGGTGATCTCGTGGCGACGGCACGCGGCCATGTAGTACCCGACGTTGCCGAGCAACTCGAACGCCCGGTCGAATCCCTCGTCGGTGTTGCCCTCCTCGATCAACGGGACGATCAGGTCGCGCCCTTCGTCGAGGAGAGTCGCCTTCAGGTCATTCCCCACGCCGTCGACCTGGGATCGGTTCTCCTGAGTTGCGTACAGATCTTCGAGTCGTGTGTTCAGGTCGATGAAGCGAGTGCGGATCCATCGGTCGAAGGCGGCGACCCGTGGTGTGCTCGAGGAGTGCGGCTGGGCAGCGATCATGTCGGTGCCGACAGTACCGCCTCGCCACGAGTGGGAATCGGTGCCGACGGCGGGCAGGATGCGGCCGTGTCGACTGCCGCCAACGAGAAGGAGGTCACGACGTGAACGATGCCGATCGACTCGCCGTTGCGGCGGACCGACTGGCGGAACTCGCCGACACGGCCGAACTGATGGGCGACGATCCGACGGCGACCGGGTTGCGCAACCAGGCCGCCCGCATCCGCATGGAAGCGATGAACCACCTCCCGCAGACACGAACTGCGGAGTAGTCAGTCCCGCCGTCGAGGTCCCAGCAATCCCATTTCCGAACTCAGATCACCTTGAGGGCGTCGGAGTAGATCTTCTTCGGCTTCATGTCGACGGCGATCTGGCGGGCGATCTCGTGGAACGCCTTGGCTGTCTCCGACTCCGGGTCGACCGCGGTGATCGGCTTGCCGTCGTCGCCACCTTGGCGTGTCGCCTGGACGAGCGGCAGTTTGCCGAGCAGTGGCACGCCGAGGTCGTCGGCGAGTTCCTGGCCGCCGCCGGAACCGAACAGTTCGTACCGCTTGCCGTCGTCGCCCGTGAACCACGACATGTTCTCGATGATGCCGCGCACGGGCAGGTTGACCTTCTCGGCCATCGCCGCCGACATGGCGGCGACCTTCTGTGCAGCGGGCTGCGGCGTGGTCACGACGTACACCTCGCCGCGTGGCAGGTACTGCGACAACGACAGCGCGATGTCGCCGGTGCCCGGCGGCATGTCGATGAGGATGAAGTCGGGCTCGTCCCAGAACACGTCGGTGAGGAACTGCTCGAGCGCCTTGTGCAGCATCGGCCCACGCCAGATGATGGCCTGGCCCTGTGGCACGAAGTATCCGATCGAGATGCAGCGAACGCCCCACATCTCGGGCGGCAGCAGCATCTCGTCGATGACCACCGGGTCCCGGTCGGTGCCGAGCATGCGCGGGATCGAGTAACCGTAGATGTCGGCGTCGATGATGCCGACGGAGTAGCCCTGCTGTGCGAGTGCGACTGCGATGTTGGTGGTGACGGTGGACTTGCCGACGCCGCCCTTGCCCGACGAGATCAGCAACGGGCGGGTCTTGGAGCCGGTCTTCGCGAACGGGATCTCCCGACCCTCGGCGTGCCCGTGGGCCTGGTTCGAGCCGGCCGAAGCACCGGCGCTCCCGTGCACCATCTTGCGGACGTTCTCGCGTTCCTCGTCGGTCATCACCGTGAACTCGAGGTCGATCGACTCCACACCGTCGAGTTCGGTGGCCGCCTCGGACACCCGCTTGGTGATCTCGCCCTTGAGTGGGCAGCCGGGGACGGTGAGCGCCACGAGGACACCGACGACGCCGTCCTCACGGATCTGGACGGCCTTCAACATGCCGAGATCCACGATCGATCGGTGCAGCTCGGGGTCTTCGACGGGACGCAGTGCGTCGATGACCTGGTCCTCGGTCACGGGAGTGGTTGCCATGACGTCCAGTGTGGAGGAGGGCCGGTCGATTGCCACCGTGACGACGACCGCCCCGACGTCCACCGGTGTGCCCGACCCCGACATGGACCCGGGGCACGCCGATGTCGTCCGTTCGCCGTCGCCTTCAGATCGGGAGGATCTTGGACACCGTGCCGTCCCCGAAGTTCGTCACGAAGAGGTTGGTGCCGTCGAACACGATTCGGTTCGGATTCAGGCCGACCGGGATCGGGCGTCCGGCGATCAGATTCAGCTTGAGGTCGAGCACGTTCACTGCGCCGCCGGCGTTGTCCACGACGTAGATGTACTTGCCGTCGTAGGCGACGTCGACCGGAGAGAAGCCGAGGGTGACGGTTGCCAGCGTCGTCAGCCTGACGGGGTCGATCACCGAGATCGTGTTCTGGTTCGTGTTGGCGACGTAGAGCGCCGTTCCCGTGTGTGCGAGTCCCTGTGGCTGGCGTCCGGTGGAGATCGGCGAACCGACGACGGTGTTGGTGGCCGGATCGATCACGTTCACCTTGCCCGTCCCGACCGATCCCTCGGTCGCGAAGACGTATCTGCCGTCGTACTCGACGTCGAAGAGTTCACCGAAACCGTTGATCGTGGTCAGGAGCGTCATCGTCGACGCATCCACGACCGAGATCTGCCCGGTCGCTCGATGTGCCACGTAGATCCTCCCTCGAGCGGCCGCCAGGCCGACCGAGCCCAGACCTGCGCCGAGATCGAGCGGCGGCGCCTTCGTGTAGGTCACCGGATCGATCTCGACCAGCGTGTCGTCGAGGGCGTGCGACACGAAGAGCGAGTCGCCGTCGAAGATGATGCCCGACGGCCCCGCTCCGACCGGGATCTTCCTGATGACCACGTTCGTGACGGGGTCGATCACGTTCACGCTGTCGTCGAACGGGTTCGTGACGAAGACGTGGGTCCCGTCGGTGGCGATGCCGACCGGGGCGTCCGCGTTGGGGATCGTTGCCGCCGCTCCCGGGTTCTCGTACCAGGCGTTGCGGGCGATGGCCTCGTCGCTGATCCTGTTCGCCGCGCCGTTGCTGCCATCGGGACCGTCAGCACCGGCTGGCCCCACAGCGCCCACCGCAGACGAGGGCTGGAAGTAGCCGTTCACGTCGATCGCGAAGTGTGTCTCGCCGAATGCGTTGAAGACGTTGAAGGCTCCGTTCGGGGCGATCGGGATGTTCGCCGCGTTCGGCGTCGGCGCCTGCCCGCCCACGTAGTTGAGGTTCGAGGTACCGGGGTTGGGTGCGTCAGCGGGCCAGAGGGTGAGGAAGCTGCGTTCGGTCGGCTGGATCACCGTCACGTTGGCGGCCACGGCTGTGGCGGTGGCCGGGATCGCACAGGTCGAGTCGGCGTCGTTGCCGTCGTGAGCGTTGAATGCAACGGTCTCGTCGGGACCGACCTTCGTCGATCGCGGACCGGTGTTGGTGGCTGGTCGGGTGTCGACCAGGCGGCACGGGACGATCGGGACGAACACGGTCTCGCCAGACGTCGACTGACCCCGCACGATCGTGGCTCCGATCCCAGCGGTCGCGGTGATCACCGTGGCGCTGGCGAGGACGAGGGCGGTGCGTCGCATCATGCGATCGACCTTCGTCAGGTCCCGTGAACGACGCGTGAACCACGAGCCGCGTTGCTTCCTCAATTCATCGTCAAGATCGCGCTTGCAAGCTCGGGAAGGCGCTGAAGCTGTCGAAACTGTCACCGTGGACGACGGACTCCTGTTGAGCAACCTGCGGAGCTTGGTGATCCGGATCGATCCGGCCGGACGAATCCTCGAAGCGCGTGGGGCGATCGACGGGATCGCGGGATACTCGGCGGAAGAACTCGTCGGGATGACGGCTCGTCAACTCGTCAGTCCGGACAGCTTCGAGCAGTTGGTCGAGTCGTTCGGTCAGGTCGGTGGGGCGCCCGTGTACGACCGGCCCCTTCCGTTTCCGATCACGTTCGTGTCGCGCAGCGGTGAACTCGAACCATGTGACGTTCTGCCGGTCGGCTACGTCGACGAACACGGACCCGGGTGGATCTCGACGATCACCCCGCGTCGGCTCTATTCGGTGGCCTACGACATTCTCGAGGCCGTGCTGGAAGGAGCACCTCTGGCTGCGATCGCACTCGCGATCGCAGCTCGCGATGGCGACACCCGACTCGGGGCGAGCCGTCTGCAGACCACCTATGTCGTCACCGGCATCGGTTCCCCCGACGTGTGCGTCCACGCG